>JBBSLB010000026.1:0-18421 GCA_038255675.1 Mycobacteriales bacterium
AGCAGAGTGCCGTCGGCGGCGGTGAGCTGCCGGCCGTCGCAGCGGACGGTGTGGGCCGGGTTGTCCTGCGGTGCGATGACGATGACCTGGTTGTGCACCTGGCCGCCCCGCAGGGCCACGGCCAGGGGGATCTCCTCAGGGGTCAGGAGCGTCCTGCCGTCCTCGCGGTACAGGTCGAACCGGCTCGCCCAGATCTCCGGGGCGACGGTCGGGTCGGCGTCGGTGCCATGGAACTCCTGGGCGGCCCGGTTGAACAGGGTGAGATGGCCGGCCGCGTCGCAGGCCACGACGGCCACGTCGACGGTGTCCAGGACCGTTTCGAGCAGCGCCGCCTGGCGGGCCGTCCGCTCACCGTCCTTGAGGGCCTGGTCGGCCCGGCGGGCGAGCTCGCGCATCAGCCGGTCCCGTTCGTCGCGGTGGAGCGACAGGGTCAGCCCAACCAGGCCGAGCACGGCGACGAAGCCCTGAGCCAGCGCGACGCGGATCGCCGGGGACTCGCCCTGGTAGGGCCCGTACCCGGCCGCCGTCAGCGCGACCACGATCCCGCCTGCGAGCAGCACATGGGCCGCTACGACGGAGGTGGGGAACCGCAGCGCCACCCACACCGTCAGCGGCAGGACGAAGGAGGTGAGCGGGAGCGGATCGGCCCCGCCGAACACGACCAGGTAGGCCAGCGCCAGGACCACGACCGTCCCCGCGCACTCAGCCGGGTGGCGCCGCGGTGCCAACGACCGCCGGCCCGAGTCTGCCAGGAGAAGCGCGACCGCGGAGAACACCAAGGTGTTCGCGACGTTGCGCAGCGCCCAGACACCGAACGTCGTCGTCAGTCCCTCCCCGATCAGCAGTGCCGCGGCGGGCGCGGCCACCGCTGCTGCCAGCGTGGAGCCGGCAGCCGCGCCCAGCACCAGCAGGGCGAGGTCACGGCCGGTGCGCAGCCACGGACCCCCGCCGAGGCGACGGACCAGCCAGACCGCTGCCGCGGCGTGGACGGCGTTGGCCACCGCGAAGGCGCCGGACAGCTCGATGCCGATCCCGGTCATGTGGTTCGCCAGCCACGCGAGCGCGGCGAGCAGCAGCAGGTCGACCCACGCACGCCCTCGCCCGGTGCTCCACAGGATCCACAGGTAGCCCACCGCAGCCGCCGGCCAGACGAGGGCGAGCTGGGTTCCCTCCACGCTGCTGGCGCGGCCCAGGACCGCGGCCAGGAGGTACAGGCTCGAGAAGCCCAGCGCGACGAGCCAGGCGTCAGCGTGCCGCGGCTCAGGAGCGGCACGCCGCGCGCGGGGGAGGTCCATGCACTCCCTTCGGCACCGCTCACCCAGAGGTGAACCCGTCGAGGCGGCACCGGTAGGGGCGGGCGAACCCGGCGGCCCTGCGCGCCCCCGGGGCCGCCCGTAGATTGCGTCGGTGGCCTCCGCTGAACCCCTTCCACCTCGCGTCGCGGGCGTCACCGCGGCCTTCGCGGCTGCCGTGGCGGCCGGCCGACTCGACCTCCCGCTGCCGGGTGGGGGGCGGACCCTGGAGCGCTGGCGTGCTCTGGTCGAGCTGGCGGCGGACGACCTCTGCGTCGGGCGACTGGCCGAGGCCCACCTCGACGCCCTGGCCATCCTTGCCGAGCTGGGTGGTTGCTCGGCGCCGCCCGGGTCGCGCTGGGCCGTGTGGGCGGCCCACCCCCCGCAGCCTGCGCTGGTCGCCCACCGGGCGGGCGACGGATGGCAGCTGAGTGGCGTCAAGCCCTGGTGCTCGGGCGCCCGGGCCTGCACGCACGCCTTGGTGAGCGCCGACGCCCCGGACGGCTACCGGCTCTTCGCTGTCGAGCTGGCCGCCGCGCGGCCGATCGCGGGCACCTGGCACGCGGTCGGCATGGCCGGCAGCGACAGCCTCGACGTCGACCTGAGCGGTGTGGCTGCCTCCCCCGTCGGTGGGCCGGGGGACTACCTCGACCGGCCGGGCTTCTGGTACGGCGCGATGGCGGTCGCCGCCTGCTGGTACGGCGGTGCCGTCGGAGTCGGCCGGGCTCTGCTCGAGGCCAACGCACGGCGTCCGCTGTCACCGCACGCACTGGCCCACCTCGGCGCCGTCGACTCCGCGCTGTCGGCCGTCTCGGCCGGGCTGGCTGCGGCGGCCATGAGAGTCGACGAGGACCCGCGGGACCTCGGTGGTGGAGCCCGACTCACGGCGGGGCGGCTCCGCGCCCAGACCGAGAGGGCCGCGACCGAGGTGCTCGACCGGGTCGGGCGGGCGCTTGGGGCCGGACCGCTGTGCCGCGACCCGCGGCACGCCGCGCTCGCCGCGGACCTGCCGGTCTACCTCCGGCAGAGCCATGCCGAGACCGACCTCGCCGGCCTGGGCGTTCTCGCGCTCGAGCGAGACCCGGCGTGGTGAGCATCGAGCCGGGCTCCGGCACCCCCGAGGCCGTTTGGGAGGCCTGGCCCGCGCTCGGCAGCGTCCCGGTGCTCGACCTCGAGCCCTGCCGACGGGCCGTCGTGCTGGCGCCCCACCCGGACGATGAGACCCTGGCCGTCGGCGGCCTGATCGCCGAGCTCCTGGCCCGCGGAACGACTGTTGTACTGCTTGCCGCCACCGACGGTGAGGCGTCCCACCCCGGCAGCCGCGTCGCCCGTCCTGACGAGCTGCGGGCGGTGCGCACCGCTGAGACCTCAGCTGCTCTTGCCGCGCTCGGCGCCGGACTGCCCGGGCGGCTGGTCGAGCAACGCCTGCACCTGCCCGACGGCGGCCTCACAGCCCGCGAGGACGAGCTGATCAGGGCCCTTGCCCCCCTGCTCGGAGCAGACGACTGGTGCATCGCACCGCTCGACGGTGACGGCCACCCCGACCACGACAGTGCCGGGCGTGCAGCCGCTGCCACGTGCGCTGCGACCGGTGCACGCCTGCTGAGCTACCCACTCTGGGTCTGGCACTGGGCCGCACCCGACGACCCGCGCGTCCCGTGGGAGCGGGCCCTGCGGCTGCCGCTCCCGGCGCAGGCCCGGCGTCGCAAGCGCGAGGCGCTGGCCTGCTACCCGAGCCAGACCGAGCCGCTCGGCCCGGCCGCCGAGGACGCCGCCGTCGTTCCACCGTCCGATCTCGCGCACTTCCTGCGCGCCGAGGAGCACGTGTTCGCGTGACGCTGCCCGACGACTACTTCCACGACATGTACGACGCCTCGCCGGACCCGTGGGGGTTCACCGACCGCTGGTATGAAGAGCGCAAGCGTGCACTCACCGTCGCTGCGCTACCAGAGCGGCGCTACGCCAGTGCTTTTGAGCCTGGCTGCTCAATCGGCTTGCTGACCGAGGCCCTGGCCGCGCGGTGCGACGACCTGCTCGCCTCCGACGTGTCACCTGTTGCGCTCGCGGCGGCCACGGCCCGGCTCTCGGGGGCCGACCAGGTGCGGTTCGAGCTACGGGCCCTGCCCCAGGACTGGCCGGCGGGCCGCTTCGACCTGGTCGTGCTCTCCGAGCTCCTCTACTACCTCGGCGAGGACGACCTGCGCACCGTCGCCGAGCGCGCCGTCGAGGCTGTCGCTCCCGGCGGCACTCTGCTCAGCATCCACTGGCGCCACCCCGTAGGCGACTACCCGCAGACCGGGGACGCGGTGCAGCAGGCCGTCGCCGACGCCGCCAGCGGGCACCTCGTACCGTCGGTGCGCCACGTGGAGCTCGACCTTGACTTGGCCGTGCACGTCCGCCCGCACCCGGGCGAGGACCCCGCGCGGGTGTCGGTCGCCGGCAGGGGCGGCCTGTGCTGACGCGGGCGATCGCCGTCGCGGTCCCCGCCCACGACGAGCAGGAGCTGCTGCCGGCCTGCCTCAGCTCGCTGCAGGTCGCGGCAGCCCAGCCGGGCGTGCCGCCGGTGACGATCGTGGTGGTCGCGGACCGGTGCACCGATCGCACCGCCGACGTCGCCCGGGCCGCCGGGTGCACGGTCCTCGAGGTCGACCTGCGCAGCGCCGGCGCGGCCCGCCGTCGCGGGCTGGACGCCGCCGTCGCCGCGGCGCAGGTGCCGGCCGAGCAGCTGTGGCTCGCGACCACGGACGCCGACAGCCAGGTGCCGGGCGAGTGGTTCACCGACCAGCTCAGGTGGCGGGCCGAGGGCTGGGACGCCGTGGCCGGCATCGTGTCCGTAGCCGACTGGTCGGCGCACGACCCTGTCGTCGTGGCCCGCTTCGCCGACGTCTACGCCTGGAGCGGCCCGGACCATCCACACGTGCACGGCGCCAACCTCAGCCTGTCGGGGGCCGCTTACACCGCGGTCGGCGGATTTCCGCCGCTGGCGCTGGCCGAGGACCACGCGCTGGTCGCGGCCCTCGAGGCCAGGGGGTTGCGGGTGGCCCGGTCCGGGCTGCGGCCGGTCGTGACCTCCGCCCGTCAGGACTCCCGTTCGGCCGGGGGGTTCGGGGACCTGCTTACGGCCCTCGGCGGCGGCTGAGCAGTCGCTGGGGGTCGGGCGAGACCTGGAGGAAGCAGCAGACGACAGCCGCCGACGGACCCCGGTCACAAGCACGAACCACCGGCGCAACAAGCCGTTCCCCGGTCGGCGCCCGAACCGTCACCACACCGAAACACCTCGGGCGTGGACTGTTCGGCATGGCCCTCCCGCAGCGCGTGCACGACGCCCACCGGCACCTGGGCGTCCTGCCGCCGCACCCCTTCTACGGCATGTCGCCGCTGCAGGCCGACACGACGGCTCGGGCCACCGTCGCCGAGCTGCTCGCCGATCTCGACGCCGAGGGGACCGAGCGCGCGCTCGTCCTCCCCAACTACGGCGTGCCCCGCGCCGAGCTCGCCTTCCGCTTCAACGACCTCGTGCTCGAAGCGGCGGCGACCGACGACCGCGTTCGCGCCGGGCTGTGGGTCTCGCCCCGCCCGGAGGACCTCGACCACACCCGTGCGGCACTCGCCCTCGCCGGCCAGGACGGGGTCGTCGCGCTCAAGCTCAGCTTCCTGCTCGGAGGAGCCCCGGACGACCCGGCGTGCTCGCCGGTGCTCGACGAGGTGTTCGCCACCGCCCGGCGGCACGGCCTCGTCGTCCATGTCCACACCTCGCCCGGAGCCGCCTCCGACGTCGACCGGGTCGGCACCCTCGTCGAGCGCTACGCCGACGAGGTCGCCGTGCACCTCGTGCACCTCGGCGGCGGCATGAGCGGTCACATGAAGCTCATCGGCGGCCGCTTCTTCGACTGGGTCGAGGACGGCAAGCAGGTCTACACCGACTGCAGCTGGGCCATCGGCTTCGCCCCGCGCTGGCTGGCGGCCGAGGTCGAGCGACGCGGTGTCGGCGCCGACCGCGTCCTGTTCGCCAGCGACCAGCCGTGGGGCGACTTCGAGGGGGAGCTCGTCCGCATGACCGCCGCGTGCGGGGACGGCGAGCTCGCCCGCCTCTGGCTCACCGACAACTTCACCTCGCTCTACGACTCGACCCGCCTGTCCGGCTCCGCCCACCCCGCACATCTGGAGAACGCATGACCACCACCGCACCCGCGCCCACCAAGACCGCCCTCGCCACTGCTGAGGACCTCACGGCCAAGCAGCAGCAGAGCATCAGCGAGATCCCGCACCCGTCGTTGCCGAGCGGCACGAACATCTATGGCTCCACCAAGATCTTCCCCGACTACCAGTCCGACGGCAGCGAGTCCTACCTCACCCTCGTCCACGGCATCGCCCACGAGAGCAGCGTCAGCTTCGTCGCGATCCTGCAGGCCACCCGGGCGCTGCGGAAGGGCTTTGACTCCGTCCTGTACTTCTACGGCCCGGGCTCGATGAACTGCATGGCCACGCGCGGCTTCCCCACCACAGGCGACAGCGCGTTCCCGGGCGAGCAGAACATCAACGGTCAGATCGCGACGTTCATCGCCGAGGGCGGCACTGTCTACTGCTGCCGATTCGGGCTGTCGCTGCACGGCCTGCGCGAGGAGGACCTCATCGAGGGCGTCATCCCCTGTCACCCGCTCGACGTGCAGGACGCGCTCATCCACTACGCCCGCAAGGGCGCCATCATCAACAGCACCTACATGGTCTGACGTCATGACGCCCCTGACCGATCCGGTGCGGATGCGCGTCGACGTCGCCATCCGCGGCGTGCGGCTCGACGCGCCCGTGCAGCGCAGGTCCGGGGCCGGTCCGAGCGACGACGGCCACGTCGTGCTCGGTGGCGCCGGCGCTGCTCTGCCGATGTCGAGCGACAGCCCGTACGCCGTGATCGACGGCCGGCTGCTCTACGACGGCACCGACGTGGGGGTGGAGGTGGAACCGGTCCTGCGACCGCGCTTCTACGACCTCCACACCGCGGACGGCGTGTCGTACGAGAGGCTCGCACGGCTGCACGGCAGGGACGTCCTGGCCACCACAGTCGTCCAGACCTGCGTCCGCTACGACGAGGCCGACCGTTGCCGGTTCTGCGCCATCGAGGCCTCGCTGGCCAGTGGCGCGACGACAGCGGTCAAGACACCAGCGCAGCTGGCCGAGGTCGCCGAGGCCGCGGTGCGGCTGGACGGCGTGCGGCAGATGGTCATGACGACCGGTACCTCCGCTGCGAAGGACCGCGGGGCTCGCCACCTCGCCCGGTGCGTGCGGGCGGTGAAGGCGGCCGTTCCGCACCTGCCGGTCCAGATCCAGTGCGAGCCTCCTGGTGACCTGGCCACGATCGGGGAGCTGCGCGACGCCGGCGCCACCGCGATCGGCATCCACGTCGAGTCTTTGGATGACGCTGTGCGTTCGCAGTGGATGCCGGGCAAGGCGACCGTCCCGCTGTCCGCCTACTGGGATGCCTGGGCAGAGGCGGTCCGCGTCTTCGGGCGCAACCGCGTGTCGACCTACCTGCTGGTCGGTCTCGGCGAGGACCCGGACGAGCTGGTGGCCGCCGCCGCCGAGCTCGTGGCGCTTGGGGTCTACCCCTTCGTCGTCCCGTTCCGCCCGCTCGCCGGCACGCTCGCCGTTGACGTCGACGGGGCACACGCACCGAGCACGGAGGTCGTCGTGGACGTCACTGCCCGCGTCGCCCGGCACCTGCGCCTGGCCGGCATGACCGGCGCCGAGCAGGGGGCGGGGTGCGCGGCATGCGGCGCGTGCAGCGCGCTGCAGGCGGCCGGCGCATGAGCGGTGCGGAGATGGTCCTGCTGGGCCCATCGAGCCACCAGCGGACCGCGCCGTTGGTCGAAAGGGCCGACCGAGCAGCTGTACTGGCCTATCGGGCGCTGCGTCGCGACGTTTTCGTCGATGAGCAGGGGCTGTTCGCCGGCAGCGACGCCGACGAGGTCGACGACGACCCTCGCACCGTCGTCCTGGTCGCCCGTGACGTCGAGGGGACCGTCCTGGCCGGCGTCCGACTGGGGCCCGTCCTGCCGGGCCGCGACCTCGGTTGGTGGGCCGGCAGCCGGCTCGCCGTCCGGGCGCAGGTCCGGGGAGCAGCAGGCCTCGGGACCGCCCTGGTGCGGGCCGCCTGCGCGCACGCCGAGGCCGCCGGGGCCCTGCGCTTCGAGGCCACCGTCCAGCCGCAGAACGAGAAGCTGTTCGCCCGCCTGGGCTGGCAGCGGATCGGCGACACGGTGGTCGCGGGACGGCCGCACGTGCGCGTCCGGTGGCCGGTCGGCCGGGTAGCCGCGTTGGTCGCCGCCACCAAGGCCCCGCTGGGTCGGCTGCTGGCCGGCCTGCACCTCGGCGGCCCGGGCTTCGTCGGCGACGACGGCGTGCCGGTGCTCGGGACCGACGTCGTCCTCGCCTGCGACGCCATCACACCGTCACTCGTCGAGCGTGACCCGGAATGGGCTGGCTGGTGCGGCGTTCTCGTGAACCTCAACGACCTGGCAGCGATGGGCGCCACCGCCGTCGGGCTGCTCGACAGTCTCGGCGCACGCGACGCCTCCTTCGCCGCACGCGTGCTGAACGGCATGCGGCGCGCGAGCGAGGCCTACGGCGTCCCGGTGCTCGGCGGGCACACGACGCTCTCGGCACCGGCCTCTCTCACCGTCACCGCCGTGGGCCGCACCCAGCACCCCGTCCGCGGCGGCGGCGGCCGGGCCGGCCACCGGGTCGCCCTGACCGCTGACCTCGGCGGCGAGTGGCGCCCCGGTTACACCGGCCGCCAGTGGGACTCCACGACACACCGGTCGTCGGACGAGCTGAGCGCCATGCTCGCCTCCGTGGCCCGAGGCAGGCCGGCGGCGGCCAAGGACGTGAGCATGGCCGGTGTCGTCGGGACGCTCGGGATGATGGCGGAGGCAAGCGGGTGCGCCGCAGTTCTGGACATGGCCGCGGTCCCCACCCCGGCCGACGTCACCACAGGCGACTGGCTCACCTGCTTCCCCGGCTTCGGGATGCTCACCGCCGGCGACGCTCCGGAGCTCGAGGCGGGCCCGGCGACCTCGGCCGTCTGCGGCGAGCTTGTCCACGGAACCGGTGTGCTCCTGCGCTGGCCCGACGGCACCTGCACCCCGGCGCTCGGCAGCGACGTGACCGGGCTCGGTGCCGCGTGAGCGCCGTGACGCTGGCGGCCGTCTCCGCCCCCTTCGGTCGCGACCTCGACGAGGCGTACGCACGGATCGGCCGGCTGCTGGCGCAGGCCCGCGCCGAGGGGGCCGGCCTCCTGGTGCTGCCCGAGGCCTGCCTCGGCGGCTATCTGGCGAACCTGGACGGCGAGGCCCCGCTGCCCCCGGCGCTCGACCTCGACGGGCCGGAGCTGCGGCGCGTCATCGACCTGGCCGGCGATGTCGTCGTCTGTCTCGGGCTGTGCGAGCGGGCCGGTGCGCTCCGCTACAACACCGCGGTCTGCCTCGACGGCACCGGAGTCCTCGGGCTGCACCGCAAGGTGCACCAGCCCCTCAACGAGGACGCGTCGTACGAAGCGGGCCAGGAGTTCGTCGCCTTCGACACACCGGTCGGCCGGCTCGGCATGCTCATCTGCTACGACAAGGCGTTCCCGGAGGCAGCGCGCAGCCTGGCGCTGGACGGCGCGGAGATCGTGGTCGTCGTCTCGGCCTGGCCGGCCGGCCGGACCGGTCGGCATCCGGACCTCGCACAGGACCGGTGGACCCAGCGCTTCGACCTGTTCGACCGGGCCCGCGCCTTGGAGAACCAGGTCGTCGTGGTCTCGGCGAACCAGTCCGGCACGTTCGGCGACCTGCAGTTCGTGGGCAGCGCCAAGATCGTCGGCCCGGGTGGCGAGGTGCTCGCGCACACCGGGGTCGGCGAGGGCATGGCGGTCGCCACCGTGGACGTGCAGGAGTCGCTCCTGCTCGCACGCCGCGGGATGTCGCACCTGCGCGACCGGCGTCCGCACGCGTACGGCGCCGCGGTGCCGGCGTGACCGCGCTGCCGCCGCACGTCCCCGTGGTGGTGGTGGGGGGCGGACAGGCCGGCCTGTCGCTGAGCTGGTGGCTGCGACACCACGAGGTCGACCACCTGGTGCTGGAGCGGCACCGGGTCGGGCACGAGTGGCGGCACAGCCGGTGGGACTCGTTCTGCCTCGTGACGCCGAACTGGCAGTGCGACCTGCCTGGCTTCCCCTACGCCGGGAACGACCCGGACGGCTTCATGGTCAAGGAGGAGGTGGTGGCCTACCTGGAGGCCTACGCCCGCTCCTTCGACCCGCCGGTGGTCGAGGGCGTCGAGGTGCAGGCGGTTCGCCGGCTGGACGACGGCAGCTTCCTGGTGGCGACCAGCGCCGGTGAGGTGCGGGCCGACGCGGTCGTCGCCGCGACAGGGGGCTACCACCAGCCGATCATGCCGGACTTCGCCGCGTGCATGGACCCGGCGATCGTGCAGCTCGGCCCGTCGGACTACCGGAACCCGCAGCAGCTGCCGGGCGGTGCGGTGCTCGTCGTCGGCACCGGGCAGTCCGGCGCGCAGATCGCCGAGGACCTGCACCTTGCCGGACGGCAGGTGCACCTCGCGGTCGGTGAAGCCCCCCGCTGCGCCCGCACCTACCGCGGCCGCGACGTCGTCACCTGGCTGCACGACATGGGCCAGTACGACCTGCCCATCACCGCGCACCCGCTCGGGGAGGCGGCGCGGGAGAAGACCAATCACTACGTCACCGGCCGTGACGGCGGGCGCGACATCGACCTGCGCGCGTTCGCCCGCGACGGGATGCGGCTCTACGGACGGGCCGTCGACGGCGGCCCGACGACGGTGCGCTTCGCGCCAACCCTTCGAGTCGTGCTCGACCAGGCCGACGAGGTCTACAACGGCATCAACGCCTCCATCGACCGGTACCTCCAGGAGCAGCGGATCGACGCGCCCCGGCAGGCGCCGTACGTCCCGGTGTGGGAGCCGGAGGAGGAGGTGACCTCGCTCGACCTGGCCGCGGAGGGCGTGACGTCGGTGCTGTGGTGCGTCGGGTTCCGCGCCGACTGGTCCTGGCTGCAGGTGCCGGTCCTCGGTCCTTCGGGGCACCCGGAGCACGAGCGTGGTGTGAGCACCGTGCCGGGGCTGGGCTTCCTTGGGCTGCCGTGGCTGCACACCTGGGGCTCGGGGCGCTTCGCCTCGGTCGGGCGCGACGCAGAGCACCTGGCCCAGGCGGTGGTCGCGCACCTGGCCGCTCCACCGTTGCAGGCCACCGGCTGATGGGGGTGCTGCGGCTCGGTGTCGCCGCAGCCCATTTCGGGCGTGACCTGGATCGCTGCGTGGAACGGGTCTGCGCGATCGTCGACGACGCTCGGCGCCGAGGCGTCGACCTGCTCGTGCTCCCGCACGCAGCGCTGGGTGGCTACCTCGCCGATCTGCGCTCGCTGGATCCAGATGCGCTGCCGCCCGCGCTGGGCGCGGACGACCAGCGGCTCGTGACGCTGGCTGCGCACGCCGGCGGCATGACCGTGTGCCTCGGCTACACCGAGCTGGCCGGGTCGCAGCGCTACAACGCCGCGGTCTGCGTGTCCGACGGTCGGGTGCTCGGCCGGCACCGCAAGGTGCACCAGACGCCGGGAGAGGACGCGGTCTACAGCAGCGGGGAGTCCTTCTGCGCGTTCGACACCCCCGTCGGGCGGCTCGGGATGCTCATCGACTACGACAAGACCTTCCCGGAGGCCGCGCGCAGCCTGGCGGTCGACGGGGCCGATCTGGTCGCCTGCCTGTCGGCCTGGCCGGCCAGCGTCACCAACCGCGCGCCGCGGCTGAGGCAGGACCGGCAGACCCGGCTGTTCGACCTCTACGACGCAGCCCGCGCCGCTGAGAACCAGGTGTTCGTGTTGTCGTCGAACCAGACCGGCGTGACCGGCGGACTGCGTTTCCTCGGCCAGGCCAAGGTCGTCGGGCCGGGCGGTGAGGTGCTCGCCCGCACGTACGCCGCCGCCGGACTGGCCGTCGCCGAGGTCGACGTCGCGGCAGAGGTCGCCCGGGCCCGACTGGTCCTGCACCACCTGCGGGAGCGACAGCCAGCCGCCTACCGGACCGGCCCGTGAAGCTCGCGCTGCTCACCTACTCCACGCGCCCCCGGGGCGGCGTCGTGCACACCCTCGCGCTGGCCGAGGCGCTCGCCGCACGCGGCCACCGGGTCGACGTCTGGACGCTGTCGCGGGGCGGGGACGACCGCTTCTTCCGGCCTGTGGACCCGCGGGTGCGCACGCACGTCGTCCGGCTGGACGAGGTGCCCGGCGAGACCGTCGGTGGGCGTGTCGAGAGGTCGGTTGCCGCGCTCGGCGAGGCGTTCACCGGCAGCTATGACGTCGTGCACGCGCAGGACTGCATCACCGCCAACGCGGTCCCGGACTGCGTGCGCACCATCCACCACCTGGACGCGTTCACCACCCCGCAGCTGGTGGCCTGCCACGAGGCAGCGATCCTGCGGCCCCGGGCGCACGTGTGCGTCTCCGCGGCGGTGGCCGCCGAGGTGCTGCTGCAGTACGGCATCACCGCGACCGTCATCCCCAACGGGGTCGATGCAGGCCGCTTCGCCGCGTCCAGACCGAGCGAGCGGTGGGCCCACCTGGGTCGCTTCGTGCTTGCGGTGGGCGGCATCGAACCCCGAAAGGGATCGATGGACCTGCTCGAGGCGATGGCCCTCCTGCGTCGTGGGCGGCCTGCCGTGCGGCTCGTCGTCGCGGGTGGGGAGACGCTGTTCGACTACCGCGACTACCGGCAGCAGTACGACGACCGCGCGCTGGCGCTCGGTGTCGAGCCATGGGTGCTGGGTCCGGTCCCCGACGACGACCTCCCTTCGTTGGTTGCCTCGGCCGCGGTCTTCGCGCTCCCGTCGACCAAGGAGGGGTTCGGGCTCGCAGCCATGGAGGCTCTTGCCGCACGGCGCCCGCTCGTTGCGCGCGACTTACCCGTCCTTCGCGAGGTCTTCGACGGCGCCGCGCTCTTCGCCTCCAGCGTGCAGGAGCTGTCCGACCGTCTGGCCGGGGCCCTCGACGACGCCGATCCGCAGCGGGCCGATCGCGGACAGGCGCTGGCCCGACGGCACACGTGGGACAAGGCGGCCCGGGCTCATGAGGCTTTCTACGCCACCGTGTGAGGGGACGGCCCGCGGGTGACGTGAGCACCGCCCGGCGCCCGGAGTCGTACGCTCCGCGCGTGACGACAGCGCGCGCGGAGCAGGTAACGACGCTCGACGGCCGGACGTTCACGGCGCACTGCGCCGTGCCTGACCGCCCGGGCCCGGGCATCCTGCTGTTCCAAGAAATTTTCGGCATCAACGACAACATGCGCGGGCTGGCCGACCGGCTGGCGCGTGAGGGATACGTCGTGCTGGTGCCCGACGTGTTCTGGCGCATCGAGCCCGGGTTCGAGCGCAAGGACGAGTCTGCGCTCGAGGAGTGCATGGCCATGGTGGGGCAGCTGGACTGGGAGACCGTCCCGGACGACATCTCCGCGGCTCACGCACACCTGCTGTCTCTACCTGAGTGCACCGGCACCGTCGGGGCCGTCGGGTTCTGCCTCGGCGGGACGCTGGCCTTGCTCGCAGCGGCCCGGAGCCGGGTCGAGGGCGCGGGGATCGACGCCGCCGTCAGCTACTACGGCTCCGGGAACAACGGGCTGCTCCCGATGCTCGACGACGTCGGGTGTCCGGTGCTCTTCCACTACGGAGAGCGCGACCCGTTCATCCCGCTGGACAGCATCGAGGAGGTCGAGCGCGCGGTCGCCGGTCGGCCAGACATGCGCGTCGAGCGCTACGACGCCGGCCACGCGTTCTCCAACTGGGACGCCCCGTCGATGTACGACCAGCCGGCGGCCGAGGCCGCCTGGGTGACGACGCTCGCGTTCCTGGCCGAGAACCTGCGCTAGGTAGCCTGTTTCGGGTTTCGGTGCCGCAGCATCTCGGCCGCGAGAGCGGGGTTACCGGCTGACAGCCGGGCACTGATGGTGTCGCGGACGTCGTCGGTCTTGTTCTGGCTGAGCTTGGCGCGGGCGTCGAAGCGATCGACGCGCAGACGCAGGCCGGTGGTGCCCTTCGCCGTCCGGCGGGTGGCGGCCTCGTCGTCGAGCAGGTTGCGGCCCTGCGGCTGATCGCGCTCGAAGTGGTCGGTGAGCTGGCACAGGACGGTGTAGTTCTCGTCCTCGTCGAGCACGACGGGTGTTCCGTACAGGTGCGCGGTGACGTGGTTCCAGGTCGGGACGAGATCGCCGGGGGCATACCAGCTGGGCGAGACGTAGTCGTGCGGCCCCTGAATGATCACCAGCAGCTGGTGCCGACCGAGCTCGTGCAGCTCGTCGTCGGGCCGGCCGAAGTGGCTCAGGAGCGTGATGTCGGTGTCGCTCTCGTCCAGCAGCACCGGGTAGTGGGAGGCGACCAGGCCGTTGCTGCTGGCGCTGACGAACGTCGCCCATGGGTTGTTGCGGACCAGGCGCTTGACCTCCTCGGGGTCGGTCATCAGGTAGCGCGGGGTGTGGCGCATCAGCTGCTCCTGCTACTCAGGCGGGTGCTTGCGGCGGTCCGTGCGCACAGGATGACAGCGAGGCCGCCGACGGCGGTCGTCCAGGTCAGCCGCTCGCTCAGCAGCAGCGTCGCCCAGGTGATGCTGAGGACAGGCTGGACGAGCTGCACCTGGCTGACGGTGGTCATGGGGCCGCTCGCCAGACCGCGGTACCAGGCGAAGAAGCCCAGGTACATGCTCACGATGCTCAGGTAGGCGAACGCCAGCCACTGCACGGCCGTTCCCTGAGGGGCCCTCGGCGTAGCCGACGGCGGCGGCCAGCACGGCCCCGAGCAGCAGCAGGACCGCCCAGTGCAGCGACCCGAGATCGCCGTTCTGCACCGCGGCGAACGCGATGACGGCGGCGGTGCCGAGCGCTACGGACGACCAGAACCGCGCGGGCACCCGCTCCTTGCCGCGCAGCACGGCCATGACGGCGGTGGCCGCGGGGAGCAGCCCGATGACGACCGCGCCGTGGCTGGCAGGGGACTGCGTCAGTGCGTACGAGGTCAGGAGCGGGAACCCGACGACCACGCCGGCGGCGACCACCGCCAGCGTCGCCGCGGCAACGGCGCGTCCGGAGCCGATGAAGAGCGGCGACAGGCCGTCCTGCGCGGCAACCCGGGTGAAGGGAACGGTGAAGGGTGGTGGTGCGGGAAGGAGGATGGGGTCAATGGTTGAGGTAGTCAACTATCTACTTTCGCAAGTAGGATCGTCCGCATGCCGGCTCAGGAGGACCTCGCACGGACGCACGAGCTCGTGCAGGCCGTGCTGGGTCTGTCGGAGCGGATGCGGCGCCACTACGCCGAGCGCGTCGACGAGTTCGACCTCACCTCGACGCAAGCGCATCTGCTTCGGGAGCTCGCGCCCGGTCCGCGTCCGATGGGTGAGCTGGCCGGTCGGCTCGCCTGCGACGCCTCGAACGTCACGGGCCTCACCGACCGGCTCGAGGCTCGTGGGCTGGTCGAGCGGCGGGCCGCCCCTGGCGACCGGCGGGTCAAGGTGCTCGCTCTCACCCACGAGGGGGAGCGGGTGCAGCGCGCCCTGTGGGAACGGCTGATGACGGACTCCCCGGTCGCGGCGGGGCTCGATCGGCGGGACCAGCAGGTGCTGCTCGGGCTGCTGCAGCGCGTCGTCGTGGAGGAGGCGCGGCCGGACTGCTCACGGCCGCCCGCCTCGGCGTGAGGTCGAACCGCCGCGAGGCGCAGCCATGAGCGGCGCACACAGGCACGGCCCAGCAAGCGCAGGCACCGCCTTCGTCCGCGGACACCGCGCCCTGGGGGCGGTCGTCGTGGTGCTGATCCTTGCCACGCTGGTCGGGCTGGCGCTGCTACGCCCCACGGGAGCGGCCGTCGGCGCCTTCCCGAGCGCGGGGGAACGCGTGCAGGGAACTGTCACGGCCGCCGCCACCGCCCCCTGCGAGAGCGCGAGCCCCGGCGCCCCTGACGACGGGCCGCGAGAGCTCTGCGTCGACCTGACGATCCGGGTGGACGAAGGCCCCGACCAGGGCGCCGAGATCCGTCAGCAGGGTGGCGACAACGCCACCGGGCGTCTCGCCGTGGGCGACAGCGTCGTTCTCGCGGCCGACCCGGCCGCGACCGCTGTGGACGAGCGGTACCAGCTCACCGACACCCAGCGCGGGACGTCGCTCTTGGTCCTCGCCCTGCTGTTCGCCCTCGCCGTCGTCGCGCTCGGACGGCTCCGCGGACTGCTCGCGCTCGTCGGGCTCGCTGTGAGCTCCGTCGTCCTGGTCGGCTGGCTCGTCCCAGCTCTGCTCGAAGGAAGGCCGCCGGTCCTGACCGCGACGGTCGGCGCCGGCGCGATCATGCTGGCCGTCCTCCTGCTCGCCCACGGCCCTGGCGTCCGCACCTACACCGCCATCGTCGGGACGGCCGCGAGCCTGTTGCTCACCTTGGCGCTGGGAGCGCTGTTCGTCGAGGCGAGCAGCCTGACGGGGCTCACCAGCGAGGAGGCGACGTTCGTTCAGGCGATCTTCGGCGGCCTCGACGTCCGTGGGCTCCTGCTCGCCGGGATCGTCGTCGGCGCGCTGGGGATCCTCGACGACGTCACGGTCACGCAGGTCTCCGCGGTCCACGAGATCCGCGCCGCTGACCCGGCCATGCCGACACGCGAGCTCTATCGCGCCGCGCTACGCGTGGGCCGGGACCACGTCGCGTCGCTGGTCAACACGCTGCTGCTCGCGTACGCGGGCGCGTCCCTGCCGCTGCTCGTCATCTTCACCACCAGCGGTCAGGGCCTGGTCGGGACCCTCACGAACGGCGTGGTCGCGGAGGAGATCGTCCGCGCACTGGTCGGAAGCATCGGGCTGGTCGCAGCGGTGCCGCTGACCACCGCCCTCGCGGCCGCGACCTGCCCCCCGCGCAGGCCCGCGCCGGTCGCCTGAGCGACCGGCTCAGTCGGTCCAGACCGGTGGGCGCTTCTCGAGGAAGGCCGCAATGCCCTCCGCAGCGCTTGCCGTCTGGCTGGAGCCGGTCATGGCCTCGATGGCGATGCCGTACGCGTCCGACTCCGGCCGGTCGAGCTGGGCGTACAGCGTCTGCTTCCCCCAGGCCTTGCTGGCGCGCGAGCCGCGGGTGACGCGGGCGAGCAGGGCGTCCACGGCGGCGTCGAGCTCGTCGTCCGGGACGACGCGGTTGACCAGCCCCCACTCGAGCGCGGTGCGCGCGTCGATCGCGTCCCCCGACAGGGCCAGCTCCATGGCGCGCTTGCGACCGACGTTGCGGGCAATCGCCACCATCGGGGTGTGGCAGAACCAGCCGCCCTTGCCGCCCGGAGCAGCGAACGATGCCGACTCGGCCGCCACCGCCAGGTCGCAGGAGGCGACCAGCTGGCACCCGGCCGCGGTCGCGAGCGAGTGCACGCGCGCGACGACGACCTGCGGAACCGTCTGGATGGTCTGCATGAGCTCGGTGCACACGGCCAGCAGTCCACGGACCTCTGCAGCGGATCTGCCTGCCACGTCGGCGAAGTCGTGGCCTGCGCTGAACACCGGCCCGTCGGCGGCCAGCACGATGCCAGCGGCGTTCGTACGGCCGACCTTTTGGAAGGCATCAAGCAGTTGCTCGATGTGCTCCCGGGACAGGGCGTTGCGGCGGGCGGGTCGCGCCATCGTGATGCGCACGCTCTCGCCGCAGCGCTCGACGCGCGGAACGCCGTCCTTCACCTGTGCGGGGTCCATGTCTGCGACGTCCTGTCCTCGGGTCCAGCCGGCTGGCGGCCCGGCCGCCCAGCTCAGCATCGTCCGCCTCCGGGTCCGCTCCCGCGAGGGGATTCCGCCAGAAGGAGGCACGATGCAGTGGACGGTCTCACGACGGCGATCGGTGATCCGCTCGAGACCGTCCCGCTGGTGGAGCTGCGCAGCCGCAGCAGCGGTGATCGACAGCAGGATCGAGGCGCTCAGGGTGGGTCGGGCGGCTGAGGAGATCAGATCCTCTGTCGATCAGGCCCGGTCGTCGGCTCGGCGGCGTGCGAGAGTGGGCGGGCCCTGCACGCGGGGGTGGACCACTCGGGGCCGGACCGGCGTCGCCGGAGGCCTCGCGGCACGAGGAGTGCGTCATGAGCAAGGACAAGGGCGGTCGCGCGGCGAAGAAGCCGAAGGCGACCAAGAACATCAAGACCAGCGGTCAGACACCGGCCGCGGGCGGCGCCATCAGCGCGACCACGGCGAAGACCAGCAAGTAGCCAGCCGTAGGCCGGGGTGTCGGGCGGCCTGACGCTCGTACTGGTCATCGTGTCGTCATACGGGGCGTACGGCGCCGCTCTCCGCCACGACGATCAGTACGAGGCTGTGGCGGAGACCTCCAGGCCCGGCAGCTGCTCGGGTGCGGGGCGGGGAAGACGGGCGCAGCCCTGGCGCAGGATGGCTGAGTGACGACCTCGGAGCGACTGCGGAACTGGGCCGGCAACCACACCTACCCGGCGTCCGTGGTGCACCGCCCGCGCACGGTCGAGCAGGTGCAGGAGCTTGTCTCCGCGTCGCCCCGAGTCCGGGCCGTCGGCAGCCGGCACAGCTTCAACGACCTGGTCGACGCCCCCGCGCTCGTCAGCCTGGACGGTCTGCCGGCGCTGCACGACCTCGACCCCGCCAGGAGGACCGTCCGGGTCGGCGCGGCAGCGCGTTACGGCGAGCTGGCCACCTACCTGCACGCCCGTGGCTGGGCCCTGCACAACCTCGCCTCCCTGCCGCACATCTCGGTCGCGGGAGCGGTGGCGACCGCCACCCACGGGTCGGGTGACCGCTCGGGCAACCTCGCGACGGCGGTGGCCGGCCTCGAGCTGGTGACCGCCGACGGCAGCCTCCTGACGCTCACCCGGGCCGACGCCGAGCTGGCCGGCGCGGTCGTCGGTCTGGGCGCGCTGGGCGTCGTCACCGCGCTCACGCTCGAGATCGAGCCGACGTACGCCGTCGCGCAGGAGGTGCACACCGGCCTGCCGTGGCGGGCGGTGCTCGACGACGTCGATGCCGTGCTCGGCAGCGCGGACAGCGTCAGCCTCTTCACCGACTGGCGCGGGGATTCGGTGGCGCAGGTGTGGCAGAAGAGCCGGATGCCG
>JBBSLB010000027.1:0-17849 GCA_038255675.1 Mycobacteriales bacterium
CCGACGCGGCGCCTGGCCCGGACTCGGCTGCCGCGGGGTCGCGTGCCTGAGCTGCCCGAGGTCGAGACCGTCCGGCTCGGCCTGCAGCGCGGCGTGATCGGCCGCTCGATCGCCGAGGTGTCGGTCGGGCACCCCCGCTCGGTCCGCCGGCACACTGCGGGCGCCGACGACTTCGCCGGCCGACTGCGTGGACGGACGGTGCTGTCGGCGCAGCGCCGCGGCAAGTACCTCTGGCTGCCCCTGGACTCCGGCGACGCGCTGACCGGCCACCTCGGCATGAGCGGCCAGCTGCTGGTCGTCCCGGCCGACAGCCCGCTGCAGAAGCACCTGCACGTCCGGCTGCGCTTCGCTGACGGCGGCCGCGAGCTGCGCTTCATCGATCAGCGCACCTTCGGCGGCCTGCTGGTCGTCCCCGACGGCGACCCGGTACCGCCGCTGCTCGCCCACATCGCCCGCGACCCGCTCGACCCGGAGTTCGACGACGAGCGCTTCGTCGAGGCCGTCCGCCGACGTCGTACGGGCATCAAGCGGGCCCTGCTCGACCAGACGCTCGTCAGCGGCATCGGCAACATCTACGCCGACGAGGCGTTGTGGCGCGCGCAGCTGCACGGCGAGCGGCCCACCGACCGACTCACCCGCCCGGCCGTGCGCCGGCTGCTCGAGCACTCCAGGGACGTGCTGCGCGAGGCGGTCGGCGCCGGCGGTACCAGCTTCGACGCGCTCTACGTCTCGGCCGAGGGGGTCAGCGGGCTGTTCGAGCACTCGCTGAACGCCTACGGCCGCGAGGGCGAGCCCTGCCCGCGCTGCGGCGCCCCGATGCGGCGCCAGGCGTTCATGAACCGATCGTCGTTCAGCTGCCCGCGCTGCCAGCCGCGCCCGCGGGCCGGCTGAGCTCCTGGACCACCGCTGCCGGGCGCGACCCGTCTGCCTGCGCCGGCGTCCACGGCTCGTCGCGGACCCACTGCGACCCGCAGCCCCGGCAGGCCAGCACCGGCAGCGCGTCGAGCGTGGTCGGGGTCCGAACCCAGTCGCACAGCTGTCGGCAGGGGGAGACGGTCAGCGGCACCCTGCCAGTCTGCCTGCCCCGGTCAGGGAGAGCGCGTCGGACCAGGCGGGTCCACCGTCAGCGGAGCGGTCTCGACCGGCGCCGGGGTGCGCACCACGCCCGGCGGCGGGGAGGGCACCCGCCCGTCGGGAGTCGGCGTGTCGTTGGCCTCCTCGAGCTGGTTCAGGCAGCCGGACAGGGCCAGGACGAGGGCAGGCAGGACGAGCAGCGGTGTGGTGCGTCGCATGTGAGCTCCAGGGTCAGAGGGGGCTGGTTGACCCACCCCTACCCTCGGCTGCATGACCTCCACGCCCCCTGGCGACGTGCGCCTCACCGCTTCGGCCAAGGGCCGGGTGCAGGGCGTCGGTTTCCGGTGGTGGACCCGCGCGCGGGCGCTGGAGAGGGGCCTGCGGGGGAGCGCCACCAACCTCGACGACGGCCGCGTGGAGGTCGTCGCCGAGGGGCCGGAGCCGGCGCTGCAGGAGCTCCTCGCGGCGCTGCGCGGCCCGGGCGCCCCCGGCCAGGTCACCTTTGTGGGCGAGCGCTGGTCGGCCGCGCGCGGCCTGCCCGAGGGGTTCTCCGAGCGCTGACGTCGTGACCGGATCGTGACCCGCTCCTTGACCCTGTCCGATGGGCCTGTCATCCTTCCTTCACCGCTCCTCTGGCCTTCTGCCGAGTGAGCCCTGTACGACGACCTCGACGCGGAGGACTCCTCATCATGGCCAAGGCCCTGTTCGGTCACGTCGGCGGCGCCGACCTGCTGCTCGTGGACGAGGTGCGCCGCCTGCGCGAGCGGGTCCGCGAGCTCGAGGCCGAGCTCGCCCGGGTGCGCGCCACCAACGACGCTCTGGTGGCCTCGGTCCACGTCGAGGACGACATCCGGCTGCTCACCTTCGACGACGAGCCGGCCCTCACCTAGCCGCTCGACGACAGGGCGCCCCCTCGCCGGGGCGCCCTTCGTGCTGTCCGGAGCGATGCCGGTGCTGTCCTGACCGGGATCGGCACCTCCCGCCGGTAGGGTCCGCAGCGGCTTCCCCGCCGTACGCAGGAACGGACCCAGGTGCACCTCAAGAGCCTCACGCTGAAGGGCTTCAAGTCCTTCGCGTCCCCGACGACGCTGCGCTTCGAGCCCGGGATCACCTGCGTGGTGGGCCCCAACGGCTCGGGCAAGAGCAACGTCGTCGACGCGATCGCCTGGGTGCTCGGCGAGCAGGGTGCCAAGGCGCTGCGTGGCGGCAAGATGGAGGACGTCATCTTCGCCGGCACCCCCGGCCGGCCGCCGCTGGGCCGGGCCGAGGTGACCCTCACGATCGACAACCACGACGGCGCCCTCCCGATCGAGTACGCCGAGGTGAGCATCACCCGGCTGATGTTCCGCGACGGCGCCAGCGAGTACGCCATCAACGGCGCGAAGTGCCGGCTGGTCGACGTGCAGGAGCTCATGAGCGACAGCGGCATCGGCCGCGAGCTGCACGTCGTCGTCGGCCAGGGCCAGCTCGACGCGGTGCTGTCCGCCCGGCCGGAGGACCGACGTGGCTTCATCGAGGAGGCCGCCGGCGTCCTCAAGCACCGCAAGCGCAAGGAGAAGGCCCTCCGCAAGCTCGACGCGATGCAGGTCAACCTCAACCGCCTGCAGGACCTCACCGTCGAGCTGCGCCGCCAGCTCAAGCCGCTCGGCCGGCAGGCCGAGGTCGCCCGCCGCGCCGCCCAGGTGCAGGCCGACCTGCGCGACGCCCGGCTGCGGCTGCTCGCCGACGACCTGCTCGGCCTGCGGACCTCGCTCGACGCCGAGGTGCGCGACGAGACCGTCGTGCGGGAGCGGCGCGCCCTGGTCGAGCGGGAGCTCGCCGCCGCGCAGGCCCGCGAGGCTGAGCTCGAGCAGGCCGCCGCGGCCCAGGCGCCGGCGCTGGCCCGGGCCCAGGAGACGTGGTACCGCCTGTCGGCGCTCGAGGAGCGGCTGCGCGGCACCGGCTCGCTGGCTGCCGAGCGGCACCGCCACCTGACCGCCGTGCTCCCCGAGGAAGCGCGCCAGGGACGCGACCCCGAGCAGGTCGAGCGGGAGGCGGCCGCCACCCGCGAGCAGGAGGCCGAGCTCGCCGGGCAGATCGTCGAGGACCGCAGCCGGCTCGAGGACGCCGTCACCGGGCGCACCGACGCCGAGGCCCAGCTCAGCGCCGAGGAGAGGGCGCTGGTCGCCGCCGTGCGTGCCGTCGCCGACCGGCGCGAGGGGCTGGCCCGGCTCACCGGCCAGGTCGGCGCTCTGCGCTCGCGCGCCTCGGCCGCCGAGGCCGAGCTCGGCCGGCTCTCCGGCGCGCTGGCCGAGGCCCGCTCCCGGGTGCAGCGGGCCACCGCCGACCTTGCGGCCCTGCAGGCCGAGGCCGGCGGTCTCGACGAGGGCGAGGTCGACCTCGACGAGCGGCACGAGGCGGCTGCTGCCGCCCTCACCGAGGCCCACGAGCAGCTCAGCGCGCTGCAGGAGGCCGAGCGAGAGGTTGAGCGCGAGCGCAGCACCTGGGCCGCGCGCCGCGACGCGCTGTCGCTGTCGCTGGCCCGCAAGGACGGCTCTGGCGCGCTGCTCGACGCCGACCTGCCCGGCGTGCTCGGCGCCGTCGCCGCTCTCGTGCAGGTCGCGCCGGGCTCCGAGGCGGCTGTCGCCGCGGCTCTCGGCGGGGTCGCGGACGCCGTCGCGGTGGCGTCGCCGTCCGAGGCGGCCACCGCGCTCGCCCGGCTCCGCAGCGACGACGCCGGCCGTGCCGGCCTGCTCGTTGGCGGGGCAGCTGTCGACGGGTGGCGTGGCGACCGCGCACCGTGGCCCGACCTGCCCGTCGGCGCCCGGTGGGCGATCGACCTGGTGACCGCGCCCGGGACGCTGCTCCCGGCGCTCACCCGGCGGCTGGAGCGGGTCGCGGTGGTCGACACGCTCGACGCCGCGGCCGACCTGGTCCGACGGCACCCCGACGTCCGGGCCGTCACGGCCGACGGCGACCTGCTCGGTGCCGACTGGGCCGTCGGCGGCGCGGCCAAGGCGCCGTCGCTGCTCGAGGTGCAGGCTGCCGTCGACGAGGCCGCCGCCGCCCACGACGACGCCCAGCGCCGCCAGCAGCGGCTGCGCTTCGAGGTGCAGAGCGCCCGCGCCGAGGTCGAGTCCGCCACGGTCGAGGTCGAGTCGGCGCTCGAGGCGCTCAACGCCTCCGACGCCACGATGTCCGCGCTCGCCGAGCAGCTCGGCCTGCTGGTCTCCGCCGCGCGCAGCGCCGAGGCCGAGGCGGGCCGGCTCGAGCAGGCGCGGGTCCGGGCCGAGACCGCCCGCGACACCGACCTGTCCGGGCTCGCCGAGCTCGAGCAGCGGCTCGCCGCCGCCGAGGTGGCGCCGGTCGACGAGGAGCCCAGCACCGAGCTGCGCGACCGGCTCGCCGCCGCGGCCACCACGGCCCGGGCCGCCGAGGTCGAGGCCCGGCTGGCCGTGCGCACCGGCGAGGAGCGCACCCGGGCGCTGGCCGGGCGAGCCGAGTCCCTCGAGCGCACCGCCCGGCAGGAGCGCGCCGCCCGCGAGCGGCTCGTCGCGCTGCGCGAGACGCGCGCCCGGGGCGCCGTCGTCGCCGCGGAGGTCGTCCGCGGAGCGCAGGACGCGCTGCGCCGCATCGCCGTCTCCCTGGCCGCCGCGGCGCAGGAGCGCGAGGCCGCCACCACCGCCCGCGCGGTCACCGAGGGCGAGCTCGCCGCGCTCCGGGCCCGCACCCGCGAGCTGTCCGCCGACCTCGAGCGACTCACCGACGTCGTGCACCGCGACGAGGTCGCCCGGGCCGAGCAGCGGCTGCGCATCGAGCAGCTCGAGGACCGCGCGGTCTCCGAGTGGGGCGTGCCGCTGGATCAGCTGCTGGCCGAGTACGGCCCGGATGCCCTCGTCCCGGTCGTCACCGAGGACGGCACCGTGGACGAGGAGGCGGACCCCGTCCCGTACGACCGGGCGGCGCAGGACAAGCGGGCGGCGACGGCGGAGCGGGCCCTGGCGCTGCTCGGCAAGGTCAACCCCCTGGCGCTCGAGGAGTACGCCGCCCTCGAGGAGCGCTCGGCCTTCCTCACCACGCAGCTGGAGGACCTCAAGAGCACCCGGCGCGACCTGCTCGCGATCGTGCGCGATGTCGACGAGCGGATCCACGACGTCTTCCAGAGCGCGTTCGAGGACACCGCGCGCGAGTTCGTGCACGTCTTCGCGACCCTGTTTCCCGGTGGCGAGGGCAAGCTGGTGCTCACCGACCCCGAGAACCTGCTCACGACCGGCATCGAGGTCCTCGCCCGGCCGGCCGGCAAGAAGGTCAGCCGGCTGTCGCTGCTGTCGGGCGGGGAGCGGTCGCTCACGGCGATCGCCCTGCTGGTCGCGATCTTCCGCGCCCGCCCCTCGCCGTTCTACGTCCTGGACGAGGTCGAGGCCGCGCTCGACGACCGCAACCTGGGCCGGCTGCTCCAGCTGCTCGAGGGGCTGCGCGATGCCAGCCAGCTCATCGTCATCACCCACCAGAAGCGCACCATGGAGATCGCTGACGCGCTCTACGGCGTCACGATGCGCGGCGACGGCATCTCCGCCGTGGTCAGCCAGCGTCTGCGCGAGCGCGAACCCGCCTAACGGCGCCCGCGCTGGTAGACCAGTCCCGTGCTTGAGCTCATTGGCCTGCTGGTCGCGATCCTGGTCCTGACGGTGGTCGCCGTCGTCGCTCTCGTCAGCGGGAAGGCCGGCCGCCGCATCCCCCCGCCGCGGCCCGGGGTCGACTACCGGCCCGGGACCGGTGACGACGCCGAGGTCCCGCGGGACACGGCCAAGCGCACCGTCGACGTCGTCGACCTCCCGCTGCTGCCCGACAGCACGGCGTCGGTCGGCCCGGTCCTGGACGTCCCGGAGCCCACCGCCGGCCGGCTGCACCGGCTGCGCGCGCGGCTGTCCCGCTCGCAGACGACGCTCGGCCGCGGGTTGTTCGCGCTGCTGTCGCGCGACACCCTGGACGAGGACACCTGGGAGGAGGTCGAGGACACCCTCCTGGGCGCCGACATGGGCGTCGCCGCGACCACCGAGCTGGTCGGCAGGCTGCGCACGAAGGTCCGCGTGGACGGCGTCCGCACCACCAACGAGCTCCGGCCGCTGCTGCGCGAGGAGCTCATCACCGCGATCGGGCGCGACGCCGACCGCACGCTCAAGACGATGCCGCACGCCGACGGCGGACCCGCGGTCGTGCTCGTCGTGGGCGTGAACGGCACCGGCAAGACCACGACGTGCGGCAAGCTCGCCCGCGTGCTGGTCGCCGACGGGCGCAGCGTCGTGCTCGGCGCGGCCGACACCTTCCGCGCCGCCGCCGCCGACCAGCTGCAGACCTGGGGCGACCGGGTCGGCGCCGAGACCGTCCGAGGGCCGGAGGGCGGCGACCCCGCCAGCGTGGCCTTCGAGGCGGTCGCGCACGGCAGGGCCAAGGCCGTCGACACGGTGCTCATCGACACCGCCGGCCGACTGCACACCAAGACCGGCCTGATGGACGAGCTCGGCAAGGTCAAGCGGGTCGTGGAGAAGCACGGCCCGGTCGACGAGACCTTGCTCGTGCTCGACGCCACGACGGGTCAGAACGGCGTGGTCCAGGCGCGGGTCTTCACCGAGGCCGTCGAGGTGACCGGCATCGTGCTCACCAAGCTCGACGGCACCGCCAAGGGCGGCATCGTCATCGCCGTCCAGCGCGAGCTCGGCATCCCCGTCAAGCTCATCGGCCTGGGGGAGGGCCCGGACGACCTGGCCCCCTTCGAGCCCGAGGCCTTCGCCGACGCCCTGCTCGGTGACGAGGCCGCGCTCTAGGTCGCGCCGCTCCACGGCTGTCACCGTTCGCGCCGCTCCACGGCGACGCACCAGTCACTGTCCGCAGCCAGCGGCGCCCCCTGCCAGGTCGCGTGCCGGGCCACCGGCGCCAGGCCGGCCGCCCGGGCCCATCCGTCGTAGCTGGCGACGGCGAGCCGCGGACCGGCGTCGGCCGGTGCGTGGTCGGTGCGCCAGCCGCTGACGAGCAGCCCGCCCGGGCGCAGGGCCGCGGCCATGCTCGCGACAGCACCCGGTTCGGTGCCCTCGGCCAGGTAGACCAGCACGTTCCCGGCGGCCACCACCAGGTCGAACGGCATCTGGGTGCACAAGCCTGCGAGGTCCTCCAGTCGCCAGTCCAGCTCCGGGGCCCGCTCGCGCGCCACGGCGAGCATCGACGGGTCGCTGTCGACCCCCACCACGTCGTAGCCGCGGCGGGCCAGCTCGATCGCGACCCGTCCGGTGCCGCAACCGGCGTCGAGCACCCGCGCCCCCGGCGGCACCAGCGCAGCGACGTGGGCGGCCTCGCCGTGCACGTCCACGCCGGACGCGGCCAGCTCGGCAAACGCCTGGTCGTACGCCGTCCCGCGCCCGCCGCCCGTCTCCTGCAGCCAACGGCTCATGCGCGAAGGCTAGGAGAGTTCACCGCGGCGAAACACGTCGCCTCGGACTGTCACGGCGGCGAAACACGGACGACGCTGCAAGGAAGCACGCCGCGGCCACTGTCTCGGTCAGTCCCCACGACCGAGGAGAAGCATGGAGATCGACAGCGGCAACACCGCATGGGTGCTGACCAGCGCAGCGCTGGTCCTGCTCATGACGCCCGGCCTGGCCCTGTTCTACGGCGGCATGGCGCGCAGCAAGAGCGTCCTGAACATGATGATGATGAGCTTCACCGCGCTCGGCATCGTCAGCATGCTCTGGGTGATCTACGGCTACGCGATCACCTTCGGCGCCACCACCGGCGGCCTGTTCGGCTTCAGCAGCGGACTGCTTGGGTTGGACGACCTGGCGACCGACACGGTCACCGCCGGGCTGCCCGACCTCGCCTTCGCCGGCTTCCAGATGATGTTCGCGGTCATCACCGTCGCCCTCATCAGCGGCGCCGTCGCCGACCGGATGAAGTTCGGCGCCTGGGTGGCCTTCACGATCCTGTGGAGCAGCCTGGTCTACTTCCCGGTCGCCCACTGGGTCTTCAACTTCGGTGTCCTGCAGGAGGACGGCACCTTCGCCGACGGGACCGGCGGCTGGATCGTGCAGCGGCTCGGCGCACTGGACTTCGCGGGCGGCACCGCCGTCCACATCAACGCCGGTGCCGCTGCGCTGGCGCTGGTGCTCGTGCTCGGCAAGCGCCGCGGCTTCGGCAAGGAGCCGATGCGCCCGCACAACCTGCCGCTGGTCATGCTCGGCGCCGGCCTGCTGTGGTTCGGCTGGTTCGGCTTCAACGCCGGCTCGGCCCTCGGCGCCACCGGCACCGCCGCCCTCGCGCTGGTCAACACCCAGGTCGCCACCGCCGCGGCGGTCGTCGCCTGGATCGGCACCGAGCGGCTGCGCGACGGGCACGCCACCACGCTGGGCGCCGCGTCCGGCGCCGTCGCCGGCCTGGTCGCCATCACCCCGGCGTGCGCGGCGGTCAAGCCGCTGGGCGCCCTGGTCATCGGCCTGGTCGCCGGCGGCGCCTGCGCCCTGGCGGTCACCCTCAAGCTCCGGCTGGGCTACGACGACTCGCTCGACGTCGTCGGCGTCCACCTGGTCGGCGGCCTGGTCGGCACGCTGATGATCGGCCTGGTCGCCTCGGAGAGCGTCGCCGGCCGCGAGGGCCTGCTGCTCGGCGGGGGCGGCGGACTGCTCGCCGACCAGGCGATCGCCGCCTTCGCCGTCATGGCGTACTCCTTCCTCGTCACGCTCGTCATCGCCTTCATCATCAAGGCGATCATGGGCCTGCGGATCAGCGAGGACGACGAGGCCACCGGCATCGACCAGACCACGCACGCCGAGAGCGGCTACGAGCTGACCGGCATCGGCGCGGGTGGCGGCTCCGCCGGCCCGCAGAGCGGCTACCCGGCGGCGCGGCCGTCCTCGGTGGAGGTGTCCTGATGCGCCTGGTCACCGGGATCCTCAAGCCGTTCAAGCTCGACGACGTCAAGACCGCCCTGGAGTCCTTCGGGGTGCAGGGCATGACGGTCAGCGAGGTCCAGGGCTTCGGTCGCCAGCGCGGCCACACCGAGGTCTATCGCGGCGCCGAGTACACCGTCGCCTTCGTCCCGAAGGTGCGCGTCGAGGTGCTCTGCGACGACGCCGACGCAGCGGACGTCCTGGAGGTCATCGCCAAGTCCGCCCAGACGGGCTCCATCGGGGATGGCAAGGTCTGGTCCACCCCGGTGGACCAGGTCGTCCGGGTCCGGACCGGCGAACGTGGAGCGGAGGCCCTCTAGTGAGACTCGTGACGGCGGTCGTCAAGCCGTTCAAGCTCGACGACGTCAAGGCGGCCCTGGAAGCCGCCGGCGTCCAGGGCATGACCGTCAGCGAGGTTCAGGGCTTCGGCCGCCAGCGCGGGCACACCGAGGTGTACCGGGGGGCGGAGTACACCGTCGCCTTCGTCCCGAAGACCCGGATCGAGGTCCTCGTCGACGACGCCGACGCCACCCGCGTGGTGGACGTGGTCGTCCAGGCGGCCAGCACCGGCTCGATCGGTGACGGCAAGGTCTGGACCACCCCGGTGGAGGACGTCGTCCGCGTCCGCACCGGTGAGCGCGGGGCCGAGGCGCTCTGACGCACCTGCTCGACACCGAGGGGCCGTACGCCACCGCGTACGGCCCCTCGGTCGTGCGATGAAGCAGCTCCGGGCCGAGCTGGCGGCCGGCCCGCTGACCGGCGCCGCGCTGCGGTCCGCCCTCGTTGAGGGGTACGACGCCGAGCTGGCCGCGCTGCTGGGCGATCCCGGGCCGGGCATCGCGCTGGTTGCCGTCGGTGGGCTCGGCCGGAGCGAGGTCGCCCTTGGCAGCGACCTCGACCTGCTGCTGGTGCACGCCTCCCGGCCCGACGTGGCGAGGGTCGCCGATGCGCTCTGGTACCCGCTCTGGGACAGCGGTGTGGGGATCGACCACTCGGTACGCACGGTCGAGGAGGCGCTGGCCGTCGCTGCCGGCGACCTCAAGGCCGCGCTCGGTCTGCTGGACGCCCGGCACGTCGCGGGCGACGCCGCGCTGTCCGGTGAGCTGCTGACCCGGACCCGGGCGGCCTGGCGCGCCGGCGCCCCCCAGCGGCTGCCCGAGCTCCGTGCAGCGATCCTCGACCGGGCCCGCACCGAGGGGGAGGTCGCGTTCCTGCTCGAGCCCGACCTCAAGAGCAGCCGGGGCGGGCTGCGCGACGTGCACGCGCTGCAGGCGCTGGCTGCCGCGCAGGTGGCCGACCCGCCGGGCGCCGAGGTGCGCGCTGCGCTCCAGGTGCTGCTCGACGTGCGCGGTGAGCTGCACCGACGGACCGCCGGCGCCGGCCGTCGGGTCGTCGACCGGCTGCTGCTCCAGGAGCAGGACGCCATCGCGGCCGTGCTGGGGCACGACGACGCCGACGCGCTGATGGCCGCCGTCTCCGGCGCCGGTCGGACCATCGCCTACGCCGGCGACACCACGTGGCGGCGGGTCCGGCCCGCGCCGCGCCGACGGCTGCTCCGCGGGCGGCGCGGGCCGACCGCGCCGGTGCGCCGCCCGCTGGCCGACGACGTCGTGGAGCAGGACGGCGAGGTGGTGCTCGCCCGCGACGCGACGCCCGGGGCCGACCCTGACCTGGTGCTTCGCGTGGCCGCCGCCGCCGCCCGGGCTGGGCTGCCGGTCGCGCCGCACACGCTGTCGCGGCTGGCCGCCGAGTGCCCGGACCTGCCCGTGCCGTGGCCCGCCCCGGCGCGGGAGGCGCTGGTGCAGCTGCTGGCCGCCGGACCCCCGGCCGTCCCGGTGCTCGAGGCGCTGGACCAGGCCGGGCTGCTCGTCCGCCTGCTGCCGGAGTGGGCCGAGGTGCGCAGCAAGCCCCAGCGCAACAGCTACCACCGCTTCACGGTCGACCGGCACCTGGTCGAGACGGCGGCCGCCGCGGCCGCCCTCACCCGCCGGGTGCACCGGCCCGACCTGCTCCTGCTCGGCGCGCTGCTGCACGACATCGGCAAGGGCCGGCCGGGCGACCACACGGTTGTCGGGATGCAGATCGTCGCGGAGATGTCGCCCCGGTTGGGTCTGCCTCCCGAGGACGTCGCCGTGCTGGTGACCATGGTCGAGCACCACCTGCTGCTGCCCGACGTCGCGACCCGCCGCGACCTGGCCGACCCGGCGACGGCGCAGGCCGTGGCCGACGCCGTCGGCAGCGCCGACGTGCTCGAGCTGCTGCACGCGCTCACGGAGGCTGACTCGGCCGCGACCGGGCCGGCTGCGTGGTCGACGTGGAAGGCGGGGCTGATCGCCGACCTCGTCCGGCGCACCGCCGCGCTGCTGGCGGGCGCACCGCCGCCGGGACCGGCGCCGCTCGCCGCGCACCAGGAGCAGCTCGTCACCCAGGGCGGGCCGCTGCTCGAGGCGGTCGGCGACGAGGTCACGGTCGTCGCCCCCGACCGCCCGGGCCTGCTGTCGCTGACGACGGGGGTGCTCGCGCTCCACCGGCTCGACGTGCGGTCGGCGTCGGTCTTCTCCCGCAACGCCACCGCAGTGGCGGTCTGCCGGGTCGCCGCACGCTTCGGGGCGCTGCCCGACTGGGCGGTGGTCCAGGGCGATCTGCGGCGGGCGCTGGCCGGTGAGCTCGACCTCGAGGCGACGTTGGCCGCGCGCGAGGCGGCGTACTCCACCCGCAGCGTCCTGCCGAGGGCCCAGCCGTTCGTGCGCCTGCTCGACGACGCGTCCGAGACGGCCACCGTGGTGGAGGTGCACGCCGCCGACGCACTCGGGGTCCTGCACCGGATCACCGGTGCGTTGGCGGCGGCTGGGCTCGACGTGCGCACCGCGCACATCTCCACGCTCGGCGCCGATGTCGTCGATGCGTTCTACGTCGTCGGCCCTGACGGCAGGAAGGTCGGCGACAACGCGCTGAGGCTGCGGGTCGAGCAGGAGCTGCTGGCCGCGCTCGGCTGACGGGCCGGGCATCGGCTGACGTAGCGTCCGGCTCCGAACGGCTGACGGACAGGAGCGCCCCATGCACGAGAACGGCTCGCCCTCCGTGTGCCTGGTCGGCACGTCACCACCCCGGCGCTGCGGCATCGCCACCTTCACCGACGACCTGCGGCAGGCCCTCACCGACAGCGGCTCCAGCGTCCCGGCCGTCCAGATCGCGCTGACCGACGAGGGCGGCTCCTACACCTACGGGTCGCCGGTCGTCTTCGAGGTCCGCGCCGACGAGCTGGTGGACTACCGCACGGCTGCGGAGTTCGTGAATGCGACCGCCGTTGACGTGCTCTGCGTGCAGCACGAGTTCGGGATCTTCGGCGGTGAGCACGGCGGCCACGTCGACGAGCTGCTCGAGCGGGTACGGGTGCCGGTCGTGACGACGCTGCACACCGTCGTCCCGGACCCCTCGCCGGAGCTGCGGGCGGCGACCCGGCGCCTGGCCCAGCTGTCCGACGTGATCGTGGTGCTGGCCGAGCAGGCGGTCGACCTGCTCGTCGACGGCTGCGGCATCGACCGGGACCAGATCCGGGTCATCCCGCACGGCGTGCCGTTCGGCCCCGACCTGGACCGGGGGCGGGCCAAGGAGGGAATCCTCGCGACCGGGCGCAGGGTGCTGCTCACCTTCGGCCTGCTGTCCCCCGGCAAGGGCATCGAGGTGGTGCTCGAGGCGCTGCCGGCCGTCGTCGCCCAGCACCCCGAGGTGCTCTACGTCGTGCTCGGCGCCACCCACCCGCACGTCCTGCGCCGCGACGGGGACGCCTACCGGGAGTCGCTGGTCGAACGGGTCGCCGAGCTCGGCCTGCGCGACCACGTCCGGTTCGTCGACCGCTACGTCGACCTGGAGGAGCTGCGGCGGCACCTCGCGGCCAGCGACGTCTACATCACGCCCTACCACGGCAGCGACCAGATCGTGAGCGGCACCTTGGCCTACGCCGTCGGGTCCGGGTGTGCCGTCGTCTCGACCCCGTACGCCTACGCGCGCGAGCTGTTGGCCGACGGCCGGGGGGAGCTGGTGCCGTTCCGCGACCCCGTGGCGATGGGCGCGACCCTCGGCGCCCTGCTCGGCGACGACCAGCGGCTGGACGGACTGCGTGAGCGGGCACGAGCGCACGGGCAGGCCATGAGCTGGCCGGCTGTCGGCGGCCTCTACAGCGAGCTGTTCGAGGAGGTGGTCGCCCGGCACGAGGCGCGGCCCACGCCGGAGGTCGAGGCTCCCCTGCCCCGCCCGAGCTTTGGCTACCTGCGGGCGATCACGGACGACGTCGGGGTCTTCCAGCACGCGCCCTTCGGCGTCCCCGAGCGCCGGCACGGCTACTGCACCGACGACGTCGGCCGGGCGCTGGTGGTTGCGGTGGAGGGCGCGCGGCGGGGTGACCCGGTCGCCGCCGGGCTGGTGCCCGGCTGCCTGAGCTTCTTGCAGGACGCGCAGCAGCCGACCGGTCGCTTCGCGAACATCATGGGTTTCGACCGGTCCTTCGTGGAGGGCACGGCCAGCCAGGACACCCTCGGGCAAGCGGTCTGGGGCCTCGGGGTGGCAGCGGCCCGCGCTCCCTCCGCGGACTGGCGGGCGCTGGCGGCCGAGCTGCTGGCCCGGGCGGTGCCCGCGTCGGCGGACCTGCACGCGACGCGCGCGGTGGCGTACGCCATGACCGGGCTGTCGACCTACCTGTCGCGGTTCCCCGGCGCGCTGCAGGCACGACGGGTGCTGCGACAGCAGGCGGAGCGCCAGCTGCACCGGCTGTCCCTGCACGCCCGCGGCGACTGGCTCTGGTTCGACGACGCCCTCACCTACGGCAATGCCGCCGTCCCGGGAGCACTGCTGCTGGCCGGTCGGGTCCTCGACGAGCCCGAGTGGCGGACCGCCGGCGCCCGGACGCTGGACTTCCTGCTGCAGCACACCGTCTCGGACGGGCGCTTCGAGCCGGTGGGCAACCAGGGCTGGTTCCCGCGCGACGGCGTCAAGGCGGTCTACGGCCAGCAGCCGGTCGAGGCGGGCCTGACGGCCCTGGCCTGCGCGACGGCCCACGAGATCACCGGCGAGCTGCGCTACGCCGAGGCGGCGACCGCGGCGGCGGCCTGGCTGCTCGGGCGCAACCGCCTCGGGATCGCCTTGTACGACCGTGAGACCGGCCGCTGCGCCGACGGACTGGACCGGCACGGCGCGAGCCGCAACGCCGGCGCCGAGTCGACGATCTGCGCGCTGATGGCCCTGCTTGCCGTGTCGGACCTCGGCAGCGAAGTCGCCCGGTAGTGCGGGTCGGCATGCTGGCCCCGATCGCCTGGCGGGTGCCGCCGCGCCACTACGGGCCGTGGGAGCTGGTGGTGTCCCGGCTGACCGAGGGGCTGGTCGCGTGCGGCGTCGACGTCACGCTGTTCGCGACCGGTGATTCGGTCACTGCCGCGACGCTGTCGTCGGTCGCGGCCCGGCCGTACGAGGAGGACCGGTCCTACGACGTCAAGGTCGTGGAGTGCCTGCACATCGCTGCGGCCTTCGAGCGGGCGGCGGACTTCGACGTGCTGCACAACCACTTCGACTTCCTCCCGCTCAGCTACAGCCGCCTGGTCGGCACACCGCTGGTCACCACCGTGCACGGGCTCTCGTCGCCGGGGATCCTGCCGGCCTACCGTCAGTACGACGACACCGTCGCCTACGTGGCGATCAGCGAGGCCGACCGTCACCCCGACCTGACCTACGCCGCGACGGTGCACCACGGGATCCCGGTCCACGAGGTGCCGCTCGGGCAGGGCAGCAGCGACGGCACGCTGGTCTTCCTGGGTCGCATCCACCCCGACAAGGGGACGGCTCAGGCCGTCGAGGTGGCCCGCCGGAGCGGTCGTCCGCTGGTGATCGCCGGGATCGTGCAGGACCAGGCCTACTTCCGGGAGCAGGTGCTGCCGCACGTGGACGGTGAGCGGGTGCGCTACGTCGGTCCGGTCGGTCCGCAGGAGCGCGACCGGCTGCTGGGGGACGCCGACGCGCTGCTGCACCTCGTGCGCTTCGCCGAGCCGTTCGGCCTGTCGATGGTCGAGGCGATGGCCTGCGGGACGCCGGTGGTCGCCGTCCCGCTCGGATCGGTGCCGGAGGTCGTCGCGGACGGCGTCACCGGGTGGCTGGTCGACGACGTGGCGGCCGCGGTCTCGGCGGTGGGCCGGCTCGACGAGCTGGACCGGGCCGCCTGCCGCCGCCGGGTGGTGGAGCACTTCTCGGTGGAGCAGATGGTCCAGGGCTACCTGCAGGTCTACGAGGAGCTGGTGCGCTGAGCCGGGGTCAGTCCGTCGGCGGCGAGGCGAGCAACGCCTCGAGGAGCTGCGGCACGGACAGCGTGGCGAAGCGGGTGCTCTGGTCGGAGGCGCCGTACGGCAGCACCAGGTCGTCGCCGTGCCGCATCGCGCCGCAGGAGTAGACGACGTTCGGGACGTAGCCGTTCCGCTCGCCGGCGTCCGCCTCGAGGATCGCCTCGGGGAGGTCGCCGAGGATGCGGCTGGGGTCCTGGAGGTCCAGGAGCAGCGCGCCGAGCCGGTAGGTGCGCATCGGCCCGACTCCGTGGGTGAGCACCAGCCAGCCGTGCGCGGTCTCGATCGGGGAGCCGCAGTTGCCGAGCTGCACGCCCTCCCAGGCCTGCTGCGGCCGGCGCAGCAGCGTGGACTCCGCCTCCCACGCCCGGACGTCGGACGAGCGCACCAGGTGGATGTTCTCGCGGTCGGGGCGGGACAGCGCGACGTAGCTGCCGCCGATCGTGCGCGGGAACAGCGCCATGCCCTTGTTGTGCGCGCCCGGGCCGGTGAGCGTGGAGATCTCGAAGGTCGTGAAGTCGTGGGTCTCGATCAGCTGCGACAGGATCGTGAAGCCGTCGTAGGCCGTGTAGGTCGCGTAGTAGGTCGTGGACCCGTCGTCGTCGGTGAAGTGCACGAAGCGCGCGTCCTCCATGCCCCGGCTCTCGAACGGCCCCTCCGGCCAGAGCAGGCGCTGCGGCAGCGGGGTGGTCGCGCCGTCGAAGCTCAGCAGGTAATTGGAGGCGGCGAGCCAGCGGGCGAGCTTCTCGCTCTCGTGCTTCACCGCCCGGGGCAGGCCGTCCAGCGCATGCAGCGCCTGCTCGAGGTCCTCGGTCGAGAAGTGCCGCTGCAGCTGGTCCATGACCCGTCCGGTGCACTCGACGTCAGCGCCCAGCTCGAGCAGCTTGCGTGCGAAGTGCCGGCGCTCGTGCACGGCCTCGCGCCGCTCGCCGGTCTCCACCAGCGGGCCGGGGTCGTCGACCTCGACGCCACCCTGCGCGTCCACCGTGCCGGTCCGGAAGGTGATCGAGGACAGGTGGCCCTCCCCGATCGCCCGCAGGCTCAGCACGAAGCGGCGGGCGCCCGGCGGCACGCCGGTCTGGTCCGGCGCAGGCACCATCGAGGGGTTCGTCAGCGCCGCCGACTCGAACGCGTGCTCCTGGGTGAAGTACGACCCGACCAGTCGGCGCCGCTCGGGGCTGCAGCCCGCCAGCAGGTGGTCCACCCGCTCGGCGTTGCGCTCCAGCATCAGGTCCAGGTCGCGGTGCCGGCCGGCGAAGTCCCGGCGCACCGCGGCGAGCGCCGCCTCGACGTCCGGCTCGGTGAGCTGAAGGACCAGGGCGACGATCCGCTCCAACCGGGACGGGCCGTCCGGGGACGGGTCGTCGCCCGGGACGTGCGGCCGGCCCAGCACCCGGGTGCTGCCCGGGTACAGCACGGTGGACGCCCGCCGGATCTCGATCACGGCGGCCACGGTACGGGCCGGGGCTGCCTGCGGACGGGTCCGCCGCGCCCGGCCCGGCGTCTAGGCTGACCGGGTGTTCGACACCCTGAGCGACCGCCTGGACAAGGTCTTCACGAGCCTGCGCGGCAAGGGTCGGCTGAGCGATGCCGACGTGGACGCGACCGCGCGCGAGATCCGCATCGCGCTGCTCGAGGCCGACGTGGCGCTGCCCGTCGTCAAGGCCTTCGTCGGCAACGTCAAGGAGCGGGCCCGCGGCGCGGAGGTCAGCCAGGCGCTCAACCCCGCCCAGCAGGTCATCAAGATCGTCAACGAGGAGCTCGTCAGCATCCTCGGCGGCCAGACGCGGCTCATCCGCTTCGCCAAGACCGCGCCGACGGTGATCATGCTCGCCGGCCTGCAGGGCGCCGGCAAGACCACCCTGGCCGGCAAGCTCGCCCAGCACCTCAAGGCACAGGGCCACGCGCCGCTGCTGGTCGCCTGCGACCTCCAGCGCCCCAACGCCGTGCAGCAGCTGCAGGTCGTCGGCGGCCAGGCCGGCGTCGACGTCTGGGCGCCACATCCGGGCGCCACAGCGACCGGTGCATGGGCAGGGCCGGGCAGCGGCGTCGGCGACCCGGTCGACGCGGCGCGCACCGGCGTCGAGCAGGCCCGGCGAATGAACCACGACGTGGTGATCGTCGACACCGCCGGTCGCCTCGGCATCGACGCCGAGCTCATGCAGCAGGCCGTCGACATCCGCGACGCGGTGCAGCCCGACGAGATCCTGTTCGTCGTCGACGCGATGATCGGCCAGGACGCCGTCGTGACGGCCCAGGCGTTCCAGGACGGCGTCGGCTTCACCGGCGTCGTGCTCACCAAGCTCGACGGCGACGCCCGAGGTGGCGCGGCGCTGTCGGTGCGCCACCTCACCGGCCAGCCGATCCTGTTCGCGTCCACAGGCGAGAAGCTCGGCGACTTCGACGTCTTCCACCCCGAGCGGATGGCCTCGCGCATCCTCGGCATGGGCGACGTGCTGACGTTGATCGAGCAGGCCGAGAAGAGCTTCGACGCCGACACGGCCGAGCGCATGGCCGGCAAGATGATGGAGGGCAA
>JBBSLB010000028.1:0-17779 GCA_038255675.1 Mycobacteriales bacterium
ACGCGGTGCTCGGTGAGGAGGACGGCGAGACCGGCTCCGGCCCCCGACGCTGGGTCGTCGACCCGGTCGACGGGACCAAGAACTTCGTCCGCGGCGTGCCCGTCTGGGCCTCGCTGGTGGCGCTGCAGGTCGACGACGAAGCCGTCGTCGGAGTCGTCAGCGCGCCGGCGCTCGGCCGCCGCTGGTGGGCCGCGCGGGGGCTCGGCGCGTTCGCCGGCGGCTCGCTGGGGCAGGCCCGCCGCCTGCAGGTCAGCGCGGTGTCGTCGCTCGCCGACGCCTCCCTGGCCTACTCCTCGCTGACCGGGTGGGAGGAGCAGGGCCGGCTGCCCGGGCTGCTGCAGCTGTCCCGCGAGGTGTGGCGCACCCGCGCGTACGGCGACTTCTGGTCGCACGTGATGGTGGCCGAGGGCGCCGTCGACGGCTCCTTCGAGCCGGAGGTCTCGCTGTGGGACCTGGCGCCACTGCAGGTGGTGGTCGAGGAGGCTGGCGGCCGCTTCACCGACCTCGAAGGGCGCCGACGCACCGACGGTGGGAGCGTCGTGTGCAGCAACGGCCGGCTGCACGAGCAGCTGCTGGAAGGGCTCGCCATCGGCGAGTGATCACGAGGGCGGAGGGCATCGAGCACCCGTGAGCCCTGCCCCCGCTCGCGTCCCGTCCGCGCCCGTCGACGACCAGACCTACGAGCCCGACCCGCGCCGATGGAAGGCGCTCGCGGTCTGCCTCGTCGTCGGCTTCATGACGCTGCTCGACGTCAGCATCGTCAACGTCGCGCTCCCGAGCATCGCCACCTCGCTCGGCGCCGGTGACGCTTCGCTGCAGTGGATCGTCTCCGGCTACGCCCTCACCTTCGGGCTGCTGCTCGTGCCGGCCGGCCGCTTCGGCGACGCCCGCGGCCGACGCTCGGCCTTCCTGCTCGGACTGGTGCTGTTCGTCGTGGCGAGCATGGCCTGCGGGCTGGCGCCCTCCCCCGGCTGGCTGGTCGTGGCGCGGCTGCTTCAGGGATTCGCAGGCGGGCTGCTCACGCCGCAGGTCAGCGGGCTGATCCAGCAGCTGTTCCGCGGCGCGGAGCGGGCCAAGGCGTTCGGCGCGCTCGGCGCCTCCATCGGCTTCTCCACAGCGGTCGGTCCGGTGGTCGGCGGGCTGCTCATCGCTGCCGCCGGCGGTGACCTGGGCTGGCGGCTGGTCTTCTTCGTCAACCTGCCGGTCGGCGTCGTCGCCCTGGTGCTGGCCCTGCGGCTGCTGCCCGCCGACCCGCCTGGCCGTCGGTCGTACGACACCGACCCGGTCGGCGTGCTGCTGCTGGGCGGCGGCGTCAGCGCGCTGCTGCTGGCGCTCATCCAGGGCGGCCTGTGGCCGCTCTACCCGCTCGGCGCCGCACTTCTCGGGGCGTGGGTGCTGTGGGAACGCCGCTACGTGCGGACCGGCGAGCCGCTCGTGGACCTCGTGCTGTTCCGGCGTGCGGGCTACGCCTCGGGCGCCCTGATCGCGGTGCTGTTCTTCGCCGGGTTCACCGGCTCGTTCTTCATCTACTCCCTGCACCTGCAGGGCGACCTGGGCTACGGCGCCCTCGCCACGGGCGCGGCCTTCCTGCCCTTCGCCGTCGGGTCGGCGCTGGCCGCCGCAGCGGGCGGGCCGCTCGTCACGCGCTTCGGGCGACCGGTCGTCGTCGCCGGCCTGCTGCTGGCAGCGGCAGGCTTCGCCGGCACCTGGCTGGCCGCTGTGCTCGTGCCTGGGCGCGGGATCGTCTGGGCCGCGGCCGTTCCGCTGCTCGCGGCGGGCATCGGCAGCGGCCTGGTCATCACCCCGAACATCACCCTGACGCTGTCGCAGGTGCCCGTTGCGACGGCCGGGACCGCCGGCGGGGTGCTGCAGACCGGCCAACGGATCGGCGCGGCCGCCGGCATCGCCGTCACCGGGAGCGTCTTCACCGGCACCCTGGCCTCGTCCGGGGACGGCGCCGTGGCGTTCCGCGCAGGGCTGCTCGTCATCACCGGCCTGGTCGGCCTCGCCACGCTGGTGGCCGTCGTCGACGCCCTCCGCGGCCGGAGCGGCTGAGGGCCCCGCCCGCCCCTGCTGCCCCTGCTGCCCCGCCCGCTGCTGCCCCGCCCCGCCTCCTCCTGCTGCCCCCTCCCAGTGATCATCAGGATGGTCACGCCCGACATGCCCGGCGGGTCGCGCGTGACCCTCCTGATGATCTCGGCCAGGGGCGGGGGCGCGGGCCAGGGGCGGGGGTGCGGGCGCGGGCGCGGGCGCGGGCGCGCGCCGGGGCCGGGGGCGGGGGCAGCTCAGGCGGTGCGGGGGGTGGTGTCGCGCAGGTCGACGAACGCGGGGGCGGGCGCGTCGACGCGGAGCCGACCCTCGGCGAAGACCCAGACCAGCTCCTCGCGCATCGCGGCCAGGTCGGCACGCAGGCCGGCCAGCTCGCCGTGCGCGGCCGCCAGCTCGTCCTCGACGGCCGCGACCCGCGACACCGCGAGGGCGGCGAGATCCTCGGCCCGGCCGGCCCGGACGAGCGCGGCCGCTGCTGTCTCGGCCATCGTGACGCTCAGCCGCCGCTGGCGCTGCAGCTCGGCCTCGAGACGCTCGAGCTGGGCGCGCACAGACAACTGCGGGACGACCGCCCGCCGCCGGCGCGGCAGCAGTCGCGACAGCAGCCAGGACCGTCGTCGGTGTCGTCCTCGCGCCATGGGCGCAGGCTAGGGACAGCCGACCGCGCCGTCCGGCCGCCACGCCGCAGCAGGCGCCCCGGCTAGCGTCGGCGCGGTGACCCATGACGCCCGCCGCCGCCGCACCCTGGGCATCGGGCTCGCGCTGACCAGCGCCGCGTCGTTCGGCGTGATGCCGGTGCTCACCAAGGTCGTGTACGAGGACGGCGCCGAGCCCATCGGCGTGCTGGCGGTCCGCTTCACGCTGGCCGCCGTGGTGCTTCTGGTGCTGGCGCGGGTGCGGCACCAGCAGCTCCCGCGCGGCGGCACGCTCGCGGCCCTCGCCGGGCTCGGCGCGCTGGGCTACGTCGGCATGTCGCTGTTCTACTTCTTCGCGCTCGAGCAGATCTCGGCCGGACTCTCCACCCTGCTCCTGTACTTCTACCCGGCGCTGGTCGTCGTGCTGGGCGCGGTCGTCCTGCGCGACCGGCCGCGCACGGCCGCGCTCGTCTGCGTGGCGCTCGCGACGGTGGGGACGGTGCTGACGATAGGCCCGGTCGGCGGCGGACAGGTGCTCGGAGTCCTGCTGGCGCTGGGCTCGGCCCTGGTCTACGCGACCTACATCCTGCTGAGCAGCCGGGTGCACGGCGTCGGGTCGTTCGCCACCGCCGCCGTCGTGCTCACCGCCGGCGCGGTGGTGCTGGTGCTGCTGGCGCTGATCACGCGACCCGCGCTCCCGCAGCGGCCGGTGGCCTGGGCGGCCCTGGTCGCCGTGGCCCTGATCGGGACGGTCGTCGCGGTGACGGCGTTCTTCGCCGCGCTCGCGCTGCTCGGGCCGGCCGACACCGCGGTGGTCTCCACCGTGGAGCCGGTCGTGAGCATCGGCGTCGCGGCGCTCGTCCTGGGCGAGCGGCTCAGTGCCGTACAGGTGCTCGGCGGGGTGGTGGTGCTGCTCGCCGTCGCCGCACTGGCCCGCCTCGGACCGGCGGTCGAGCCGGTGGAGGACGCGGAGGCGCTTCCCGTATGACGCCCGGCGACCCGACACCCGACCCGACACCCGACCCGACACCCGACCCGACACCCGACGACCCGGCGCCCACCGCCCGCGACCTGGTCCGCCGGCGCAGCCGGTCCTACGCCCGCGACGAGACCGGCAGGCACCACCACATGGGCGGCGCCCCCGAACGGCAGCCGCTGCTCACCGACGAGGGCGCGACGCTCATCGGCACCAGCGCCGTCCAGCTCGCCAGCCGGACCGTCCCGCAGCTACGGGCGCAGCGCGAGCGGGTCCTTGCCGACATGGCCGCCGCCGCCGAGCAGCTCCGCTTCGAGGACGCCGCCCGGCTGCGCGACGACCTGGCCGCCGTCGACGCCGAGCTGGCCCGCCGGACCTAGGCTGGGCGGCATGCCGAGCCTGCTGCTGAGCCGACGCGACCTGGACTTCCTGCTCTACGAGTGGCTCGACGTCCTGAGCCTCACCCGCCGCCCGCGGCACGCCGAGCACTCCCGCGAGACCTTCGACGACGTCCTGGACCTGGCCGAGCAGATCGCCACCGAGCACTTCGCCCCGCACAACCGCAAGGCCGACGCGAACGAGCCGGTCTTCGACGGCGAGCACGTCACGCTCATCCCCGAGGTCGGCGCCGCGCTCGAGGTCTTCGCCGGGGCCGGCCTGCTCGGCGGCACCCTCGACGAGGAGCTCGGCGGGCTGCAGCTCCCGACCGTCATCGGCAACGCGGTCTTCGCCTGGTTCCAGGCAGCGAACGTCGGCACGAGCAGCTACCCGTTCCTGACGATCGCCAACGCCAACCTGCTGATCGAGCACGGCTCGCCCGAGCAGATCGAGACCTACGTCAGGCCGATGGTCGAGGGCCGCTTCTTCGGCACGATGTGCCTGTCCGAGCCGCAAGCCGGCTCGTCGTTGTCGGACGTGACCACGCGCGCCGAGCCGCAGGACGACGGCACCCACCGGCTGTTCGGGAACAAGATGTGGATCAGCGCCGGCGACCACGACCTCACCGAGAACATCGTCCACCTGGTGCTGGCCAAGATCCCCGGCGGACCGGCTGGCGTAAAGGGCATCTCGCTGTTCATCGTGCCGAAGACCGTCGTCGAGACCGGCGAGCGCAACGACGTCGTGCTGGCCGGGCTGAACCACAAGATGGGCTTTCGCGGAACCGTCAACACGATGCTCAACTTCGGCGAGGGCAAGCACACCCCGGGCGGGCGTCCCGGCGCCGTCGGCTTCCTCGTCGGCGAGCCCCACCAGGGGCTCAAGTACATGTTCCACATGATGAACGAGGCTCGCGTCGGCGTAGGGCTCGGCGCGACGGCGCTGGGCTACACCGGCTACCTGCACGCGCTCGACTACGCCAAGGGGCGCCCGCAGGGCCGGCCGGTCAGCGCCAAGGACCCGGCCAGCCCGCAGGTCCCGATCATCCAGCATGCCGACGTCAAGCGGATGCTGCTCGCCCAGAAGTCCTACGTCGAGGGCGCTCTGGCGCTGAACTTCTACTGCGGGCGACTGCTCGACGAGCACGCCACCGGCGCGGACGAGCAGGCCCGCGCCGACGCACTGCTGCTGCTCGACGTCCTGACCCCGATCGCCAAGAGCTGGCCCTCGCAGTGGTGCCTGGAGGCCAACAGCCTGGCGATCCAGGTGCTCGGCGGCTACGGCTACACCCGCGAGTACCCCGTCGAGCAGTTCTACCGGGACAACCGGCTCAACCCGATCCATGAGGGCACGCACGGCATCCAGGGCCTGGACCTGCTCGGCCGCAAGGTCGTGATGAACGGCGGGGCCGGGCTGCAGGCGCTGGCTGGCGCCATGGACGCCACGATCGCCCGCGGGCGCGACACCGGCGGCGAGTTGGCCGAGCTGGCCGGGCAGCTGCAGGAGTCCAGCGAGCGCATCGCCAAGACCACCGCCGCGGTGTGGAGCGCGGGTGACATCGAGGTCTCGCTGGCCAACGCGAGCACCTACCTCGAGGCCGTCGGCCACGTCGTGCTGGCCTGGATCTGGCTCGAGCAGCTGCTCACCGCCGACGGCAAGGACGGCGACTTCTACGAGGGCAAGCGCCAGGCCGGCCGCTACTTCTTCCGGGTCGAGCTGCCGCGGACCGGCCCTCAGCTCGCGCTGCTGGAGAGCCTGGACACGACGTCGCTGGACACGCAGGCCTCCTGGTTCTGACGCCTGTCCCACCAGCGCAGCAGCCGAGGCGTGAGCGCCAGCGCGGCCGCGTCGAACCACGCGTAGCCACCGGCGATCCCGCTCGGCGGGTTACCGATCGAGATGGTCCCGGTGACGGTGTCGTAGGGCTGCCACGCCCAGCTGCCGAGCGAGGTCCCGACGATCTCGAGGTAGGACACGACGAGGAACGCGCCGGCGTACAGCAGCGGGCTGCGGCCCTTCCAGCAGAACAGCAGCAGGCAACCGAACCAAAAGGCCCCGAGCGCGTCCGGCCGGTCGGCGAGCGTGACGCCCCAGAGCGCCCAGCCGCCGCCGGCGAGCAGCGTCGCGCCGAGGAAGGGACGGCGGTGCCGGTGCGCCCAGGCGCTGCGCCCGATGGCGAACGCCGCGAGGTAGACCAGGCCGTGCCCAGGCGGGACGAACGCCGGGACGTTGTCGAGCCGGTAGACGTAGACGCCGAGCCCGTGCGAGAAGACGTACTCGATCACGGTCGCGTAGACCACGACGACGCCGACCTGGACCCGGGTGGCGCGGTCCTCGCCGTGCAGGGCCGCCACGAGCAGCAGCCAGGTGCCGGCGCCCAGCAGTCGCTGCTGGCCCAGTGAGGCCCCGGTGTCGAGCCCGAGCACGACGAGCACCCAGACGGCGACGCCGCCCGCGAGCACGGCGTTCCGGGTCAAGGGCACGGGACAGGGTGGCACGCGGGCGGCGGGACGCGTCCGACCGAGGCCTGCCGGCGGCAGCGTCCGGCACACTGGTCGCGACACCCGGGGGGACCACCATGACCACCGTGCGCGCGTTCGCGCGCTTGCTGCGCGCCGCACATGCGCGGCCGCCGGAGGACGTCGTCCCCACCCTCGAGGAGGGCGCCCGGGCGTTCGGCGCCCGGGCGCTGGTGCTCTACCTCATCGACTACGAGCAGCTGGTGCTTCAGCCGACCCCCGAACGGGTGGACGGCGTCGAGGTCCCGCCGGCCTCGGTCGCCGGCACGATGGCCGGCCGCTGCTTCAGCACCCAAGAGGTGCTCGAGGCGCCAGACGGCGACGGCCTGCGGCTCTGGGTGCCGGTCAGCGAGCGGGCCCAGCGGCTCGGCGTGCTGACCCTGGTGGTCGACGAGGTGGACGACCAGACCCGCGAGCTGGCCGAGGAGCTGGGCCTGCTGGCCGCCCTGGTGGTGATGGCCTCCTCGTCCTACACCGACCGCTTCCACCTCCAACGCCGGCGCCGCGACCTCGACCTGGCCGCCGAGATGCAGTGGAGCCTGCTGCCGCCGCTCACCTTCGCCAGCGGCGGCACCACCGTCGCCGGCCTGCTCGAGCCGGCGTACGAGGTCGGCGGCGACTGCTTCGACTACGCGCTCAACGGCTCGGTGCTTGACGTCGCCGTCTTCGACGCGATGGGCCACGGACTACCCAGCAGCGTGCTCGCCGGGCTGGCCGTCGGCGCCTACCGGCACGCCCGGCGGACCGGCGTGCTGCTGCCCGCGATGCTCAGCACGATGGACGGCGCCGTCGCCGGGCTCATGGGGGACACCTTCGTCACGGCGCTGGTCGCCCAGCTCGACGTCGTCGACGGCCGGTTCTGCTGGCTGTCGGCCGGCCACCCCAGCCCGGTCGTCCTGCGCGACGGCAGCGTGCTCCCGGAGACGGTGCCGCTCCCCGCGCTGCCGCTCGGTCTTGGCCTGGTCCCGCGCGACGAGACCGTGGAGCCCATCGAGGTGGCGCTGCAGCCGGGCGACCGGGTGCTGCTCTACACCGACGGGGTCATCGAGGCCCGCTCCCCGGAGGGCGAGGAGTTCGGGGTGGAACGGCTGGTCGACCTGTTCGTGCGCGAGAGCGGCTCCGGACTGCTCGCGTCCGAGGTGCTGCGCCGCCTGGTCGTGGCCTGCCTGGACTTCCAGGGCGGACGCCTGCGCGACGACGCCACCCTGCTGCTCCTGGAGTGGAACGGGTCGCAGCCCCTGGTCGTAGCGCAGCGCGGGCGCCAGCTCTAGGAGGCGGTGACGCCGGTCGAGCCCTGCCGGTCGTACGCCACCTGGCAGAAGCCGTGGTTGCAGTAGCCGCCGGGGTTCTTGTGCAGGTACTGCTGGTGGTGGGCCTCGGCGTAGTACCAGGGCCCGGCGTCCTGGAACATCGCGACCTCGGTGGTGATCTCGCCGAAGCCGCGGGCGGTCAGCGCAGCCTGGTAGCGGGCCCGCGAGGCCTCGACGACCGCGAGCTGCCCGGCCGTCGTCGGGTAGACGGCGGTGCGGTACTGCGTGCCGTGGTCGTTGCCCTGGCCGTTGCGCTGGGTCGGGTCGTGGTTCTCCCAGAACCCCTTCATGAGCGTCTCGACGTCGACCTTCGCCGGGTCGTAGACGATCTGCACGGCCTCGGTGTGCCCGGTCAGCCCGGTGCAGGTCTCCTCGTACGTCGGGTGAGGGGTGTGGCCGCCGGTGTAGCCGGCCGCGGTGCTGATGACTCCCGGCAGCTGCCAGAAGATGCGCTCAGCACCCCAGAAGCAGCCCATCGCGACGTAGAGGACCTCGGCGCCCGCCGGCCACGGGCCGGTCATCGACGTGCCGAGGACCTCGTGCCGGTCCGGCACCGGGATCGGTGCGGTCCGGCCGGGCAGGGCCGTCTCGGCGGTGGGCATGGCCGGCTTGCTGAACGGGTTCCACACGGGCGGGCTCCAGACGGTCAGGGGTCAGGGGAACAGAGCGTCTGCCCTGTGCAACCGGCCAACGCGCGCGGGCGTTCCCTCAGGCGCCGGTCTCGCCGGTCCAGCGCGCCAGCTTGCCGCCGCGGTCGACGGCCCGCAGCCGCGCCTCGGCGCGGTCGCGCACGGCGCTGCTGGCGACCACGAGCAGCTGGTCGCCGGTGACGAAGTGCGTGTACGGGCCGGGCACGACGGCCTTGCCGTCGCGCACGATGAGCGTCACGTGGGCCCCCGGCGGCAGACGGAGCTCCTCGACGTAGACGCCGTGCAGCCGCGACCCCGGGCCGACCCGGACCTGGAGCAGGTCGGCCCGCATCTGATCGAGCGGCGCGACCTCGACGTCGACCTCGGTCGCCTGCCCGGCGTGGACCAGGCGCAGCCGCCGGCCCAGCAGCGGCAGCGTCGGGGCCTGCACGAGCGTGAGCAGCACGACGAGCACGAAGACGACGTCCAGGACCCGCTCGGCGCCCGCGACCTGCTCGGTGATCGGGATGGTGGTCAGCACGATGGGCACCGCCCCGCGCAGTCCGGCCCAGGAGACGAAGAGCTGCTCGCGCCAGGGCACCCGGAACGGCAGCAGCGAGGCCACCACCGCCAACGGCCGGGCGACGAGCACGGCGACCGCGCTGATGAGCAGCGCCGGCCCGACGGCCCCCGGCAGCCGTTCGGGCGAGGCGAGCAGGCCGAGCAGGATGTAGAGGCCGACCTCGGCCATGAGCGCCATCGAGCCGGCGAAGCCGAGCACGGTTCGGCGGTGCGGCAGCTGGCCGTTGCCCAGGACCAGGCCGGCCAGGTAGGCGGCCATGAAGCCGCTGCCGTGCAGCTCGGTCGCTGCGGAGTAGGCCAGCAGGACAAGAGCGAGGCCGGCGAGGGGGTAGAGGCCGGCCGTCGGGAGCGCCACCCGCGCGAGCAGCTGGCGGCCGGCCCAGCCGAGGGCCAGGCCGACCACGGCGCCCGCCAGCAGCTCATAGCCGATCTGACCCAGCCCCGCCCAGACCGACGTGGTCTGCCACGCCGGCGAGGACGCCAGCACGACCAGAACGGCGACGGGGGCGTCGTTGAGCCCGGACTCCGCCTCGAGCTTGGCGGCGACGCGGGTGTCCAGTGGCAGCCGCCGCAGCACCGAGAAGACCGCTGACGCGTCGGTCGAGCCGATGACGGCGCCCAGGATGACGGCGGTCCGCCACTCCAGTCCGAGCAGGTAGTGGCCGGCCGCGGCGACCACGCCGACGCTGATGGCAACACCGACGGTCGCCAGCACGAGCGCGTGCGGGAGCACCGGGCGCATCCTGGACCAGCGGGTGGTCAGGCCGCCCTCAGCCAGGATCACCGCGAGCGCGATGAGGCCGAGGTCGGCGGTCAGCTCGTAGTCGGAGAACTCGATGCCGAGGCCCGCCTCGCCGACCGCCAGTCCGATCCCGAGGTAGACGAGCAGGACCGGCAGGCCGGTGCGGTGCGAGAGCCGAACCGCCACGACGCTGACGAGCAGCAGGACGCAGGCGAGGAGAAGGATCAGGTTGACGTCCTGGTCCACCGCACCGCCCTCCTGTTGTCGCTGCTCCTCCGGCCGCTCCCGGGCCGGCGGCTAGACGGTCCCGCCCTGCCGGGAGACCCCGACCAGCCGGGGCTTGGCCCGACGGCTGCGCGGGGCGTCGCTGGTCGTCTTGCGCTTGGGCATCGGCGGCGGCGCGGCGTTGCGCTGCTCCAGCAGCATCACCAATGGCGAGGCGACGAACGCCGAGGAGTACGTCCCGACGATGAGGCCGATCAGCAGGGCCAGGGCGAAGTCGGTCAGCGACCGCCCGCCCAGGACCGTGAGCGCGCCCAGGATGAAGAACGCGCCGAGGCCGGTGTTGATCGTGCGCGGCGCGGTGGAGATGATCGCCGAGTTGATCACCGACCGGAGCGGCTTGGTCCGGTTCGCCGCCCACGTCTCGCGGATGCGGTCCATCGTCACCACCGAGTCGTTGACCGACACACCGATGATCGTCAGGGCCGCGGCCAGGAAGATGCCGTCGATCGGCTTCCCGAGCCAGGCGAAGATGCCGATGACGATGATCACGTCGTGCAGCATCGCCAGCACGGTGCCGGCGGCGAACGTCCAGCGGAACCGGACCGCGAGGTAGGCCAGCTGGGCGATGAGCGCGATGACCAGGGCGATGATGGCCTTGGTCCTCAGCTCGTTGCCCAGCGTGGGCCCGACCAGCTCGTCGCTGCTGATGGTGGCGGCGCCGCCCACCTCGGCCAGCGCGCTGCGGATCTCCTCGACCTGCGCGTCATCGATGTTGGCGGTGCGGACCGAGAGCTCCTCGCCGTTGGTGAGGTTGACGACGGCGGTCGGGAAGCCGGCGTCCTCGACGACCCCGCGGGCCTGGCCGACGTCGACAGGCTGCTCGGTCGCGAAGCTCACGACCCGCCCGCCGGTGAACTCCACGCCGAAGTTGAAGCCGCGCACGAACATCCCGGCGAGCGCCACGAGGAGCACGATCGACGCTGCCACAAGGTACTTCTTGCTGTACTGCATGAGGTCAGGCTGCTTGGCCTCGAGCCACTCGCGGAAGCGGCCCAGGCTGGCCAGGCCGGTCAGCTGCGGGCGCTTGGCGAGCAGGCCGCGCTTGAGCCCGAACTCGGTGAGCACGCGGGTGACGAGCAGCGCCGAGACGACCGAGGCGAGAACACCGATGACCAGGGTGACACCGAAGCCGCGGACCGGTCCTGAGGCGAGCAGGAACAGCAGAGCGGCGGCCAGCAGCGTCGTCACGTTGGAGTCGGCGATGGCGCTGAAGGCCTTGCTGAAGCCGTTGTCGAGCGCTGGCATCAGCCGCTTGTGGCGGGATGCCGCGAACTCCTCTCGGGCGCGCTCGAAGACCAGCACGTTGGCGTCGATCGCCAGACCGGCCGACAGCAGCAGACCACCGAGTCCGGGCAGCGTCAGCGTCGCGCCGAGCGCGACCAGCGTGCCGTAGGAGATGACGCCGTACGACACCAGCGCCATCGCGGCGAGGAAGCCGACGAACCGGTAGACCACGATCAGGAAGATCGCGGTCAGGCTGAGGCCGATGATGCCGGCCTCGACGCTGGCGTCGATGGCGTCCTGACCCAGGGTCGGGCCGACGGTGCTGCGCGAGATGATCTCGACCGGAACGGGCAGCGCGCCGCCCTTGATGAGAACGGCGAGCTGGTCGGCCTCCTCCTGGGTGAACCCGCCGGTGATCTGGGTCGACCCGCCCTGGATGCCGACGCCGCACGTCACGCTCTCCTGCACCTGCGGCGAGCTGATGACCTGGCCGTCCAGCACGATCGCGACGCGGCGGCGCGGGTCGAGCGGCGGCTGGCAGGCCGCGGCTGCGGTCAGCTCCTCCCAGTTGCGGCCGCCGCTGCCCTGGAACTGGACCGAGACGAAGCGCTGGGTGCCGGTGGTGTCGCGGCCGACGCTGGCGTCGCCCACCTCGTCACCGGTCAGGGCGGCCGGCCCGACGAGGATCGGCTGGCCGTCCTCGTCGAGCAGGACGTTCTCCTGGCTGGTGTCGACGTCCTGCGGGTCGACCGGCTCCGCGGGAGCGGTGGGAGCAGCGCTGGGCACGGCGGTGGCCGCCGGGGGGGCGGCGGGGGCGCTGGGCTCGACCTGCGTCACGAGCGCGGGCGGCACGGCGCGACCGGCGCTCGTCGCGCTGGGGGCCGGCGCCGCGGACGGGTCGGCAGGAGCGACCGACGGACCGACCGACGGACCGGCCGACGGATCGGACGACGGATCGGACCCGGGCGTGGCCGGCGGCGAGGCCGCGGGGTCGGTGGGCAGGTCCTCGGGCTGGAGCCCGACGACCTGGCTCGGGTCGCCCGGGCCGAGCACCGGGTGGAAGGTCAGCTGGGCGGTCTGGCCGATGGCATCGGCCGCCTCGGCGGCGTTCTGCACCCCCGGCAGCTCGACGATGATCCGGTTCGCGCCGGAGCGGGCGAGCGTGGGCTCGGCGACGCCGAGGGCGTCGACGCGGCGGCGAAGCACCTCCAGCGCCCGGTCGGTGGCCTCGGCGTCGGCGTCGGTGGTGGGGCTGTCCCGGGTCTCCAGGACGATCTGCGTCCCGCCGCGCAGGTCGAGGCCGAGGCGGGGTTCCTGCGTGACGGCGTAGAAGCCGGTCACGCCGACGATCAGCAGCGCGAGCAGGGCGCGCAGCACGTTGGGACGGGTCACAGGGGTCTCTCCAGGCGGGGGGTGGTGCAGAGGGCAGGGACGCTCAGGTGCCTGCCGTCAGTGGTGGCCCGCGGCCGTCGGGGCCGTCGACCGTGGCGCCGGGCGCGCGACGGACGTTGTCCGACCCCTCACCACCGATGGCCGCGGGCACAGGCAGGGCGGGCCCGTCGCCAGGCGTTGCCAGATCGCCCCCGATCAGCGGGGTGGCGGCGGCCAGCGCGCTCCGCAGGGCCGAGGCGGTCGCCGGCGGGACCGGCTCGGCGCCGGCCCCCGCTCCTGCGAGAGCGCCGCCAGCAGCTCCGGCGGGCGGGCGGACCAGGTCCACACCGCCGGTCCCGAGCAGGCAGACCGCTGCGGTGACGAGCAGCAGGCGGCGCAGCACCTCCACGGAGCGGGCCGTCACGAGCCGGCCGTCACGAGCCGGCCGTCACGAGCTGGCCGCGACGAGCGGCTCGAGCACGCACCCCGGGTGGTCCCGCAGCACGCGCTGGAGCCGCCAGTTGCCCGCGAACAGCGCGAGCAGCGCCCCGTCGCTGGAGCGCTCGAGCACCTCGACGCCGCTCTCGCGGTCGAGCACCTTGGCCCACTCACGGTCGGTGAGCCGGGCCATCGTGTACTCGAGCCGGTCGAGCCGGACCGGCGCGGAGAACTCCCCGGCCATCCGGTGCTCGGCGACCTCGAACTGCATCGGGCCGACCGCGGCGAGCACCGGCGCCTGGTCACCCCGCAGCTCGCTGCGCAGCACCTGCACGGTGCCCTCCTGCTCGAGCTGCTCGATCCCACGGCGGAACTGCTTGTAGCGGCCGGAGTCGACGGCGCGGGCGACCGCGAAGTGCTCGGGCGCGAAGCTCGGGATCGGCGGGAAGGTGACCGGCTGGTCGACGTAGAGGCTGTCGCCCACGCGCAACGCGGAGGCGTTGACCAGGCCGACGACATCACCCGGGTAGGCCAGGTCGACGGTCTCGCGCTCGCGCCCGAAGACCTGCTGGGCGTACTTGGTCGCGAAGGGCTTCCCGGTCGCGGCGTGCGTGACGACCGTGCCGCGCTCGAAGACGCCGGAGCAGACCCTCACATAGGCCAGCCGGTCGCGATGCGCGCTGTCCATGCCGGCCTGGATCTTGAAGACAAAGGCGCTGAACGGCGTGTCGAGCAGGCGTGGGGTGCCCGTGACGTCCGGCCGCGGCCCGGGCGGGGGCGCGAGCGCGAGCAGCACATCGAGCAGCTGGTGCACGCCGAAGTTCAGGACCGCCGAGCCGAACAGCACCGGCGTCGTGATGCCGTCGAGGAAGGTCGACTGCTCGTGCACCTGTCCCATCGCGGTGAGCAGCTCGCTCTCCTCGACCGCCGTCTGCCAGTAGTCCGGCTCCTGCGCGAGCGCCGTCGCCGCGGTCAGCCGCTCCTCGGGGGCGATGGTGGCGCCGCCGGCGGTGCGGGTGAAGCGGATGAAGTCCCCGGTCGCGCGGTCGAGCACGCCCTTGAAGTCGCCGGCGATGCCGACCGGCCAGGTGAGCGGCGTGGGCTCCAGTCCGGTCCGGTCACGGATCTCGTCCATGAGCTGCAGCGCCTCGAGACCGGGCCGGTCCCACTTGTTGACCACGGTGATGATCGGGATGCCGCGGTGCTTGCAGACGTCGAACAGCTTCATCGTCTGCGGCTCGAGGCCCTTCGCCGCGTCGAGCAGCATCACCGCGCAGTCGACTGCGGCGAGCACCCGGTAGGTGTCCTCGGAGAAGTCCGCGTGGCCGGGCGTGTCGAGCAGGTTGATGACGATGTCCCCGTACGGGAACTGCAGCGCGGCCGAGCTGATGGAGATCCCGCGGGCCTTCTCCATCTCCATCCAGTCCGACACGGTGCTCTTGCGGCCGGCCTTGCCGTGGATCGCGCCGGCCTCCTGGATGACCCGCGCGTGCAGGGCCAGGGCCTCGGTGAGCGTGGACTTGCCGGCGTCGGGGTGGCTGATGACCGCGAAGGTCCGGCGGCGGGCGGCCTCGCCGGTGGCGGCGCCCGGCGCAGCACCGACGGCGTCGACGGAGCGGTCCGCGACGGTCATGGCGGCGAGTCTACGGCGGGCCGCCCCCGAGGAAGATCGTCCGAGCACGCGTAGCCGCCCCGCGACGGGGCAGACGTGCTCCACACGCGCTCATGCGCCCGACGAAGGAGAACAGCATGTACATCGGCGGAGGCGTCGTCGCTCTCATCATCATCGTCCTGCTGCTCATCCTGATCTTCTAGAGCAGCCCCGTCGCGCGACGGCCCGCTCTGCCCCAGGGCCGGGCGGGCTCGCGCGCCTGTCCGGCCCTCCGTACTGTCCCGCCATGACCGACTACGCCTACGAGGGCTTTGACAAGCACATTGGCCTGGAGATCCTGTCCGCGACCGAGGACGAGGTCGTCGCGACCTTCGAGGTCCGGCCTGAGCTGCTCCAGCCGTACGGGCTGCTGCACGGCGGTGTCCTGTGCTCGGTGGTGGAGACCGTCGGCAGCGTGGCCGGCGCCATGTGGTTCGGCGACCGCGGCAACGTCGTCGGCACGAGCAACCACACCAACTTCTTGCGGGCGGTGCGCGAAGGGCGCTTGACGGCCCGAGCCACACCCATCCACCGCGGCCGCAGCCAGCAGCTGTGGTCCATCGACGTCAAGGACGAGCAGGACCGCCTCGTCGCGCGCGGCGAGCTGCGCGTGGCAAACCTGGCGAAGGAGTAACAACCCGGTGATCGGGCACCTCTCGTAGACGTGGACGAGATGAGCAGCAGCAGCGCCGGGACCCAACCCCTCGCCGTGCTGCGCCTGCCCCCGACCGCTCGCAGCGCGGGCGAGGCCCGCCGGTTCCTGCGCGGGTTGCTCGAGCAGGCCGGCCGGGGCGCCTGGGTCGACAGCGCCGAGCTGGCGCTCTCGGAGGTCGTCACCAACGGCGTCCTGCACGCGCACACCGACCTCGTCGTCCGCGTCCACCTGCGCGACCGCGAGGTCGAGGTCGAGGTGCAGGACGCCAACCCCGTGCTGCCGCAGCAGCGCGGGGCCGCCGACGTCGAGGCCACGACCGGCCGAGGGCTGGACCTCGTCGCGGCCCTGACCCGCGACTGCGGTGTGCGCGCCGAGCCGGGCGGCAAGGTCGTCTGGTTCACCGTCGGGGACGGCGACGGCCCCGCCACCGACCTCGACGAGCACGACCTGCTCGCCGCGTGGGACATCGACGGCTGGGACGCCGACCCGACCCCCGAGATGAGCACCGAGATGAGCAGCGAGGTGGTGCTGCGCGGGTTGCCGCCCACGCTGTGGCTGGCCGTGCGCGAGCACCACCAGGCGCTGCTGCGCGAGCTGGTGCTCTACCTCGCCGAGCACGACACAGGAACCGCCTCCGCCCCCGACCTGACCGCCGCCGACGAGGCCCGCGCCCTGGTCTGGACCGCCCTCACCTCGGTCGTCGACCGGGCCCGCGAGCAGGGCACCGCCCGCAGCCCGTTGCCGCCCGGCCACCCCGCCTCGCTCCCAGCAGTGCCGGAGACCGTCGACCTGGTGGTGCACGTCCCGCCGCGGCTCGGCGCGGCGTTCGGCGCGCTCCAGGAGGCGCTCGACCTCGGCGAGCGGCTTGCCGTCGCCGACCTGCTGCTGGCACGCCCCGGGCTGCCGGAGGTCGTGGCGCTGCGCGACTGGGTCTGCGATCAGATCGTGGCCCAGCTCGCCGGCGTTCCTGCCGCGCCGTGGGCCGGGGCTGACCAGGAGCGCTTCACCGACCTGGTGCACGACCGGGTCGACCCCGAGCACCCCCAGTGGGACAGCTCGGTCGTCACCGGGTCCGACCGCGGCGTCGTCGCCGCCGACGACGCCAACCGGATCGTCGCGATCAGCGCGCCGCTGGCCCGCACCACCGGCTGGGACGCGGCCGACCTGGTCGGCCGGCGCGTGGTGGCACTGATCCCGCCGGCGTTGCGCGAGGCGCACGTCGCCGGCTTCACCCGGCACCTGTCGACCGGTCAGGCGCACGTGCTCGGCGTCGCGCTCGAGCTGCCGGTGCTGCGCCGCGACGGCAGCGAGGTGCTCTGCCACTTCCTCGTCGAGCGGGCCGACGTCAGCAGCGGTCGGCCGGTCTACCTGGCCTGGATCAGCCCGATTGAGGGCTGAGCCGGCCGCGCCCGACCACGACCACGACGCTGCCGAGCGCCGCTGCGCCGAGCGCCAGCAGGAACGCCTCGCGCGCGCCCGCCGCGTCGGCCACGGCGCCCGAGCCGGCGAACCCCAGCGCCACGCCGGTCGCCAGCCCAGAGTTCAGCCAGCTGAATCCCTCGGTGCGCGAGGACGGCGGGACGAGCTGGTCGACGAACGCGAAGGCCGCGATGAGGGTCGGGCTGATGGCGATCCCGGCGAGCAGCGCCGCCGGGGCCATGAGCGGCACCGAGGGCGCGAGCAGCAGCGGGACCAGGCCCAGCGAGAGCCCGGCCAGCGACAGGGCGTAGCGGCGGGGCAGCGGCGAGGTCCAGTGCAGGGCGCCGTACGCCAGACCGGCCAGGGCGCTGCCGAGCGCGACGAGCGCGAGCAGCACACCGGCGCCGGAGGTGCTGCCACGCTCCTCGGCGAAGGCGATCATCGAGACCTCGACGGTGCCGAACAGCGTGCCGACGCAGACCAGCGAGGCGACGAGCAGCAGCATCCCGCGCTCCTGCAGGGCCGACCGGCCGCGGCGGCCGGGCGCGACCGCCAGCACCGGCGGCTCGCTGGCCCGCTGCGAGACCAGCCAGAGCGTCCCGGTCGTGCTGAGCACGAGCGCGAGGCCCAGCCCGACGGCCGGGTCGACGATCGCGCCGAGGACCACGAGCAGCGGCCCGAGGACGAAGACGACCTCGTCCACGACCGCTTCCCAGGCGTAGGCCCGTTGCACCTCAGGTGCGCGCCCGGCGGCGGTGAGCACCGCGCTCCAGCGGCCGCGCACGCACGACCCGAGCTGCGACGGCGCCAGGCTGGTCAGGGCGGCAGCCGGCAGCAGCGTCCACGCCGGGGCGTCGCTGCCGGCGAGCAGCACCACCGCGACGACGGCGCTCGCGCTGACGGCCAGCGCGGGCAG
>JBBSLB010000029.1:0-17378 GCA_038255675.1 Mycobacteriales bacterium
CACCCAGCTCAGCTGCGTCTGACCCCGCTGATCACCCAGGTGCTGGTCAGGCGCGGGGGTCGCCGTGGCAGCGCTTGTACTTGCGGCCGGACCCGCAGGAGCACAGGTCGTTGCGGTTCTGCGTCTGGCCGGTCGTCACACCGGTGCCACCGGGACCCGTCGACGTCGTCACGCCGGTCGAGCCGGGCGCGGCGTCGTACGCCGGCCCGCTGTACTCCATCCGGGCCGGCTGCTCGGGACGGCCGAACCCCTCCGGCAGCACGGTCCGCGCAGCCGGCGCAGCCGGCGCAGCCGGGGCGGGGGTCACGGCCTCGCGCGGCTGCTCCTCGAGCGACGCGGCAGGCGCCTCGGACGCGACGGGCGAACCCGCCACGCCCACCGGCTCGACGGCCGGGGCGGAGGGCTGCTCGTCGGAGGTCGCGCCCTCGGGCGCCGGCTCGGTGGGCAGGTGCTCGGAGACGACCTCGCCGGGCGCCTCGCCCGGACCGGTGGCCACCAGGTCGGCGGCCGGGGCGGCAGCGGGCACCGCAGCGGAGGCCGCCGTGTCGGTCTTGACCTCGACGTTGAACAGGAAGCCGACCGACTCCTCCTTTATTGCCTCCATCATGGCGTTGAACATGTCGAAGCCTTCGCGCTGGTACTCCACCAGCGGGTCGCGCTGGCCCATCGCGCGCAGGCCGATGCCCTCCTGCAGGTAGTCCATCTCGTAAAGGTGCTCGCGCCACTTGCGGTCCATGACTGACAGGAGCACGCGCCGCTCGAGCTCGCGCATCACCGGCTCGCCACTCGGCCCTGTGCCGAGCGAGGTCTCGCGGGCGTCGTAGGCGGCCGACGCGTCGGCCTGGATCTCGGTGATGAGCCCCTCGGCGGACAGGCCGTCGCGATCCTCGTCGACGCTCTCCAGCGGAAGGCTCACCGGATAGAGCCGCTTGAGCTCGGTCCACAGCTGCTCGAGGTCCCACTCCTGCGGGTAGCCCTCGGCGGTTGCCGCGAAGACGTAGCCCTCGATGACGTCGTCGACCATGTTGCGCACCTGCTCGTGCAGGTCGGCGCCGTTGAGCACCTTGCGGCGCTCGTCGTAGATGACGGTGCGCTGGCGGTTGAGGACCTCGTCGTACTTGAGGACGTTCTTGCGGATCTCGTAGTTCTGCTGCTCGACCTGGGTCTGCGCGGAGCGGATCGCGCGGCTGACCATCTTCGACTCGATCGGGACGTCCTCCGGGATGTTCAACCGGTCCATGATCATCTCGACCGCGCCGGCGTTGAACAGGCGCATCAGGTCATCGCCGAGGGAGAGGTAGAACCGGGACAGGCCCGGGTCGCCCTGGCGTCCGGAGCGACCGCGCAGCTGGTTGTCGATGCGGCGGGACTCGTGCCGCTCGGTGCCCAGGACGTAGAGCCCGCCGACCTCGACGACCTCGTCGTGCTCGGCCTTGACCGACGCGCTGGCGCGCTCGAGCGCGTCGGGCCAGGCGGCTTCGTACTCCTCCGGGGTCTGGACCGGTGACAGTCCGCGGCTGCGCAGCTCGTCGGCGGCGATGTGCTCGGGATTACCGCCGAGCATGATGTCGGTGCCGCGGCCGGCCATGTTGGTCGCGACGGTGACCGCGCCCTTGCGGCCGGCCTGCGCGACGATCGTCGCCTCGCGGTCGTGCTGCTTGGCGTTGAGCACCTCGTGCCGGATGCCGCGCTTGCTCAGCAAGGAGGACAGCAGCTCGCTCTTCTCGACCGAGATGGTGCCGACCAGAACCGGCTGGCCCGCCTCGTGCTTGTCGGCGATGTCCTCGACGACAGCGTCGTACTTGGCCGCCTCGCTCTTGTAGACGACGTCGGCCTCGTCGACCCGCTTGGGGTCGCGGTTGGTCGGGATCTCGACGACGCCCAGGCCGTAGGTCTGGCTGAACTCCGCGGCCTCGGTGGCCGCGGTGCCGGTCATGCCGCCGAGCTTGCCGTAGAGGCGGAAGTAGTTCTGCAGCGTGATCGTGGCGAGGGTCTGGTTCTCGTCCTTGATCCGCACGCCCTCCTTGGCCTCGATGGCCTGGTGCATGCCCTCGTTGTAGCGGCGGCCGGCCAGCACGCGACCGGTGTGCTCGTCGACGATGAGCACCTCGCCGTTGATGACGACGTACTCCTTGTCCTTGCGGTAGAGCTCCTTGGCCTTCATCGCGTTGTTGAGGTAGCCCACCAGCGGGGTGTTGACGGCCTCGTAGAGGTTGTCGATGCCGAGCTGGTCCTCGACCTTCTCCACGCCGGACTCGGTGATGGCGACGGTGCGCTTCTTCTCGTCGACCTCGTAGTCGGCGTCCTTCACCAGCCGCGGGATGATCCGCGCGAACTCGGAGTACCACTTGGTCGCCTGGTCCGACGGGCCACTGATGATCAGCGGGGTACGGGCCTCGTCGATGAGGATCGAGTCGACCTCGTCGACGATCGCGAAGTGGTGGCCACGCTGCACGAGCTCGCCGGCGCTCCAGGCCATGTTGTCGCGCAGGTAGTCGAAGCCGAACTCGTTGTTGGTGCCGTAGGTGATGTCGCAGGAGTAGGACGGGCGGCGCACGTCGGGCCGCTCGTTCGCGAGGATGACGCCGACGTCCAGGCCGAGGAAGCGGTGCACCCGTCCCATCCACTCGGCGTCGCGCCGGGCGAGGTAGTCGTTGACCGTGACGACGTGCACGCCCTTGCCGGACAGCGCGTTGAGGTAGGCCGGCAGGGTGCAGGTCAGGGTCTTGCCCTCACCGGTGCGCATCTCGGAGATGTTGCCCATGTGCAGGGCAGCGCCGCCCATGACCTGGACGTCGAAGTGCCGCTGTCCGAGGGTGCGCCGGGCCGCCTCGCGCCCGACCGCGAAGGCCTCGACGAGGATGTCGTCGACGGTCTCGCCGTCGGCCAGCCGCTTCTTGAAGACGTCGGTCTCGGCACGGAGCTCCGCGTCGGTCATCGCCAGAAAATCCTGCTCGACGCCGTTCACGGCGTCGGCGACGGACTTGAGCCGGCGGAGCGTCTTGCCCTCGCCGGCACGCAGGAGCTTCTGCAGGACCACGGTCTGTGCACCTCTTCGCTGGACGACTCAGGCATCGTAGGCGCCTGACCCTCGGGAAACGGCTCGCGGCGGCGGCGCGTGCCCCGGCAGACTGCCGGGCGTGGAGCCCACCGAGATCACCGCCGGCCGCCTGCACCTGCGCCCCTGGGAGCCGGGGGACGAGCCGGAGCTGGCGTCCGCCTTGGACGACTCGCAGGTCACCCGGTGGACCACGCTCGCCGCTGAGGGGGCCGCCTCCGTGATCTCCGCCTCGCAGCAGCGGTGGGCCGACGGCACCGGCGCGGAGTTCGCCGTCCTCGGCGCCGCCAGCGGCGGCCTGCTCGGCGGCGTCGGGCTCTACCAGATGCAGGACAGGGATGCCGACATCGGCTGGTGGACCCGCTCGTCGGGTCGTGGCCAGGGCGTGGGCGGCGAGGCGGTGCAGGTGCTGAGCCGCTGGGCATTCGGCGCGCGGGGGCTGCACCGGCTGCGCGCCCAGGTGGAGGTCGGCAACTGGGCCTCCCGTGCACTGGCCGAGAAGGCCGGCTTCACCGTCGAGGGGGTGCTGCGGGAGGTGCCCGCGCCGGGCGAGCGCCGAGCCGACACCTGGTCGGCGTCGCTCCTGGCCACCGACGAGGTCCGGGACCGGCGCGCCTTCCCGGCGTACGAGGAGCAGTCCGACGGGGTCGTCACCCTTCGCCGCTGGCGCTCCACGGACGCCCCGGACGTCGCCCGCGCCTGCACCGACCCGGAGACGGCGCGCTGGCTGCCCGTACCGGTGCCGTACACGCTCGAGGTCGCGCACTCCTACGTGGACGGGATCGTGCCGACGGAGTGGGCGGCGGGCGCCATCGCGAACTGCGCCGTCGTCGACGCGGTGACCGGCCAGCTGCTCGGCGCCGTGGGGCTGACCGTGCGGCAGGGCATCGGCGAGGTCGGCTACTGGACCGCGCCGTGGGCGCGCGGGCGGGGCGTGGCCGGGCGGGCCGCTCAGCTGCACGCCGGGTGGGGGTTCGCCGCGCTCGGCCTGCCGCGGCTGGAGCTGCTCGCCGACATCGACAACGTCGCCTCCCAGCGGGTGGCCGAGAAGGCCGGCTGGCAACGCGAAGGGGTCGCACGAGCGGTGCGACCCGCTCCGCGCGACCCCTCCAGCAGGCGCGACATGGTCGTCTACGCGCGGCTGCCCTGAGCCTGGAAGCTCCTCAGCCGCAGGCTGTTCGTCACGACGAAGACGCTGGAGAAGGCCATCGCCGCAGCAGCGAGCACGGGGTTGAGCAATCCGGCGAGCGCGAGCGGGATCCCGAGCACGTTGTAGGCGAAGGCCCAGAACAGGTTGCCCTTGATGACCCGCAGCGTGCGGCGGGACAGGCGGATCGCGTCGGCGGCGGCGAGCAGGTCACCCCGCACCAGCGTCAGGTCGCTGGCCTCGATCGCGACGTCGGTGCCGGTGCCGATCGCGAGTCCGAGGTCGGCCTGCGCGAGCGCGGGCGCGTCGTTGACCCCGTCGCCGATCATCGCGACGACGCGACCTTCGGCCTGCAGCCGCTGCACGACGCCGACCTTCTCGCTGGGGAGCACATCGGCGACAACCTCGTCGATGCCGACCTCGGCGGCGACGGCACGCGCCGTGGCCTCGTTGTCGCCGGTGAGCAGCACCGGCCGCAGGCCCAGCTCGCGCAGCCGCTGGACGGCCTGCGCGCTGGTCGGCTTGACGGTGTCGGCGACGACCAACGCCGCCCGCACCGCGCCGTCCCAGCCGGCGACGACGACCGTACGGCCGGCGGCGCGCGCGTCGTCGACCGCCGAGGCCAGCTCGTCGGGCAGCGTCAGCGACCACTCGCTCAGCAGCTGCGGTCGGCCGGCGACCACGGCCGAGCCGTCGACGACCCCCTGCACTCCCAGGCCCTCGCGGTTCTCGAAGCCCTCGACCGGCGGGAGGTCACCAAGCCGCTCCCGGGCGGCGGCGGCGATGGCCCGGGCGATCGGGTGCTCGCTGGCGTCCTCGAGCGCGCCGACCAGGCGGAGCACCTCGTCCTCGGTCGCGCCGACGGTGGCCACCGAGACCAGGGCCATCTGGCCGGTCGTGACGGTGCCGGTCTTGTCGAGCACGACGGTGTCGACCCGGCGGGTGGACTCCAGCACCTCGGGGCCCTTGATGAGGATGCCGAGCTGGGCGCCGCGGCCGGTGCCGACGAGCAGCGCCGTCGGGGTGGCCAGACCGAGCGCGCACGGGCACGCGATGACGAGCACGGCGACCGCGACGGTGATGGCCTTCGCCGTCGAGGCACCAGCGCCGAGCCACCAGCCCAGACCCGCAACGGACAAGGCAATCACGATCGGCACGAACACGGCAGCCACGCGGTCGGCGAGCCGCTGCACCGGCGCCTTGCCGGTCTGGGCGGCCGTCACCAACCGGCCGATCTGGGCCAGCGCGGTGTCGCTGCCGACCCGGGTCGCCTCGACGACCAGGCGTCCCCCGACGTTGACGGTCGCGCCGGTGACGCCGTCGCCCTCGGCCACCTCGACCGGAACGGACTCGCCGGTGAGCAGCGACAGGTCGACGGCGCTGCGGCCCTCGACGACGGTGCCGTCCGTGGCGACCTTCTCGCCGGGGCGGACCACGAAGCGGTCGCCCACGACGAGATCGCCCGCGGGCACCCGCTCCTCGCGGCCGTCGGCGGTGAGTCGGGCGGCGTCCTTGGCGCCCAGCGCCAGCAGCGCCTTGAGGGCGGCCCCGCTGCTGCGCTTGGCGCGCGCCTCGAGGTAGCGGCCCGCGAGCAGGAAGGCGGTGAGCGCGGCGCCGACCTCGAGGTAGATCTCCGGGGTGTCGCCGTGCGAGCCGATCATCAGCTCGAACGGCATCCTGAAGCCGGTGTCGCCGGCAGGGGTCGTCAGCAGGACGACAACGCTGTAGAGCCAGCTGACCAGTGCGCCCATCGACACGAGGGTGTCCATCGAGGCCGTGCCGAGCTTGAGGTTGGCCCACGCGACGCGGTGGAACGGCCAGGCGCCCCAGAGCACGACGGGCGTCGACAGCTGCAGCGCGATCCACTGCCAGTTGTCGAACTGCAGCGCCGGCACCATCGACAGCGCGAGCACCGGCAGGGTCAGCGCCCAGGCGGCGATGAGACGGCGGCGCAGGCTGAGGGTCGGGTCGACCGGCTCGGGCCCAGCCGCCGCGGGGTCGGCCTCCGGGGTGGGCAGGACCGCCTTGTAGCCGGCTGACTCGACGGCCCGGACGAGGTCAGCGGGGGTCACGCCTTCGCTGTAGGTGACCGAGGCCTGCTCGGTCGCGTAGTTGACGGTGGCGGTGACGCCCTCGAGCTTGTTGAGCTTGCGCTCGATGCGGTTGGCGCAGGACGCGCAGGTCATGCCCTGGACGGGCAGGTCGAGAGTGCTGGTCATGAGGAGCCCTCCGCGTGGTCGCTCATCTGGCTGTCACTCATCTGCGGGGGCTCCTGCTCGACGTCGCCCGTGACCCGGCCGACGCCGAAGGAGACAGCGAGCAGCACCAGCAGCGCCGCGCCGAACGCACCCAGCCGGGCCGGGGCGGACAGCTCGGTCATGAGCTCACCGTGTACCCCGCCTCTTCGACTGCGGCCTTGACCGCGTCGTCGGAGAAGTCCTCGCCGCTCACGGTGAGCGCGCCGGTCTCGTGGCTGACCTCGACGGCCGAGACGCCGGCCACCTCGGCCACCTCCTCGCGCACGCTCATCTCGCAGTGCCCGCAGGTCATGCCGCTGACGGTGTAGGTGCGCTGGTCCACGAGGTCCTCCTGAAGGGTGCGGTAGCCGTACGACGGTGACAACCATACCCCCAGAGGGTATGTTCCACGCCATGGCAGACCCGTCCGTGCTACCCCGGACCGACCCCACCGGATCCCCGCCGGCGGCGGTGCCGCGCGGTTACACAGCGACCAAGGACCAGTTGCAGAAGCGACTGGCCCGCATCGAGGGCCAGGTCCGAGGGGTGTCGAAGATGGTCGAGGAGGACCGCTACTGCATCGATGTGCTGACGCAGATCAACGCCGTGCGCGCCGCGCTCGACAAGGTCGCGCTCGGCCTGCTGGACGGCCACGCCCGGCACTGCCTGCTCGGACACGGCGGTGGGCCGAGCGAGCCCGAGGAGCAGGTGCAGGAGCTGATGACCGCCGTCGGGCGGATGCTCCAGCGGTAGATCAGGTGATCTCGAGCAGCTTCTCGCGCACGGCGTAGACCACGGCCTCCATCCGGGAGTGCAGCTGCAGCTTCTCCAGGATGTTGCGGATGTGGTTCTTCACGGTGTTCTCGCTGATGAACAGCTGCTTGGCGATGTCGCGGTTGTTCATGCCCTTGGCGACCAGCTTGAGGACCTCCATCTCGCGGTCGGTGAGCCGCGGCGTGGGGACCTGCTGACGGTCGTCGGTCTTCTTGATCATCGACGCGAACTCGGTGAGGAGCTTGCTGGCCATCGACGGGCTGATGAGCGACTGGCCACCGTGGACGGCACGGATCGCCGTGGCGACCTCCTCGATGGAGATCTCCTTCAGCAGGTAGCCCATCGCACCGGCCTTGATGGCGTCGTAGAGGTCGGCCTCCTCGTCCGAGATCGTCAGCATGATGATCTTCGCGGACGGGACGGTCTCGTGGATCGCGGTGCAGGCGTCGATGCCCCCGCGCTTGGGCATCCGCACGTCCATCAGCACGATGTCGGGCAGCGTCTCGGCCGCGCTGGTGACCGCCTCCGCGCCGTCGCTGGCCTCGCCGACGACCTCGATGTCGGGCTCCTGCTCCAGGACCATCTGCAGCCCGCGACGGAACAGCGCGTGATCGTCGACGACGAGCACCCGGATCGGCTCGACGACCAGAGCGCTCGGGGCCGGGACGGGGCCCGGGTCGGGCATGTCGGTCAAGGGGGACTCCCAGCTCGTCGTCGCGGTGGGACGAGGTCCTGCACCGCCGCCCCGGATGGCCGGAACGGGGACATCCTGGCACGCGGCGGGTGGCGTGCGGGCCGCATCACCCGCACGACTCCCGGCGCGTGCCGCCGACGTCTAGCCCGCGGCGAGCCTCAGCACGCCGTAGTCGTAGCCGTGCCGGCGGTAGACCACGCTCGGCAGCCCGGTCGCGGCGTCGGCGAACAGGTAGAAGTCGTGACCGACCAGCTCCATCTCGTGGAGGGCGTCGGCGGTCGACATCGGCTCCGCGCTGTGGGTCTTGTCGCGCACGATGAGCAGGTCGGTGTCGTCCACCGCGTCGTCGGACGGGTCCATCACCGCGACCGCCCCGCTCGTCTCTGGCGAGGAGCCGTTGACGGAGCTGCGCAGCGGTGGCAGGTCGGCCGGCAGTCCAGCAGTGGCCTCGGCGACCGACGGCGGGGTGTGCCGGCCGTGGTGCACGCGGCGGCGGTCGTGCGCCTTGCGCAGCCGCGCCTCGAGCTTGAGCACCGCGGCGTCGAGCGCAACGTAGAAGTCGGCGGCGCAGGCCTCGGCGCGGATCACCGGACCCTTGCTGTAGCAGGTGATCTCGACCCGCTGACAGCGGTCGGACTGGCGGGGGTTCTTCTCGTGGGCGAGTTCGACGTCTATGCGGATGACGCGTGAGTCCAGGCGCTCCGACGGGGCGAGCTTCTCGGCGACGTGCTCCCGGTAGTGGTCGGGCACTTCGACGTTGCGGCCTTTGACGACGATGTCCACGCAGGTCCTCCTGGGGTCTGTGGTGATCCGACGGGGCGGGCCGGACGTGCTGACGGGCGCTCCGCAGGTGGTCCGCACTCGGGCGGAGTCGTTCTCGGGGGCAACCTCCTCCCGGATCGAGACGCCCCCTCCGGGGGCCGTCCCTGACGTTATCCCGCTCCTGCCCCTGAGGACAGGGGTGGCACCCGGCGCACCGTCCCGGCCACGGCCGCGGCCCCCACGACGACCGCCCCGCCGGCCGCCAGAGCGCGGCAGGCCTCGACCAGCGTCGCCCCTGTCGTCACGACGTCGTCGACGACCACCACCGCGCGGCCCCGCGCGGGTCGCGACCGCAACGCGCCGGAGAGGTTCGCCGCCCGCTGCTCGGCGTCGAGTCCGGCCTGGTCGGCCACCGCGCGGGCGGCCACGAGCATCGGCCGGGCGCGGGCACCGGGCAGCCGCCGGGCCGCCGCGGTGGCCAGCCGGCGCGCGTGGTCGTGCCCCCTGGCGCGGACCGCGGCGGGCGCGGACGGCACCGGGACGAGCAGCACCCCGGCCGGAGGGTCGAGCAGGGCCACCGCGCCGGCGAGCGCGACGCCCAGCGGAGCCGCGAGCCCGAGGCGGCCGTGCTCCTTGTGGGCGAGCAGCGCGGCGCGCACCGGCCCGCCGTAGTCGGCGGCGATGACGAGCCTCGGCAGACCGGGCGGCGCCGGGCAGGGCCGGTGCGCGCGGGCCGGACCGAGCGCGCTGCGACAGTGGTCGCAGAGCAACCGGCCGGCCGCGCCGCACCCGGCGCAGTCGCGGGGCAGCACCAGGTCGAGCAGGTCGGCCAGCACGCTCGCGACGGTCCGCCGTCCAGGCACCGGCCACCAGGGGGGCAGGCCGATCTGTGGATCAGCCCGGATAGGCGGGGGCGGTCCCGGGCTCGACCTCGAGCCGGAACAACGTGCCGTCGTCGCGGTAGAGCCGCGGGAGGTCGTCGAGCAGCGCGCTCACGACCAGCGGGCGCCCGGGGGCGGCGGCCAGGGCGACGGCGTCGCCCGGCAGGCCCGGCCGCTGCACGGCCGACGGCCCGGTCGAGCCGTCCACCGCAACGCGCCAGACGACGACCTGCGAGGCGCCCGGCGAGGTGGCCAGCACCGCGAGCGAGGTGCCGGACTCCCAGGCCACGTCGGTGACGCCGGCGAGCGCCGGCGCCACCGGGTCGACGCCGGCGATGCGCAGCCGTCCGCCGGCCGGCTCGATCCGACCGACGTAGAGACGAGCCGCCTCGCCCGCGCCGAAGACCAGCGCCGCCCGTGCCCCGTCGCGCGAGATCCGCAGCGCTGAAAGGGGTCCGACCCCCTCCGGCCGTTCGTAGGACACGTCGCAGGGGTCGGGGCGCGAGAGGTCGGGCACGGTCGGGACGAGGCAGACGGCGGGCTGCTCGCCGCGCGCGAGCGCCCACAGCCCCTGGTCGCCCGGCCCCCACGACAGCGAGCCGAGCGCCGGCCGGCGCAGCACCGGTGGCGGGAACGGCCCGGCCTGCGGGCCGACCCGGACCTCGTCTCCCTCGAGGGTGCTCGTGAGCAGGGCCAGCGTGTCCGCGACCGGACTGACCGCCACCTCGTCGACCGAGAAGCCGAGCGGGGAGGACGCCTCGCTCTCCGGGACGGCGCCGTCCAGGCTGCGCAGCTGGCGGTCCTGCACGTAGTAGAGCGGCGCACCGGGCCCGATGCCGGCCGGGTCGTACTCGGGCCAGTCGTCAAGGGTCTGCACCTCGCCCACGCCCTCGACGTCGAAGGGCTCCCCGTCCACCAGCAGCCGGACGCCGTTGAAGGTCGGCAGCAGGGTCCACACCAGCTGGGCCGACAGGCGCTGCCGGTCGCGCTGCTCGAGCCCGCTCACCTGCCCGGTCAGGTCGACCGTGACGACGCCGTCGGCGACGGTCACCGGCGAGGCCAGTGCGGTGCCCTCCGGCAGCGCCGTGGCGACGGCCGGGCGCAAGGGCAGGGTCGCACCGCGCAGCAGCGCCTCGACGAGCGACGGCGCCCGCTCGGCGGTGACCGGCAGGAAGACCCGGTCCGGGACCAGTCGCGCGGTCGGCTCCCCGTCGACGGCGCGGCTGAGGAAGTAGACGTCGTAGGCGGTGAAGGAGCGCTCGCGGTCCTGCGGCTGCAGGTGCAGGCCACGTGGCACCGAGCTCAGTCGGTACTCCCCCGACTCGAGCTGCGCGACGGTGTACGCCGCGGTGACCGGGGTGTCGTCGAGCGCGAAGGCGCCGGTCGGCTCGACCCGGGCGCTCGCGTCGTAGCGGATGCTGAAGGTGAGCGGGTCGCTGTCGTCGTCGGTGGTGAAGCGGCGCGACCGGTAGACGACGGCCCCCTCCTCGTCGTCCCACTCCGTGCCAGGGACGAGGAACTGGCGGGCGACCGCGTGGTCGTCGTCGGGGCTGCGCTGCGCGACGAGGAAGCCGTTCACGATCTCCTCCGGCGAGGCGCCGGGGTTCGGCCCGGGCGGGATCACCTTGAGTGCCAGGGGTTCCTCGCGCTCGGCCGCGACCTGCCCGGAGGACTGCACACCGTCGGGCACCGACAGCCCGCAGGCCGGCAGGAGCAGCAGGACGCCGAGCGCCGCGAGCCGCCTCATGTCGCACCGCGCGGGAGCTCGAGCGGGGTGTTCGGGGCGGTGCCGCCGGCCCGGCGCGGCACGGTCATCCGGAAGATCGACCCCTGGCCGGGGACGCCCGCGGCCTGCAACCAGCCGCCGTGCAGACGCACGTCCTCGAGCGCGATCGCGAGGCCCAGGCCGGTGCCGCCGGTGGTGCGCGCGCGGGACGGGTCGCCGCGCCAGAAGCGGGTGAAGACCATGCCGGCCTGGCCGGCCTGCAATCCGACGCCGCGGTCCCTCACGGTGACCACGACGGTCTCGGGCGTGGCGTCCAACCGCACCTGGACCGGCCGGCCCTCGCCGTGCTCGACCGCGTTGACGACCAGGTTGCGCAGCACCCGCTCGATGCGCAGCGCCTCGACGTCGGCGACCACGGGCCAGGACGGGACGACCACGTCGACCCGGCTGCCCTTGCGCTCGGCCAGCGGCGCCGCGGCGGCCACGACGCGGCGCACCAGCGGGCCGAGGTCGACGGGCGAGGCGTCGAGATCGGCCGCGCCGGCGTCGTAGCGGCTGATCTCGAGCAGGTCGACGAGCAGCGCCTCGAAGCGGTCCAGCTCGCCCTGCAGCAGCTCCGCGGCGCGGGCGGCCGACCCGGGGAAGTCGCCGCGGGCGTCGTAGAGCACGTCGGCGGCCATCCGCACGGTCGTGAGCGGGGTGCGCAGCTCGTGGGAGACGTCGGAGACGAAGCGGCGCTGCACCCGCGAGAGGTCCTCCAGCTGCTGGATCTGGCTCTGGAGCGCCTCCGCCATCGAGTTGAACGTCAAACCCAGCCGGGCGAACTCGTCGTCGCCCCGCACACGCAGCCGTTCGTCGAGCCGGCCCGCGGCCAGCCGCTCCGCGGTCGACGCGGCAGCGCGCACCGGGGCGACGACCTGCCGAGCGACCAGCGAGGTGATGAGCGCGAGCAGGGCGACGAGCAGCAGGCCCGCGGCCAGGGCGGTCCGGCGCACCAGGCTGAGCGTCTCCTGCTCGGCGGTGAGGGGGAAGAACTGGAACAGCCGGTACGGCCCGAGGTCGGGCACCGTCAGCGTTGAGCCCACGACCAGGCCGAGCTCGTCGGCGCCGTCGACCGGCACCGGGCTGTACTCGTACGCCGTGCCGGGCGCGGCCTCGAGGCGGGCCCGCAGTGCGTCGGGGACGTCGCCGCCGGACGCGTCGCCGAAGGCGTAGTCGGTGGCCTGCGCTGTCCCGTCGAGCAGCACCGAGGCTGAGCCGCGGCGGCCCACCTCGGTGACCACCTGCTGGAGCAGCGCCTCCTGCTCGTCAGGGGTGCGCTCGGCCAGGGACGTGCGCGCCTCGAGCAGCAGCAGCCCCGAGCGGGCCTCGACCAGGGAGGCGCGTGTCTTGGCCTGCACCAGACCGCGGCCGACCGAGTCGAGCAGCAGCGAGGCGAACAGCGCGACGACGATGCTCGACACGACCAGCGTGGTCACGACGACGCGGGTCTGGATCGAGCGGCGCCACTGCGCGAGTCCGGTGTCGGTGACCGCTCGCGCGCGACCGGTGACGGCCCCGAGGGCGCGGCGCCACGGCGGGTCGAGCGAGACAGCAGCCGGGCGCGCTCGGGTCCCCTCGGCGGGGGCCGTCGCCGGGGCCGTGCCGGGCGCGTCGGTCGTCAGGCCGGGCCTGCCTTGTAGCCGACCCCCCGGACGGTGATGACGACCTGCGGCCGCTCCGGGTCTCGCTCGACCTTCGCCCGAAGGCGCTGCACGTGCACGTTGACCAGCCGGGTGTCGGCGGCGTGCCGGTAGTGCCACACCTGCTCGAGCAGGACCTCGCGGGTGAACACGGTGTTGGGCTTGCGCGCGAGCGCGACCAGCAGGTCGAACTCCAGCGGCGTGAGCTGCACCTGCTCGTCCCCGCGCACCACCTTGTGGCCGGGCACGTCAATGCTGACCGGGTCGTCCTCCGGGCCGATCGTCAGCGACTCGGGCTCGGACTCCTCACGCTGGCGCAGCCGCGCGCGCAGCCGGGCGACGAGCTCCTTGGGCTTGAAGGGCTTGACGACGTAGTCGTCGGCGCCGCTCTCCAGACCGAGCACGACGTCAAGGGTGTCACTGCGCGCGGTGAGCATGACGATCGGGACGCCGCTCTCGGCACGAATCTGGCGACACACCTCGATGCCGTCGGTGCCGGGCAGCATCAGGTCGAGCAGCACCAGGTCGGGCTTCTCGCGGCGGAACGCACCGAGCGCGGCGTCGCCGTCGGCCACGAACGCCGCCTCGAGGCCCTCGCCACGCAGGACGATGCCCAGCATCTCCGAGAGCGCCGGGTCGTCGTCGACGACGAGCACGCGTCCCCTCATGCGGTGCCTGCAGCCTTCATCCCCCCATCGTCGCACCCGGACGGGTCGGAGCGGGTCCGACACCGCGAGTCGTGCCAGCATGGACCGGACAGCGACGAGGGATGGAGGCAGCGCGTGACGGAGCCGGACGGCTGGACGACCCCCCAGGGCTGGGGCCCGCCGACGCCTCCCCAGGCCCCCGCCGCACCTGCGCCGCCACCCGCGTACGGCGACGCGGCGTACGGCGGTCCCCCGCCCTCCGGTCCCACTGATCACCGGCCGTACGGGCAGGTGGCGGCGCGGCCGGGCGTCGTGCCGCTGCGGCCGCTCGGCCTCGGCGAGCTGCTCGACGGGGCGGTGGGCGTCCTGCGCCGCTACCCCCGACCGACGCTGGGGATGTCCGCCGCCGTCGCGGTCCTCGCGACGCTCGTCAACGTCGTGCTGCTGCTCACCGCCTTCCGTCCGTTCCTCGACGTGGACGCGGCCGACCCGCTGGTCGACGGCGACGCGGCGGCGCTGGAGGCCGCACTCGGTGGTGCGGCCGTCGGGGGTCTGCTCACCGCTGTGCTGACGCTGCTCTCGACGGCGGTGCTCACCGGCGTCCTCACGGCAGTGGTCGGCAAGGCGGTGCTCGGGCAGCCGTTCAGCCTGCGCGCCGCGTGGGAGACGGTGCGGCCGCTGCTGCTCAAGCTCGTCGCCGTGGCGCTGCTGCTCGCCCTCATCGCCGGCGCGACCGCCTTCGGCTTCGTGCTGCTCGGCGCAGTGGCCATCGCGCTCGGTGGGAACGCCCTGCTGATCGTCGGCGTGCCGCTCATCGTCGGCGGCTTCGCGGCCGCGGTCTACCTCTACGTCCGCTACTCGCTCGCCCCCTGCGCGCTCGTGCTGGAGAAGGTCGGCATCGTCGAGAGCCTGCGCCGCTCGGCCGTGCTGGTGAAGGGCGACTGGTGGCGGGTGTTCGGGATCTCGGCACTGACCTTCGTCGTCGCCCTGTTCGTCAGCCTGGTCATCCAGGTGCCGTTCGAGTTCCTCGGCTACGGCTCCTTCGGCGAGCTCGCCGGCGGCGGTGACGCGCTGTCAGCGCGCACGCTGGTGCTCTCCTCGATCGGCGGCATCGTCGCGTCGACGCTGGTGGAGCCGTTCACCGCGGGCGTGCGCGCCCTGCTGTACGTCGACCGCCGCATGCGCGCCGAGGGGCTCGACGTCGCCCTCGCCGCGGCGGCGGACCAGCGCTAGTGGGGGGGCTGTCCCGCGACGCCGCGCGCGACGCCGCCCGCGAGGAGCTGTCCCGCCGCGAGTACGCCGACGCGCAGCCACCCCTCGTGGTGCGCGTGGTCGGCCGGGCGCTGCGCTGGGTCGGCGAGCTGCTCGACAGCGCGGCCGGCGCCGTGCCCGGCGGCCGGGTCGGCCTGCTGCTCCTGCTCCTGCTGCTCGTCGGGTTCGTCGTCGTCGTGCTCTCGAGGATCGGCCCGCTGTCGCGCCGCGGCCCGTCGCGGCCGCCGCTGTTCGAGGGCAGCGCGGTCCTCACCGCCTCCCAGCACCGCGAGCTGGCCGACCGCGCCGCGCGCGACGGGGCCTTCGCGGAGGCGGTGCGCGAGAGGTTGCGCGCCGTGGTCCGCGAGCTCGAGGCGCGCGGCGTGCTCGACCCACGACCGGGCCGGACCGCCGGCGAGGTCGCCCGCGACGGCGGCGCCGCCGTCCCGGCCGTGGCCGACGACCTGCGCCGCGCGGCCGTCCTGTTCGACGAGGTCTGGTACGGCGGGCGCCCCGCAGACGCCGCGTCCTACACGGCCCTCGTCGCGGTGGACGAGCGGGTCCGCAGCAGCCGGCTCGTGGTCGCGTGACGGCGGTCGACGACCGGCCCGGCACCGCCACCGGACCCACGGTCCGCAGCACCGCGCGCAACGCCGGCGGTCCCGTGCTCGTCGCCCTGGGGCTGCTGCTCGTCGGCACGGTCACCGGGGTGCTCGGTGCGACCGGTGACGGCGGCCGGCTCGACCCCGACTCCTACACCCCGGGTGGCTCGCGGGCGGTTGCCGAGCTGCTGCGCGACCGCGGCGTGTCGGTCGAGCGGGTCGACACCGTCGAGGCCGTCGTCGAGGCGTCCCGACCCGACACCACTGTCGTCCTGCCCGCGCCGGAGGCGCTGGCCCCCTCCGAGCTGGCGCAGCTGGCCGGACTCGCGTCGCCGCTGGTCGTCGTCGGCGCCGACCAGGGGGCGCTCAGCCTGCTCCGGCTCGACGTCGACGCCGGTGCTCCGGTGGACGTCGAGCAGCGGCAGCCAGCCTGCGCGCTGCCCGCGGCTGAGCTGGCCGGCGAGGTGGACCTCGGCGGTCTGAGCTACGAGACGGGCCTGTCCCCCGCCGCCGGCTGCTACGCCGCGTCGGGCCGGGCGACGCTGCTGGTGCTGCCGACCGAGGGCGTGACGTTGCTCGGCGACGGGACGCCACTGACCAACGACCGGCTCGACGCCAGGGGCAATGCCGCACTCGCGCTCGGTCTGCTCGGGCAGACCAACCGGGTCGTGTGGCTGGTGCCCCGGCCGGGTCGTCCGGTCGAGGGCGAGCAGCCGCCGCTGTCCAGCCTGGTGGCCGACGAGATCACCACCGGAGCCGTGTGGCTGCTCGTCGTCGCCGGCGTCCTGGCGCTGTGGCGCGCCCGCCGGCTGGGCCGCGTCGTCGAGGAGCCGCTGCCCGTCGTGGTGCGCGCCGCCGAGGCGGTCGAGGGCCGCAGCCGGCTCTACCGCGCGGCCGGCGCGCGCGGCGCCGCGGCCGAGGCGCTGCGGGCGGCGACGCGGGAGCGCGTCGCCCACCGGGTCGGCCTGCCTGCCTCCGCCGACCGCGGTCCCGTCGTCGAGGTGGTGGCCGACCGCAGCGGCTCCGACCCGGCCCTCGTCGACGCCCTTCTGTACGGTGACCCTCCCGCCGACGACACCGCGCTCGTACGGCTGGCCGGCGACCTTCGCACTCTCGAGCTCGCCCTGACCACGACCCAGGAGGTGGCCGGACCGTGACGGCACCCGGTGGACCGTCCCCCGACCGCCCGACCCGCCGCAAGGCCGCGACCGCACCCCCCAGGACGCGCACCACGACCGCACGCAGCCGGGTCGTCAAGCGCGGCCCCTCCGGCGACGACGCCCGCGAGGCACTCGTCGCGCTGCGCCAGGAGGTGGGCAAGGCCGTCATCGGCCAGGACGCCGTCGTGACCGGCTTGGTCATCGCACTGCTCTGCCGCGGCCATGTGCTGCTCGAGGGGGTGCCCGGCGTCGCGAAGACGCTGCTCGTGCGCGCCCTCGCAGCGTCGCTGTCCCTGGAGACCAAGCGCGTGCAGTTCACCCCCGACCTGATGCCCGGCGACATCACCGGCTCGCTGGTCTACGACAGCGGCCGCGGGTCGTTCAGCTTCCGCGAGGGGCCGGTCTTCACCAACCTGCTGCTCGCCGACGAGATCAACCGGACCCCGCCCAAGACGCAGGCCTCGCTGCTCGAGGCGATGGAGGAGCGGCAGGTCACCGTCGAGGGCAGCGCCCGGATGCTGCCCGACCCGTTCGTCGTCTGCGCGACGCAGAACCCGGTGGAGTACGAAGGCACCTATCCGCTGCCCGAGGCGCAGCTCGACCGCTTCCTGCTCAAGCTCAACGTCGGGCTGCCGTCGCGCGAGGACGAGGTCAAGGTGCTCGTCGCGCACGACGCCGGCTTCGACCCGCGCGACCTCGCCGGCGCGGGGCTCCGGCCGGTCGCCGGCACCGCCGAGCTGGCCGCCGGCCGCGAGGC
>JBBSLB010000030.1:0-17239 GCA_038255675.1 Mycobacteriales bacterium
CCTCGGCAGCCTCCAGGGCACCGGCGTCGGCGGCCGGATCCGCAAGCAGGACGTCCTCGACGCCGCCGGCCAGGGCCAGGGTGCGCCCGCCAACGAGCCGGCCGATGCTGCTCCGGACACCGCCGCCGCTCCGCGCGCCGAGATCCCGCAGCCGGCGAAGGGTACGAGCGCGCCCGCCCCGGCCTTCGTCGACCAGGCCGTCAAGGCCGCCCCGGACACCCAGGTGCGCGGCAAGACCGAGCCGATGAGCCGGCTGCGCAAGGTCATCGCCCAGCGCATGACCGAGTCGCTGCAGACCAGCGCCCAGCTCACCACCGTCGTCGAGGCCGACGTCACCAAGATCGCCCGGCTGCGGCAGGCCGCCAAGGGCGACTTCGAAGGGCGCGAGGGCACCAAGCTGTCGTTCCTGCCGTTCTTCGCGCTCGCGACGGTCGAGGCGCTCAAGCAGCACCCGGTCGTCAACTGCTCCATCGACGAGGACGCCGGGACGATCACCTACCACGAAGCCGAGCACCTCGGCATCGCCGTCGACACCGACCGGGGCCTGCTCGTACCGGTCATCCACGGCGCCGGTGACCTCAACCTGGCCGGCATGGCCCGCAAGATCGCCGACCTGGCCGAGCGCACCCGCACCAACCGGGTCACCCCCGACGAGCTCGGCGGCGGGACCTTCACGCTGACCAACACCGGCTCGCGCGGCGCGCTGTTCGACACCCCCATCATCAACCAGCCGCAGGTCGGCATCCTGGGCACCGGCGCCGTCGTCAAGCGCCCTGTCGTGGTCCAGGACGACGAGCTCGGCGAGGTCGTCGCGGTCCGCTCGATGGTCTACCTCGCGCTGACCTACGACCACCGGATCGTCGACGGCGCCGACGCCGCGCGCTTCCTGGTCACGATCAAGGAGCGCCTCGAGGAGGGCGACTTCGCCGCCGAGCTCGGCCTCTAGAGGCGCCTGCGCCAGTCAGCTCCGCCATGCCCCGGTCCCCGCCAGGACCGGGGCGTGCTGGCATCTGCACCCGGTTGCGGGGCGCTCCTGCCTCGAGCGCCCGCTCTCGGGCTCGCCGGCCACAACTGGGTGCAGGGACGTGCTGACCCCGGTCGTCAGGACCGGGGTGGGCGGCGCCGTGGGAGGCTCTGCCGTGCCTGTCGACCACCTCGCGCACCTGACCGCCGACCTCGACCGCGTCGCTCGCGTCCTGCACGCCGGTCCTGACCTGGACACCCGCGTCGCCGCCTGCCCCGACTGGGCACTGCGGGACCTGACGCTGCACCTCGGGCGGGTGCACCGGTGGGCCACCTCGGTCGTGACCACCGGTGAGCGCAGCCGGCCCGCGGACGCGCCGGTGCGGGACGAGGAGCTGGCGGGCTGGTTCACCGACGGGGGCCGCGCGTTGGTCGCGGCGCTCGACGTCGACCCGCGGCAGCCGTGCTGGGGCTTCGGCCCACAGCAGGACGTCGGCTTCTGGCAGCGGCGCCAGGCGCACGAGACCGCCGTGCACCGGGTCGACGCCGAGCGCTGCGTCGGCGATGCTGCCCCGCTCGACGACGCGCTCGCTCGGGACGGCATCGGCGAGGCACTTGAGATCATGTACCCGCGCCAGGTCGCCCTCGGCCGGGCCGAGCCGCCTACCCGCTCGGTGGAGCTGGTCTCCACCGAGGGCGGCCGCTGGGAGCTCGGCGCCGGAGCATCGGTCGGCACCGTCACCGGACCGCCCGCCGAGCTGCTCCTGCTGCTGTGGGGCCGGGCGCCACGCACCTCCCCCTCGCTCCAGGCCGTCGGGGACCTCGACGCCCTCGACGCGCTGCTTGCCGGCTGCCTCACCCCCTGACCCCCGCGGTCACGGCCGCGCACCCGAGGGAGGACGATCAGGGCATGAAGATCGGGATCACCGGCGCGTCCGGGCTCATCGGCACCCCCCTCGTCCCCCTGCTGCGGGCCGACGGGCACGAGGTCGTCCGGTTCGTACGAGGGACGGCGTCCGGCGGGGACGAGCGCGGCTGGGACCCCGGCGCCCGACGCCTGGACCCCGCTGACGTCGCCGACCTCGACGCCGTGGTCCACCTGGCCGGAGCGGGCGTGGCGGACAAGCGCTGGAGCAAGGACTGGAAGCGCACCGTGCTCGACAGCCGGGTGGACGGGACCACGGCGGTCGCGACCGCGATGGCCCAGGCCCAGGGTCCCAAGGTGCTGCTGTCGGCGAGCGCGATCGGCTGGTACGGCGACACGGGCGACCGGATCACCGACGAGACCGGCCCGACCGGCGAGGGCTTCCTCGCCGACGTCTGCCGACAGTGGGAAGCCGCGACGGCCCCGGCCGAGGCGGCCGGCATCCGGGTGGCGCACCTGCGCACCGGCATCGTGCTGTCCGGCGACGGCGGTGCGCTGGCCAAGCAGGTGCCGATCTTCAAGGCCTACCTCGGCGCGCCGCTCGGCAGCGGTCGGCAGTGGACCAGCTGGATCTCGCTGCGCGACGAGCTCGCCGCGATCCGGCACTGCCTGACCGCCGACGTGAGCGGGCCGGTCAACCTCGTCGGTCCCGCCCCGGTCACCAATCGTGACTTCACCAAGGCGCTGGGCCGTGCCCTGCACCGCCCGACGCTGCCCGTGCCGATCCCGGCCTTCGTGCTCAAGGCCGCGCTGGGGCAGTTCGCCGAGGAGGGCGTCCTGGTCGGTCAGCGGCTCCAGCCGTCGGTCCTGCAACGCACCGGCTTCACCTTCGCCGACCCCGACGTCGACAGCGGGCTCGCCAGCTCGCTGTAACAGCCGCCGGCGGTCAGGGCTCGGGCACGACCTGCACCAGGCGCCAGCCGTCGGGGGTGCGGACGAGCTCGGCGGAGTACGCCGCCTGCCCTCGCTCCGGGGCGCGGCTGACCACCGCGCCCGCCGCGTCGCGCACCTCGTAGGCGGCGAGCACGTCGACCACCCGCAGCCGGGCGGCCCCCTCGCCACTGTCGAGCACCTCGACCGAGCGCACCTCGTGCCGCAGGCCCTGGGCGGTCCGGCCCTGGGCGACCAGCCCGTCGAGCAGCCCGGTGTCGCCGGCCAGGCCGGCCGAGCCGGGCGCCCAGACCCCCGCGAGCCGGGCCACGTCGCCAGCGGCGAAGGCCTCCGCCCGGGCGGCGTCGAGCTCGTCCAGCAGGACCGGCCAGTCCTGCTCCGGGGCCGGCGCGGGGCTCGGCACGGGGGACGCCGCGGCCGCCGGAGCCGGCAGCGCCGGGGCGGGCGCGCCGTCGCCGCGCCCCCACCGCCAGCCGCCGACGCCGGCGGCGACGAGCAGCAGCGCGAGCCCGGCGGCCAGCAGCGCGCCCTGCGGGAGCCGGCGCCGACCAGCCACGTGTTCCGGAGCGGCGGCGGGCCGCACGGCGTGGGTCTCGCGCGCGACCGGCACGGCCCCGGAGGTAGCCGTCCCGCCGGTGAGCTGCACGGGGGCGGCGGCGTGGGCGCGGCGCACCAGCGAGGCGAAGGCTGCCGCATCAGGGCGGGCCGACGGGTCCGCGACCAGGCCGGCCTCCACAGCAGCGACGAGCGCCCTGGGCGCCGACGGCGCGAGCAGCCCGAGCGGGGCCCGGTCCCCCGCCGCCGCCGCGCCGAGCACCGCCGCGGCGCTGCCCCCGTCGTGCGGCGGCGCACCGGCGAGCGCGTGGTGCAGCACCGCCGCCAGGGCCCACACGTCGGAGGCCGGTCCGGGGGCGCCGCCCGCAGCCACCGCCGGGTCGAGGTACTCCGCCGTCCCGTCGACGGCCGAGCGGTCGTCACCGGCGAGCCGGGCCACGCCGAGGTCGGCCAGCAGCGGCATCCCGTCGGCGGTGAACAGCACGTTGGACGGCGTCACGTCGCCGTGGACCAGACCGCGGGCATGAGCGGCGGCGAGCGCCTGCGCCAGCGGCCCGCCGATCGTCACCGCCTCGCCCGGGTCGAGCGCCCCGCGCCGGGCGAGCAGCGTTGCGAGCGACCCGCCGGCGGCGTGGTCGAGCACGAGGACCGCCCCGGCGCCGGCGCCGACGACCTCGCGCAGCCGCACGACGTAGGGCGTGTCGAGCGTGCGCAGCAGCACCGCCTCCCGGCGCAGTGCCTCGACGGCGGCGGGGTCGGCGCCGTCCCTGAGACGCTTGAGCGCGACGGTCTCCCCGGTCGCCAGCTCGCGGGCCCGCCACACCTCGCCGGTCGCGCCAAAGCCCACGAGTGCCTGGACGTCGTAGCCGGGAAGGGACCACACCTCGCTCACCCGGCGAGCCTGCCAGAGATGGCCCGGCACTCCAGGTTGTCCACACCTACGCTGCCCGCGTGATCGACGTCGTCGTGGTGGGGGCCGGCCTTGCCGGTCTGGCGTGCGCTCGGCGCCTGCAGGGAAGCGGCCTCGAGGTCGTCGTGCTGGAGGCCGGCGACGCGGTCGGCGGTCGCGTCCGCACCGACCTGGTCGACGGGATGCTGCTCGACCGGGGCTTCCAGGTGCACAACACCGGCTACCCCGAGGCCCAACGGGTGCTCGACCACGAAGCACTGGACCTGCAGGCCTTCTCGGCCGGCGCGCTGATCCGGCTCGGCGACCGACTGCACCGCGTCGGCGACCCGCGGCGCGTCCCGACCTGGGCGCCCGGCACCGTGCTGTCCCCCATCGGCTCGCTGCCGGACAAGGTCCGGATCGGGGCGCTGGCCGCCAGCGCCGCGCTCCACTCCCCCGACGCGCTGCTCTCCCGCCGCGAGATGACCACGTACGACGCCCTTCGGGCCCGCGGCATGTCGGACACCGTGATCGACCGGTTCTTCCGGCCGTTCCTGTCGGGGGTCTTCCTCGAGGCCGAGCTGTCCACGAGCAGCCGCTTCTTCGATCTGGTCTGGCGGTCCTTCACCCGCGGGACGCAGTGCGTGCCCGCCGGGGGAATGGGCGCGATCCCGGCCCAGCTGGCCCGTGGGACCGACGTGCGGCTGGGGTCACCCGTCGCGTCGCTGGCGCAGCTGCGTGCCGAGCACGCACCGGCCGCGGTCGTCGTCGCGACGAGCGGTCCGGCTGCCGCCGAGCTGCTGCCCGGCCTGGTCGTCCCGCCGACCAACCGCGTCACCACGACCTACCACCTCGCCCCCGAGCCGCCGGTGCGCGAGCCCGCGATCGTCCTCGACGGGGAGGGCAGCGGCCCGGTCGGCAACACCGTCGTGCTCACCAACGCCGCCCCGTCGTACGCCCCCGGCCGACACCTCGTCAGCAGCAGCACCCTGCAGGCGGGGGTATCGGAAACAGCTGTACGACAGCATCTCTCGCGGCTGTACGGCGTAGAGACCGCCGGCTGGCAGCACGTCGCGACGTACGACGTCGAGCAGGCACTGCCTCGCCAGGACCCGCCGATGGGCCGCTTCCGCAAGCCGGTGCGGCTCGAGCGCGGGCTCTACGTCTGCGGCGACCACCGCGACTCCTCGTCGATCCAGGGCGCGCTGGTGTCCGGCCGGCGCGCCGCGCAGGCCGTCCTCGACGACCTGCACCCGGTCGTCCGCACGACGATCGGCTGACCGCGTCCTGCCGGCCTCCCGACGTACCCTGCCCAGGTGCAGATCCGGCGGCTCGGACAGGTGCCGTACGACCAGGCCTGGCGCCTGCAGCAGGCAGTGCACGCCGAGGTCGTGGACGGCGGCGAGGACGTCGCGCTGCTGCTCGAGCACCCGCCGGTCTACACCGCGGGCAAGCGCACCGATCTGTGGGAGCGCCCACAGGACGGCACGCCCGTCGTCGACGTCGACCGCGGCGGAAAGATCACGTGGCACGGCCCGGGCCAGCTGACCGGCTACCCGATCGTGCGCCTGGCCGACCCCGTGGACGTGGTGGCGTACGTCCGCCGGCTCGAGCAGGTGCTCATCGACGTCTGCGCCGAGCTCGGGCTGGCGACCGACCGGGTGGACGGGCGTAGCGGCGTGTGGACGCCCGACGGCGCGCGCAAGGTCGCGGCGATCGGCATCCGGGTCTCCCGCGGGGTGACCATGCACGGCTTCGCGCTCAACGCCGACCCGGACCTCACGGCGTACGACCGGATCGTCCCGTGCGGGATCGTCGACGCCACTGTCACCTCGCTGTCCCGTGAGCTCGAACGCGACGTCCCGGTCGCGGAGCTGCTCCCCCTCGTGGAGCGCCACCTCCCCGCGCTGTCCGCCCAGTGGCGTCCGACGGATCAGGGTCAGGGAGCGCGGTAGAGCACGTGCGACCGCACGTTGGTGAGGGCGGTCGTGCTCACGACGCTGTCGACGTGGTCGAGCCCCACGGCAAGCGCCGCCGTCGCCGCCTCGGTCGCCCAGCCGTGTCCCCAGGCGCTGCGAGCCAGCCGACCTCCAGAGCCGGAGTGAAGGATGCCTCGTAGACCTGCCACGCAAGTCCGGTGAAGCCGACGAAGGAGCCGTCGGCCTCGACGGCCCACAGTCCGTAGCCGTGCTCGTCGACGTGGGCCTCGATCCGCTCGACCTGCGCGTCGCTCTGCGCGCGGGTGAGCAGTCGACGGGAAGTTCTCCATCACGGCCGGGTCCGCGTTCAGCGCCGAGAACGGCGTCAGGTCGTCCTCCCGCCACCGCCGCAGGAGCAGGCGGGCGGGCGGGCGGTGCGGAGCTCGCTCATGGGGGCCCGGCGCGCTTGCCCCTGCGCCGGGTGACGACGTACGCGGCCAGCAGGACGACTGCTGCGCCGGTCACCATGCCCGCCAGGGTCGACGCCGTCAGCCGCTCCTCCTGCGCCCGGACCAGCCCGACCGTCAGCGCGACGACGAGCGCGGCGTAGGGCACCAGGCGCCACCGCAGCACCCGGTCGCGGCCGGTGAGGTCGACGCCCAGGTGTTGGGCGTAGGCCACCGTGAGCGCGCAGACCACGCCGAGCAGCACGAGCACCACGGTCACGTAGGGCACCGCGGCGGCGCCGACGACCCAGATCGTCGTCGTGCCGACGCCCAACGTGCACCAGATGACCAGCTGCAGCCCGAAGGCCGATGCCTCGTTCCACACGTCACGCTGGCGCTCCTCGGCGTAGAACGGGTTGCCGAAGTCGCCCACGACGTGGGCCATGCGCACGAGCGGGTCCTGCCGGGTGCTGCTCATCGCGTTCCTCTCGGGGTGGCCTCGAGCACCGTGCTCTCGGGGTCGAACAGCGCCTCGACCGTCGTCGCGAGGCGGGCGGCCAGGGACAGGGCGAGGTAGACCGACGGCGCGTAGTCGCCGGCCTCGACCGCGACGACCGTCTGGCGGCTGACGCCGACGGCCGCGGCGAGCTCGGCCTGGGTGAGCCCGGCGAGCTGCCGGGCGGTGCGCACGGCGTTGCTGCGTCCCTGCGCCGACGTCCGCCCCATAGACAGCAGTGTCGCGTTCCCTTGACATCATGTCAAGGGAACACGACATCACTCTTTGCATAGACGCCACGTGCCAGCCTGAGGGCATGACGGACGTGGTGAGCGGGGGTGCCCAGCCGGCGTCCCGCCGCACGCGAGCGCTGCTCGTGGCCGCCACGCTCCTGGCCGTGGTCGTCGTCGGCGCGGACCGGTGGTGGGCCGACATCGAGCGCGACCGCCTGGCCGGTGCCGTCTCCGCCGGTGAGCAGGTCGTGGGCGACGCCGAGTCCAGCCTGGTCAACCTGCGCGGCTACCTCGCGCCGTCGGCCGAGCGGTTGGACCTGCCCGCCGCCGAGCGGACCCGGGCGTACGGCCCCGTCGGACGGGACGCCGAACGCTGGCTGCCGCGGGTCCAGCGGCAGCTCGACCAGGTGCGCGCCGTCGACGTCCTGCCTTGGCACGCCGACCTGGCCGGCGCCCAGGACGCCTATGCCGCCCGGCTGGAGGAGGTGCTGGGCCTGCTCACCGCGGTCGCCCGCGCGCCGGGTGAGAGCGCCGGCGAGCCAGGACAGGCGGCGGCCTCGCGAGACACGGCCCGGGAAGCCTTGCGCGCGGCCGGTCTGGACCTGCCCGACTGACCGGGAAGGGCAGCCCGGTGCCGCGGCGTTACGGTCTGGTGTGACCACGGTGAGCCCTGACGGGCGCAAGATGCTGCGCCTCGAGGTGCGCAACGCACAGACCCCGATCGAGAAGAAGCCGTCGTGGATCAAGACCCGCGCCGTGATGGGCCCGGAGTACACCGCGCTCAAGAAGCTCGTGAAGAGCCAGGGGCTGTCGACGGTCTGCGAGGAGGCCGGCTGCCCCAACATCTACGAGTGCTGGGAGGACCGCGAGGCCACCTTCCTCATCGGTGGTGACCAGTGCACCCGCCGGTGCGACTTCTGCAACATCGACACCGGCAAGCCCGCCGCCTACGACACCGACGAGCCGCGTCGCGTCGCGGAGTCGGTCGCGCAGATGGGCCTGAAGTACGCCACCGTCACCGGCGTCGCCCGCGACGACCTGCCCGACGGCGGCGCCTGGCTCTACGCCGAGACCGTCCGGCAGATCCATGCGGCGCTGCCGGGGATCGGCGTCGAGCTGCTCATCCCCGACTTCAACGGCACGCCCGCACTGCTGGACGAGGTCTTCGCCTCGCGGCCGGAGGTCCTCGCGCACAACGTCGAGACCGTGCCTCGCATCTTCAAGAGCATCCGGCCGGGCTTCCGCTACGACCGCTCGCTGGCCGTCCTCACCGCCGCGCGCGAAGCAGGGCTGGTCACCAAGAGCAACCTCATCCTGGGCATGGGCGAGGAGCGCGCGGAGATCAGCCAGGCGCTCACCGACCTGCACGACGCAGGCTGTGAGCTGATCACCATCACGCAGTACCTCCGGCCGTCGCCGCGGCACCACCCGGTCACCCGCTGGGTCAAGCCGGAGGAGTTCGTCGCGCTGGCCGAGGAGGCCGAGGAGATCGGCTTCGCCGGTGTCATGAGCGGGCCGCTGGTCCGCTCCTCCTACCGTGCCGGTCGGCTGTACGACCAGGCACTTGCGCGCCGGGCCTCCCGCTAGCAGATCGCCTGCGGGTTAGGCGACCACCTCGGCGAGGTCGCGCCGTGGGGTGCCGGCGACGCCCTTGGCGTAGCCCATCCGCAGCACCATCTGCGGCGTGCCGGTCAGGCCGAGCGCTCCGCGCAGCGCCCACCGCGGGCCCGGCAGATCGGTGACCTGGCCGAGCGGCTGCGCCTGCACCCCGACGGCGGCGGCGTGCAGAAGGACCGCGCCCATCGCCTGGCCGCCGGCCAGCCACGCCCGCGGACCGTCCCCGGCCGTTGTCAGCACGACCACGGCCGGGTGCTCGGGCTCGGGCGGCGTCCCCGTCGTCAGGCGGTCGGGATGGGTCAGCTCGAAGTCGCGCGTCCGCAGCATCGACCCGCGGGCCGGGCCCTGCGGCAGCGCCTGGCGTGGGATGCCGTCGAGCTCCTCGCCGTCGCGGACCCACGACGACAGCTCACGGCGGTAGGCCGGGTCGCGCTCCTCGGCCCAGTCGGCACCGGACAGCAGCACCGCGAGGCTGACCAGGTCGCCCTCGTCGATCAGCACCGCCAGCGCCGCGCCCTGCGCCTCCGCGGCCTGGCGCAGGTCTTCCAGCAGCTCCGGCTGGACCTCACGCGACTCGAAGGCCTCCCGCACGGTGTGCCGGCGCAGGACCGCGAGCGCCAGGGCGATGTCGAGGTCCGAGGCAGGGGCTCCGGGCACCAGGCGCAGGCGGGCCAGCAGCGACGGCTCGTCGACATCGGGCAGCAGCATCACGACGGCGTCCAGCCCGAGCGCCCGCGCGGCGACGCGGGCCGTCACCAGCGCCGCGCCGCAGGACAGGTGCAGCTGGCGGCCGGTGGGGTCCAGCACCGACAGCTGGCGACCCGGGTCGGCCAGCAGGTCGAAGCCGTCCTCGCGCACGACGAAGCGCCACGGTTGCGTGTTGTGCACGCTCGGCGCGAGGGTCGCCGCCTCGATCACGTGGCGGACGGACGAGGTGAGGTGCGGGCTGGTCATGGCTGCCTCCTGGGTCCCGCCCAGCCTGCGCCAGGCGGTGCCGCCGAGACAGTGACCTCGGACCCGCCGAGCCGGGTCCTTGGTCCCTGTCCCACAGGCGCCCCGTCCGGTGGACTGGCCAGGCCGCCATCGCCCCGGACGTGCGGCAGACAGGGAGCACCACATGTCCGCGCTGACCGGCCCCCGGACCACGACCCGCACCGTGGACCTCCATGTGTACGAGGAGGTCGACGAGGCGCTACCCTTCGACCTGCGCGTGCGCCTACGCCTCGTCCTGCTCGCCAGCACAGCCCGACGGGCCCTGCGCCGGGCCGTCCGCGGGACCGGCCGATGAGCGTCCTGGCCCACCAGACCTGGTTCGTGCACCACCCCGAGGACTACCCCGTCGACCTCGGCGCGCTCACCCGCCCGGCGGTGCTCGCCGGGCTGGCCGCGGTCGTCCTGGTCGCCGTCGCCTGGCGCGCCGTCGCCGTGCACGTCGGCCCGGTCGAGCTGCGGGCGCTGCGCCCGCTCGGCGGCCTGGCCCCGTGGGTGCCGCGCCTGCTCGCCGTGCACCTCGGGCTCTCACTGATCGTGCTGACCTGGACCCGCTCGGTGCTCGACCCGTCCGTCGTGGCGCCGGACGGCTGGACCGGCAGCCTGCTGCTTGCGCCGCAGGCCGTCATCGGCGCGCTGCTCGTCGCCGGGGTCCTGGTGCGCCTGGCCGCGTGGCTGGTGGTGCTCGCCGGGCCCGTGCTGCTCGTCCTCGAGGGGCCGCTGTCGCTGCTCGTCTGCCTGGTGCTGGTCGGCATCGCCGGCTTCCTGGTGATCCTGCCGCCGGACCCCGCACGCAACGGCCGGGCCGACCTGCGCCCGGCCCGGCTGCGCCCTGCGCTGCTCGTGCTGCGCGTGGGCACCGCCGGCAGCCTGCTCGTGCTGGCCGTGGTGGAGAAGCTTGCCAACCCGGCCATGGGCGAGGCGATGCTGAGCCAGGAGCCCGTGCTCAACCTGCTTTCCCCGCTGGGCATGAGCGCAGAGGCGTTCGTCGTGCTCGCCGGCTGCGTCGAGGTGCTCTTCGCGCTGCTGGTGCTGTCGGGGGCCGCACCGCAGGTCGTCGCCCTCGTGGCCGCCGTGCCGTTCACCGCAAGCCTCGCGCTGTTCGGCGGCACCGAGCTGATCGGCCACCTGCCGGTGTACGGGGTCCTGCTGACCCTGCTCGTGCTGGGCAGCGGCACGAGCACCGCGCCGCAGGTCCGGGCCCTCACCCTGAGCGGTGGCGCGCGCAGCTGAGCGTGCACAGGTGGCTCCAGGACATTCACGGTCGGGACATCTTCCCGACACACGGCACCGGCACCGTCCTCCTCGACCCCCTCGTCGCCCGGAGGTGCACGGTGCTGATCGCCCCGATCGTCCAGGACCTGCTGCTGACTGCGCTGCCCGGTGGCGGGCAGCGCACCGCCCGGCGCAACGCCTGGGCCGGCATGTCCGCCGACGCGTCCCGCTCCCGTTCGCGCCGCGAGGCCGAGGCCGCTCTCGCGGTGGCCGTCCGCAACGCCCAGCGCCGGGCCGGCACCGGCTCCTGAGGGCGCCACCCGGGCGACGAGCACCGGGGTAGGTTCCGGCGCATGGCAGAGCCGACGTACACCCCCATCGTCACCTTGGCCCGCGCGGTCTTCCGGGGCCTGGGGCTGAAGTTCACAGTCAGCGGTGAGGAGCACGTCCCCCGCACCGGCGGCGCGGTGATGGCCATCAACCACGTCGGCTACCTGGACTTCACCTTCGCCGGGCTGGCCGCCCGCCCGGCGGGCCGGCTGGTGCGCTTCATGGCCAAGAAGGAGGTCTTCGACCACAAGGTCAGCGGCCCCCTCATGCGCGGCATGAAGCACATCCCCGTCGACCGGCACGGCGCCGCCAACGCGTCCTACCGGCTGGCCGTGGACGCCGTCCGCGACGGCGAGATCGTCGGCGTCTTCCCCGAGGCCACGATCTCGCTGTCGTTCGAGCTCAAGGAGTTCAAGACCGGCGCCGCGCGCATGGCGATGGAGGCGGGCGCGCCGATCCTGCCGTGCGTCGTCTGGGGCAGCCAGCGGGTCTTCACCAAGGGCCGGCCCAAGGACCTCACCCGCGGCACCCCGATCCGCATCGTCGTCGGCGAGCCGTTCACCCCGGCGCCCGGCAGCGACCCGGTGGCCGTCACGGCCGACCTCAAGTCCCGGATGCAGCTGCTGCTCGACCACGCACGTGCGACCTACCCGGGCGGGACGCGCACACCCGAGGACACCTGGTGGATCCCGGCCAGCATGGGCGGCACTGCCCCCACGCTCGAGCAGGCCTCCGCCCGCCAAGCCGACGCCGACGCCGCTCGCGCGGCCCGCCGCGCAGCGCAGGGCCCGACCCCCTGACGCCTGTCGCACCTATCCTGGCGACATGGCTCTGCTGAAGCGCTCCTCGAAGGCTGCCCCCGCGAAGGGGAAGGCCGGCCCCCCCAAGGTCAAGAAGGTCAAGAAGCCTCGCGGCGCCAAGCTCAAGCAGATCCGGATGGCCTTCACCGCCACCCGCGCACAGGACCCGAAGGTGCTGCCGCTGGTGCTGGCCGCCTTCTTCGTGCCGTTCCTGCTGCTGCTGGCGATCGGCCTGGTCTTCGGCGGCGCGCTCTACCTCGGCTTCCTGGGCTTCCTGCTCGGCCTGGTGGCGGCGGCATTCGTGTTCGGCAAGCGCGTGCAGGCCACGGCGTACTCCCAGGTGGAGGGCCAGATCGGCGCTGCGGCAGCGGTGCTGTCCAACATGCGCGGCGACTGGCGGATCACCCCCGCAGTCGGCTTCACACGCGACCAGGACCTCGTGCACCGCGTGATCGGCAAGCCGGGCCTGGTCCTGGTCGCCGAGGGCTCCCCCAGCCGCGCCCGCCAGCTCATCGCGACCGAGAAGAAGAAGGCTGCGCGCATCATCGGCAGCACCCCGGTCTACGACGTCGTCGTCGGCGACGGCGACGGGCAGGTCGCGCTGCGCAAGCTCGAGCGGCACTTCCTCAAGCTGCCGCGCAACATCAAGGGCAAGCAGGTCAACGAGCTCGACCGCAAGTTCAAGGCGATGGGCGCGACGTCGCTGCCGATCCCCAAGGGGCCGATGCCGACGCGGGTCCCGCGCCGCTAGGACGTCGGCGGCTCAGCGGCCGTCGGTCGCAAAGCTGCGCGCCGCGCGGGTCCGCAGCACCACGGTGCCGGCCGCCTTGTCGTGCAGCCCCCGCCCGTCGCGGTCGAGGATGACCGCCGGGAGCACCAGGAAGATCAGCAGGGTGCGTACGGCGACCGGCAGGAAGCCGGGCGCGCCGGCGGGGTCGGCCAGCCGGGCCACCCGGATGCCGAGCAGGCGCATGCCGAGCGACTGGCCGGTCAGCGTCTGGAGCACGATCACCTGGGCGGCGAAGGCGCCGTTGACCACCGACGTGCGCACCGCCGACGACGGGTCCTCCAGCGCGCCGTTGACGAGCGCGGCGATGAGCGCGCCGACGAGCAGGTCAACGACGATCGCGGCGAAGCGCGAGCCGGTGGTCGCCACCGCACCCGGCCCCTCCGGCGGCAGGCCGTGCCGACGGCCGGGCCACGAGCCCTCGCCGTGACGGTCGACCCCGGCCGCGCCGAGCCCCGACAGCCAGGTCCCCGTCCACCGCGCCATGCCCGCGAGGCTAGCGCCGCGGCTGCGGCGACCGCCTGCCGGAAGGCCGCGCGCGTAACCGCCCCGAAACACTCGGGACACCGGCGGGTCACGGCCCAGGGCTAGCCTCCCTGCAGCGCCCGCACCCTCGGCACGGCTGACCTGCCGTGTCCCTGACTCCCGGAGGACGTCCTTGTTCACCAGTGCCGACGAGGTCCTGAAGTACATCGAGAAGGAAGGCGTCGAGATGGTCGACGTCCGCTTCTGCGACCTGCCCGGTGTGATGCAGCACTTCACCGTGCCGGTCGGCTCCTTCACCGAAGACGTCTTCACCGACGGGCTCGGCTTCGACGGCTCGTCGATCCGCGGCTTCCAGGAGATCCACGAGTCGGACATGCTGCTGCTGCCAGACCCGACCAGCGCGCAGCTCGACCCGTTCCGCACCCGCAAGACGCTGATCGTCAACTTCTTCATCCACGACCCGCTCACCGGTGAGGCGTACTCCCGCGACCCGCGCAACGTGGCCAAGAAGGCCGAGGCCTACCTCAAGGGCTCGGGCATCGCCGACACCTGCTTCTTCGGCGCCGAGGCGGAGTTCCACATCTTCGACTCGATCCAGTTCGACTCCCAGCCGCAGGGCAGCTTCTACAAGATCGACGCCGACTCAGCGAGCTGGAACAGCGGTCGCGAGGAGGTGGGCGGCAACCTGGGCTACAAGGCGCGCACCAAGGGCGGCTACTTCCCCGTCTCCCCCACCGACCACTACGCCGACCTGCGCGACGAGATCGCGGTCCGCCTGGAGAACGCCGGCATGACCGTCGAGCGCGGCCACCACGAGGTCGGCTCGGCCGGGCAGCAGGAGATCAACTACAAGTTCAACACCCTGCTCCAGGGCGCCGACGACATGATGCTGTTCAAGTACATCGTCAAGAACACCGCCAACGAGTACGGCAAGTCGGCCACCTTCATGCCGAAGCCGATCATCGGCGACAACGGCTCGGGCATGCACTGCCACCAGTCGCTGTGGAAGGACGGCGAGCCGCTGTTCTACGACGAGGTCGGCTACGCCGGGCTGTCGGACATGGCGCGCTACTACATCGGCGGCCTGCTGCACCACGCCCCGTCGCTGCTGGCCTTCACCAACCCGACGATCAACAGCTACCACCGCCTCGTGCCCGGCTTCGAGGCGCCGGTCAACCTGGTCTACAGCCAGCGCAACCGCTCGGCCTGCATCCGCATCCCGATCACCGGCAGCAACCCCAAGGCCAAGCGCCTGGAGTTCCGCTGCCCGGACCCGTCCTCGAACCCGTACCTCGCGTTCTCGGCAATGCTCATGGCCGGCCTCGACGGCATCAAGAACAAGATCGAGCCGCCGACGCCGGTCGACAAGGACCTCTACGAGCTGCCGCCGGAGGAGCTGGCCGACGTCGCGCAGGTCCCCGCCTCGCTCGACGCCGTGCTCGACGCGCTCGAGGCCGATCACGACTACCTGCTTGAGGGCGGGGTCTTCACCGAGGACCTCATCTCGACCTGGATCGCCTACAAGCGCGAGGTGGAGATCGACGCGATCCGGCTGCGCCCGCACCCGTACGAGTTCTCGCTCTACTACGACATCTAGGCGGGCGGCCGCTCACGGAGGCCACCGAATGACGTTCTAGGCCTCTGACCTGCGGAAACACACTGACCGTATTTCGCCGAAGGTGACCGCAGCAGTCCGCTTTTCTGCGGACTAGAGGCGGACTGACAAGATCATGCGGACCAGAAGCGGACTGGAATGATCTTCTCGGACACCCTCTCCAGGGCCCGTTCCCATCTGGGTACGGGCCCTTGGCCGTGGCCGGCACGACCGCCCGAGCGGCGCCCCCGCCGCTCCCCCGCCACGCGCTGGTGGGCACGGTCCCGGCGCACCGATAGCCGGGCATGGTCCTGCAGCTGCGGTCTTGGCAGGAGCCCGTGCTGTCGACAGACTGCCCGCCATGAGCAAGCGGCCCCGCGTCGATCAGGACCTCTTGCACCGCCAAGCGCAAGTAGCGGTGCTCGGCGGCCTGCTGCGCGGCGAGGACATCGACGCGCTGGTGGAGGCGGCCGCGCCGTCGCACGTTCCAGGCTGGTTCACGCCGGACGTCGCGATGCTCGAGCTGGCGGTGACAGCGCTGGACCTGGCCAGCCTCCCCGGGCTCGCGCCGCTGGAGTACGAAGGGCTGCGCGAGCGCTACCTGCCCGAGGCCGAGTTCCGCGGCCGGGTCGAGCACCGCTCCAGCCAGTACGCGTTGTACGCCACCGCGTGCATCCGCGGCGGTATGCAGCCCGACCTGCTGAACGACGCCGGCTGGTGGAACACGCCGCTGTGGATCTACGGTGTGTACGCGTTAATGATCTACGCCCGAGCGGCGGCAGACCGCGGCGGCGTGGCCGTTGAACAGGTCGTCCGCGAACTTGCTGTCCGGCACGGACTCGTGAACGAGCTTGATGAGCGCGTGCGCGCAGACGCTCACGACGGCCGGTAGCCGGCAGAGCGTCAGCCCCACATGTCGACGAGCCAGCAGGTGGCCTTGGGCCCGCCGGCGCCGGCTGCACGAAGGACCCGGTAACCGGCATTCCCGGTAGTGGAGAAACGCCGGATTGCGAACGGGTGTGACCGCCCGCGTTACCGGATACGTCTGGACGACGTCGGACACCGGGCAGTAGTCGAGGCAAAGCGTCTTGCCAAACAAGCTGCCGTAGAGATTGGCGGATGGCTGCCGCTCACGCGGAGGTAGCCGGCCCACACGACGTTGCTGCGAGTGGGCATCAGCATCAGCGGAGGGCTACCGATCCATGCCAGGCCGCTCATCCGGCGGCTAGACCGGGCGGGGAAACTGCGCAGTGCCGCTCCGCCCGGACCAGGTCAAGCCTCAACCTCCGAGCGGTAGGCGAAGTTGGTGGCGAAGCCGCACCGTCCGCGGAAGTCCCAAGACAGCGGGTCGTCCTCGACCATGAACCGCTCGGCGACGACTTCTTCACCCGGATGCTTGTGGCCCGGGATCCCGCACGTCACCGGCTGGTCCGACGCGACCGGCGTCGACGCGGCGACGTCGATGAACGTCGAGGCACGTATGGACCAGCGCCGCCGCACGTGGGAGAGCGTGATGTCAGCGCGCAGGACGTTGTGCACTTCTCCGATGGCTCGGGCGAACTGCTCGAAAGTGGCGCCACCCCTGCGGCCGAGGAAGATGCTGGTCAGGGCGTCGAACTGCGGATCGCTGGCCCGGTCGTCGATGTAGAGCGCGACGCGCCACGGCGAGCCGTCCTCATTGTCGTCGTACCACCCGGCCATGACGACGCTCCGGTTGCTCAGGTCGACACCGTCGGCGCGGCCGTCGATGACGAGCCACGACAGGGCGAACCTGCAGTCGCCATAAGTTGAGCGGCCGCCCAGCGCGCCGCCGACTGATCGACACGGGCAGATCGCCTCGCAGTTGCAGACCTCGAAGTAGCTGCCGGAGACGGCCCAGTCGTGCACGTGGACCTACGAGGCGGAGGGCATGGTCATGTGCATCTGTTGCCCTCCCGGCTCCGCGAGACCGGGGACCGCATCGGGCGACGCGATCAGAAGCACGCCGAGTACAAGCAGGATCGCGGCGGTGCTGTAGGTTGCCGCGCGCCGCCAGGGCAGCGTCTTCTCGACGGCGATGAGCCCGCCGACGAAAGCCATCCAGATCACGCTCATGACGCCGAG
>JBBSLB010000031.1:0-16707 GCA_038255675.1 Mycobacteriales bacterium
AACGACCTCGACGCCTACATCACCGCCAGCCGTCAAGAAGCCAACCACCGGGCCTCGTGACGCTGGCTCGGCACGACGGCCTCCTCTCGGCGGGCGATGAACAGGCTGGAGTGAACGTCAGAGCCGCGCGCCACACTTCTCCGTCGAGCGTTGACCAACCTGAGAGAGGTCCCGATCATGGCCAAGACGCGGTCGCGTACAAGCGGGTTCGGCCACATCGAACGGCTTGAGTCTGGTCGCTGGCGTGCGCGCTACACCGGCCCTGACGGGTTGCGACGTTCCCAGAGCTTCGTCACCAAAACCGACGCCCGACGGTGGCTCGCCACGGCCCATGCCGACATCGTCCGCAAGGCGTGGCGCGCCCCTGAGGGCGGCCAGCGAACGCTCGCGGCCTACGCGTCCGACTACTTCTCGCGCAGTGACCTGCGGGCCAGTACCAAGGAGCTGTACGAGTCGGTGTGGCGCATGCACCTACAGCACACGTGGGGGGCCGTGCCCGTCGGGGACGTGACGACGCAGCGGGTCCGTCAGTGGCATGAGACAGCAGCCAAGACCGTGAAGCCGACAGCCCTCGTCCAGGCCTACCGGTTGCTGCGCGCACTGCTCAATGTCGCCGTGGCCGACGAGGTCATCGCCACCAACCCCTGCCGACTGCGGGCGGCCGGTGTCCAGAAGGCGGCCCGACCCTCGCGATCGCTCACTGTCGGCGAGGTACATGCGCTCGCCGAGCAGGTTCCGCAACGCTACGCCGCGCTCATCCTCACGCTGGCCTTCGGCGGTCTGCGCTTCGGCGAGGCCACGGCCTTGCGCCGTCGGGACGTGTCGGCCGACGGCGCAGCGGTGAGCGTCGCGCGCAGTGTGCGACGCGTCGGCGGGCAGTGGCTCGTCGGAGAACCCAAAACGGGCGCCGGCCGGCGCACCGTCACGCTGCCGGCGTCGGTGGCGGCTCGGCTCGTGATGCACCTCGACACCTACGCCGCCAACGACGAGGACGCCCTGGTCTTCGGCACCAGCACCGGCAACTTTCTTGCCGTCTCGAACTTCATCGGCACCTTCCGCCGGGCGGTCGAGGCGTGCGACCTGAGCCCAGTGCGCGTCCACGAGCTCCGGCACACGGGAGCCACGCTGGCTGCGGCGAGCGGCGCCAGCACCGCCGAGCTGATGCATCGACTCGGTCACGCCTCCCCCGCCGCCGCGTTGATCTACCAGCATGCGACGACCCACCGCGACGCCGAGATCGCGCGCGCCCTGGAGGCACTCGTGACCGCCGACAAGGTCGTCCCCATCCGCCGGCGTCCAGGGGCGTCCCGCGCCGGCTAACCCATGGCTAACCCACAGCGCCCTCCGCAGAGCGGTCGCCACCGGTCCTGACCTGCGCAAACAGCTCGTGCGAGTAGCAACCTTCCAAACTGGCTACGCGGGTTCGATTCCCGTCGCCCGCTCCACGCATCACCGCAGGACAGAGCGTTGCTGAGCACTCGACCGAAGATCGAACAGAGCCCGGATGGCCGTCTCGTGCCCCCCGCGTGCCCCTAGAGACCTCGCGCGCACGTCAACGGACCTGCCGCACCTCCAACCCAGGGTCGTCGAGCTCCGACCACGCACGGTCTGCGGTCAGCACAGGCCGTGCCAGCCGGCGCCCCAGCGCAAGGCAACAGCGGTCGCCGAGGCTGAGCAGCCGACCCTGGTCGATCCGACGGAACTTCGCGACGTGCGCGGCGTCCGCCACCGTCATCGGCTCGACCAGCACGCCGGCCGCGACGAGGTCGTCTGTCAGTCCCGAGACGTCAGCGCCACGATCCGTCAGCTTGCTGAGAACCTCCGCCAGGTTCACTGCGCTCAGGACCCCGTCGCTCAGGACCTCCATGACGACGTCCGCGCCAGGCTCGTCCAACAGCAGGACCAGGACCGCGGACGCGTCGAGGACGACGCTCACTCCGACGCTGCTGCCTGCCGTCGGTCCGTCAGCAGCTCCTCGACCGAGCCCCGCGTCGCTGATGACGCGTACAGGCCACGCAGGCGCTTACCGGCATCCTCACGGCGCTCGAGCACCAGCCGCCCGTCCTCGGTGTGCAGGACGAGCTCATCGCCCGCGGTCAGACCGAGCTCCCTGCGGGCTTCTGCTGGCACGACGAGGCGGCCCTGCACTCCAAGCACGACCGTGGCACGCATGACGGTACTGTGGCAGGCTAGGGCGCACGTGGCAAGAATCCCGGTGCAGTGCCAACTCGTTGGCCGCCGATCTCAGTAGCTGCTGCACGGCAACCGGCGAGGTCCTCAGCAACGACGACGTCGATCGTGACGACGTGAGTGCGGAGGTGGCGTCATGACAGCGACCTATCAGCTCGAAGCGACGCTGCGGTCGCTGAAGCTGTCAGGGATGCGCGACACGCTCGAGGCCCGGCTTGTCCAGGCCGGCGCCCGCCGGGCCGCAGCCGCCGTCGGCCGCGTCCCCGTCGCTTCCTCGGCCGACATCATCCAATCGAAGACCGCCGCCGTCCGCCCCAAGGACTTCGACGCCCTCCCTGAGGAGCACGAACTCGCCGGCAGCGCAGCCGACCGAGCGGTGACGGCTCGGGCTCAAGGCACACTGCGCCGTCGTCGAGCCTGCGAGTCGCAGTCCAACACCTCGTGCTCAAGACCGCTGGTCCGGTAGCTCGCACGGCGCTGCCCGCTTGGGGCGCGACCACCTGGCCTGACAGACCTCATCGAGACCACAGTCCGGAGACGTCCAGGCCGATCCAGGGCGGCCCAGCGCAGACACGCCGCACCCCGTCTGACCTGCATGGATAGCCCGTTTCCCCAGGTCAGCGTCTTACCCCGCGTCCACGCTGAAACGGGCTTCCACACTGGCTACGCGGGTTCGATTCCCGTCGCCCGCTCTCCAGGAAGCCCTTGGTCGACTGCCTCCTCGCCGTCGTGGCGGTGCGGCACGGGGTCGAGCTGCTGCATCGCCACGCCGGCTACGCGGTCCTGGCCGAGGTGCTGCCCGACCTGCAGGCCAGGCGGTTCGACCGCGCCTGACGGCGGAGTCGGGGTCCGCTGGCGGACATCCGTGTCGTGATACGGATGGGGGGTAGGTCGACCGGCAGCCAGAGGGGGCGCAGGTGTACATCGGAGTGCTGGCACTCCTGGTGCTGGTCGGAGCCGGGATCGCCGGTCTGTACGTCGTGGGGCAGGCGGTAGCGGTCGCGGCCGACCCCCTGCGAGCGGCCCCCTTCAGCGGCGGCCTGCTCCCGACGGAGCACCCGTTGTCGCGCTACCACGCGCGCTGGTACGCGATGACGCTGGTGTTCCTCGCCTTCGACCTCGAGATGCTGTTCATGTACCCCTGGGCGCTGGTCGTGGCCCAGGTCGGCCCGTCCGCCGTGATCGAGATGTTCGGGTTCCTCGCCATGCTGCTCGTCGGGGTCGTCTACGCCTGGCGTGAAGGCGCCTTCCGATGGGCCTGACCGAGCGGCTCGCGCGCGCGGCAGTCCGACGCCCTCACGTGCTGCTGATCCCCGTGCCGGGTCAGCGGCCGCTGAGGTGGGTGGCGGAGGACGCACTGGACGAGCTCGGCTGGGCACGAGCGGCCGCGCCGGCCGAGGCCGACGTCCTGCTGTGCTGCGGCGTTCCGGGACGCGACCTCACCGAGCACATCGAGGTCGCCTGGGAGGGAGTGCCCGGTCCGCGGGCCCGAGCGTTCGCCGCGACGACCGACGAGGTCGAACCGGCGCTGCGCGCCGCCGCTCGGGAGCTGGCCGACATGCCGTCGCAGCGGCAGGACGCCCGGACCCGCACGACCGCTCGACTCTCCGCCGCCGACCGGGGCGACGTCGCCGATGAGCACGCCCCGTCGCCCGACGACGCGGCAGAGCCCGACCACGACGGCATGGACATGGCCGATGCCGGGATGGGTGGCATGGACCACTCGATGGACATGGACATGGGCATGGACCTGCCCGGGGGGCTGGTCATGGCCGACCGGGTCGAGGACCGCGACGGGCTGCGACTGGAGGGGTTGAACCTCTCGCTCGGCCCGCTGCTGCCGGACTGGCCCGCCGGCCTGCGGCTGGACGTGCTGCTGTCCGGTGACGTGCTGACCAGGGCCGACGTCGTGCGGCTGGACCCGCGGCCTGAGCCGCCGGCGCCGCGTGCGCTGATCGGCCTGGACGCGCTCGCGGTGCTGCTGGAGGCCGCCGGGTGGTCCGACGGCGCCCTGCGCGCACGACGTGCCCGAGCAGCGGGAGGTTCAGGTCCCGGGACCGATGACCTGCTGCACCGGCTGCAGCGTGCCCGCCTGCTGCGCTGGTCGCTGCGCGGGCTGCCCGCGCCGGGCAGCGGCGATCTCGTCGCCCACCTGGACCGGCTCGTCTCCGCCGTCCGGGACGAGCCCGGGCTGCCTGCCGCCGACGACGCCCAGCTCGCCGTCGACGTCGTCGGGCTCGACCTCGGCACCGCGGCGCTGGTCGTCGCGGCACACGCACCGCTCCAGCCGGCGGCGGTCCGTGTCTGAGCTGCTGCTCGCGCCGCTGGCCCTGCTACTGCTGGCGGGGCTGGCGCTCGTCTCGGTCGTCGCCGACCGCGCCCTGCTCGCCCGAGCCGCAGGCCGGCGTCTCTCGCCGGCCGAGCTGAGTCCCTGGCCCGACGTCGCCCGGCTGCTGGTCCAGCGCCGCCGGACGACCACAGCGCCCGACGCGCTGCTGTGGCGGACCGGCGGCGCCGGTCTGCTGGTCGCCGCCGCCCTGATGCTGGCCGTGGTCCCGATCGGCGACTCCGTGATCGCCGACCTCCCGGTCGGGATCGTGTGGTTCAACGCCATGGACGTGCTGCTGTGGGCGTTCGTCTGGCTCGTCGGCTGGGGCGCGGCGAGTGCCACCGCGCTGGTCGGCGGCTACCGCTACCTGGCGCAGGCGCTGGCGTACGAGCTGCCGTTGATGTTCGCCCTCACGGCGCCGGCTGTGGCGGCGGCCAGCCTGGACGTCCGGGAGGTGGTCGCGGCACAGGCCGACCGGTGGCACGTGGTCGAGATGCCGATCGCCTTCGCCGTCTTCCTCCTGTGCGTCGCCGCCTTCTCGCTCTGGGGTCCCTTCCGGGCACCGGCCGGCAGTGACCTGGCCGGCGGTGTCTTCGCAGAGTCCTCCGGCGTGGACCGGTTGCTGCTGCTGGCCGGCCGGCACGCGCTGGTCGTCGCCGGTGCTGCCTTCGCCGTGCCGCTGTTCCTCGGCGGAGGGGCCGGACCGCTGCTGCCGGACTGGACCTGGCAGCTGCTCAAGACCCTCGCGGTGCTGCTGCTGCTCGTCGTCCTGCGCCGCCGTCTGCCGGTGCTGCGGCCGGAGCGGTTCGCCGAGGTCGGCTGGGTGCTGATCGTGCCGCTCACGCTGCTGCAGGTGCTGGTGACCAGCCTGATCGTCCTGGCAGAGGCACCGTGACCTCCGACGTCGTGACGACCACGCTGTTCGTCCTGCTCGCGCTGGTCGCTGTCGGCTTCGGCTTCCTGGTGTTCCGGGTCGACTCGATGGCGCGGGCGACGTTCGCGTTGGCAGTCAGCTTCGTGGCTGTCGGCGGCATCCTGCTGCTGCTCGACCTGGACTACCTGGGCGTCGTGGTGGTCGTGATGATGGTGATGGAGATGGCCATCATGGCCGTGTTCATGATCGCGTACATGATGAACCCGGCCGGGCTGATGCCGATGTCGATGTACCACGACAAGTCGCGCGCGATGAGCGTCGCCGTCGGCACCTTCGTGGTGCTGGCCGGGGGCGCGCTGCTCGTCGACTGGCCCGAGCGGCAGGGATCGCCGCCGGCCGACGTCACCGAGCAGGTGGGGCTCGGCATCATGGGCAGCCACATGCTCGTGATGATGGGGATCGGCGCGGTCATCCTCACCACGATCGTCAGTGCGCTCGTGCTGGCCTCGGCGCGCAGCCGCTACGACCGGCTCGGCGACGACCTGAAGGCCCGCCCGGCGCGCGACCCGATCCGCGGCGGGGTGGGCCGATGAGCCTGGAGGCGCTGCTCGTCCTCGCCGCGGCGCTGATCGCGATCGGGCTGTACGGCGCGCTCTCGCAGCAGTCGATCGTCATGCTGATGATGGGTCTGGAGCTGATGCTCAACGGCGTCATCGTCGCTGCCGCGGCGTTCTGGTACTACGTCGCCCCGTCCCGGCCCGACGGCCAGGTGCTGGTGCTCGTCGTCATCTCGGCCATGACCATCGAGATGGCGATGGGCTTCGCCGTGCAGACGGCCATCTTCCGGGCCGGCGAGGTCGAGCTGACCGACGAGGCGACAGAGCTGTCCGGGTGAGCGAGCTGTCCGGGTGAGCGCCGCCCCGCTGCTGGTCCTGCTGCCGGCGGCCGCCGGTCTGGCGCTGGTGCTGCTCGGCCCGCGGGTGGACCGGTCGGCGGCCGCACTCGGCGCGGCGGCGACGGCAACGACCCTTGGGGTGCTGCTCGGCACCGGACGCACGCCCGAGGTCGCCTACCCCTTCCTGCTGGGTCTGCCGTGGCGGCTCGGCATCGACGGGCTGTCCCTCGCCCTCGGGGTGACCGTCTGCGTCGTCACCCTGTGCGTCCTGCTCGTGGCGCCGTCGCAGGTCGCCGCGCGCCGCGGCCGGCTGGCGGGCTTCCTGCTGCTGTTCCTGTCCGCAGTGCTGCTGACCCTGCTCGCCGGCGACCTGCTGTCGCTGCTCGTCGGCTGGGAGCTGATGGGGGCAGCGTCCTATGTCCTGATCGCCCACGAGCCAGGCAGCCGTCGTGCGGTCGACTCGGCGACGACAGCGCTGCTGACGACCCGCGCCCTGGACCTGGGGCTGTACACCGCGGCCGGCGCCGCTCTGGCCGGCGCCGGGACCCTCGGGTTCGACGCGCTGCCCGGCCTGTCCGGCTGGCCGCTGCACCTCGCGGCGCTCGGGGTGCTGGCCGCCGCGCTGGGCAAGGCCGCGCAGCTTCCGGTGTCGTTCTGGTTGTCGCGCGCGATGGACGGCCCGAGCCCGGTCAGCGCGCTGCTGCACAGCGCGGCGATGGTGGCGATGGGCGGCTACCTGCTGGTGCGCCTGGCTCCCCTGCTCGCCGCCAGCGGATGGGCTGATGACGCTGCGGCGTGGACCGGCGCGCTGACCGCCGTCGCCCTCGGCGTGGTGGCGCTCGCGCAGACCGACCTCAAGCAGCTGCTCGCCGCCTCAACCGCTAGCCAGCTCGGCTTCGTCGTGCTGGCCGCCGGGGTCAGCGGCACGGCAGCCGGCGGCGTGCACCTGGTCGCCCACGCGTCGGTCAAGAGCCTGCTGTTCCTCCTCGCGGGCCTGTGGCTGCACACCGTGGGGACGAAGGAGCTCGACGGCCTGCGCGCCGCCGCCTGGCGGGCGCCGGCCGTCGGGGTCCTCGCCGCGGTCGGCCTGCTCTCGCTGGCCGGGCTGCCACCGCTGGCGCTGTGGGGCAGCAAGGACGCCGTGCTGGCGGCCGCGCTCGAGCACAGCCCGCTGCTGTACGCCGCCGGCCTGGTCGCCGCCGGACTGTCCGCCGCGTACGCCGGCAAGGCACTGGTCGTCGTGCTCGCCCGTCCCGCCGAGCGAGCGCCGCTGCACGTGCCGTGGACCTCGTGGGCGCCGCTCGTGCCGCTCGCCGTCGGCGCCGCGGCGCTGAGCCTGCTGGCGCTGGGTACCACCGGGCAGCGCTTCGAGGAGCTGCTCGACGCCGGCCTGCCGCCGGTGGAGCCGGTCGGTCTGCTGGTGTCCGGCGTCCTCGCCGTCGCCGTGCTGGCCGCGATGTGGTGGCGCGGCGAGCGACTCACCGCAGCGATGCCCGTGGTGGCCCGCCAGTGGCTGCACCTGGAGGCGGCGGCGCACGCGGTGGTCGTGCGGCCGGTGTTGTCGTTGTCCGCAGCGCTGGCCGCCTTCGACGACCACGTGCTGGACCGCGGCGTGAGGGCGGCGGCCGCGTCGACCGGGCGGCTCGCCGGCACCCTGGCCCGGGCCGACGACCAGCTGCTCGACCGGGCCGTCGAGGGCGCCGCCGCCGGCACCGTCCGCACCGCCCGGGCATCGGGCCGGTTCGACGTGGATGGCGTGGACGGGCTCGTCAGCGCGGTCGCCGCCACGACCAGACGGCTGGGCGCGCAGGCTCGCCGCCCGCAGACCGGGCAGCTGCACCAGTACTACGGCCAGGCCGCTGCGCTGCTGGTCGCCGCCACCGTGCTCCTGCTGATCGTGAGGTGACCGTGCTCGACCTGCTGGTGTTCCTTCCCGTGCTCGCGGCTGTCGTGCTCGCGGCGCTGCCGAGGCTGTCCGACACCGCAGCACGAGCTGCCCTCGTGGCTGTGACGGGCGTGGAGCTGCTGCTCGCGCTCGGGCTCTGGGTCGGCTACGAGCCGGGTGGCGGGGTCACCAGCGAGATCGCCTACGAGCGCGAGCTGCAGTGGATCCCCAGCGTCGACAGCGGCTACCACGTCGGCGTCGACGGGCTCTCCCTGCCGTTGCTGCTGCTGACCGCCGGCATCTTCTTCTGCTGCGCGCTCTACGCCTGGCGGGAGCAGCTGCGGCCCCGCACTTTTGCTGCTCTGCTGCTGTTCCTGGAGACGACCTGCCTCGGCGTGTTCGCCAGCCTGGACCTGATCCTGTTCTTCGTCTTCTTCGACCTGTCGATCGTCGGGATGTACTTCCTCATCGCCGGCTGGGGCCACGGACAGGCGGCCCGCTCGGCGCTGAAGTTCTTCCTCTACACCTTCCTCGGCAGCCTCGCGCTGCTCGTCGGCTTCCTCGCGCTGTTCGCGGGATCCGACCCGCACACCTTCGACATGGTCAAGCTCGCGCAGGACCCGCCGCTGCAGGGCCAGCCGCTCGCCGGCGGTCTCGCGCTGCTCGCGATCGGCATCGGGCTGGCCGTCAAGACCCCCACCGTGCCGTTCCACACCTGGCTGCCTCCCGCGCACACCGACGCCCCCGCCGTCGGCTCGGCGATCCTGGCCGGGGTGCTGCTCAAGATGGGCACCTACGGCTTCGTCCGCATCGCGCTGCCGATGCTGCCCGACGCCTGGCGCACCTGGGCGGTCGTCGCCGTCGTCGTGGGCGCGGTCGGCGTGCTGTACGGCGCGCTCGTCGCGCTCGCCCAGACCGACCTGAAGCGCATGATCGCCTATACCTCCGTGGCGCACATGGGCTACGTCCTGCTCGCGCTCGGGGCGGCCGGGATGCTCGGCGGCACCGACGAGCAGGCCCGTACCGTCGCCGTCACCGGCGCGGTCACCCAGATGGTCAGCCACGGCTTCATCACCGCCGCGCTGTTCCTGCTCGCCGGCGTGCTGCAGGACCGCGCCGAGAGCTACGACCTCGGCTCCTACGGCGGGCTGTTCAGCTCGGCGCCGCGGTTCGCCGGCCTGTTTGCCGTCGGCGCCTTCGCCAGTCTCGGCCTGCCCGGCTTCACCGGCTTCATCGCCGAGTTCCAGGTGCTGGCAGGCTCGCTCGGCTCGGCGCCCGTGGGTGTGATCGTCGCGCTGCTCGGTCTGCTCGTCACCGCCGCGCTGTTCCTGGTGGCGATCAACCGGCTGTTGCTCGGCGAGCCGGGGCGGCTGTCCGCACGCGTGAGCGACCTGCGGCCCAGCGAGCTGGCCGCAGTCGTGCCGCTGCTCGGATTGGCGCTGCTGCTCGGCGTACTGCCCCGCCCGATGCTCGACCTCATCGAACCGAGCGCACGGGTCGTCGTCGAGCTCGTCAGCCGGTGACGCCGGAGTGAACGAGGACCCGGTTGCGCTCCTGCCCGAGCTGATTCTGCTGCTCGGCGCGGCCGCGGTGCTGCTGCTGGGCAGCTTCCTGCCCCGTGAGCGGCAGTGGATCGCCCGCCTGGTCACCGCCGGGCTGCTCGTCGCCTCGGCGGTCGCTGCTGCCGTCGCGCTCGCCGGCGCCGACCGGCTGGTGTTCGACGACACCTTCGCCGTCGACCCGATCACCGGGACGGCCCGGCTCGTCGGGGCGCTGTCCGGACTGCTCGTGCTCGGGATCCTGGCCGAGGACGTGCACAGCGACCCGCGCGAGAGCGAGCAGTACGTCCTGCTCCTGCTGGCCGTGCTCGGCACCCAGGTGCTGGGCGCCAGCAACGACCTGATCGTCCTGGCCGTCGCCTACCTCCTGGCCAGCGTTCCCCTGTACGCCCTGGCCGGCGCGGCCCGCGACCGCCGCGGGACCGAGGCCGCCTTGAAGACCTACCTGCTGGGGGCTTTCCTCGGCATCGCGATGCTGCTGGGCATCACGCTGCTGTTCGGTGCTGCCGGTGGAACCGGCTACGCCCTGCTCACCGACCTCGACCCGCAGCAGCGGCCCGTCGTCGCCGTCGGCCTGGTTGCGCTGCTCGCCGGGTTGGCCTTCAAGGGCGGCTTCGTGCCCGGGCACTTCTGGGTCCCGGACGTGGCCGAGGCGGCGCGACCCGGCGCCGCAGCGCTGCTCACCACGGTGCCGAAGGTCGGTGGGCTGCTCGCGGCCTACCGGGTGCTCGACGCCGTGCCCAGCGACGTCGTCGACTGGCCGCTGCTGATGGCGGTGCTGGCTGCGCTGACCATGACGCTCGGGAACCTCGCCGCCTTCGGCCAGGAGTCGGTGCGCCGGCTGCTCGGTTGGTCCACGGTCAGCCAGGCCGGCTACCTGCTGATGGCGGTCGCCGTCGCCGGGCGCACCGACCTGGCGTTGCCCTCGCTCGCGCTCTACCTGGCCGCCTACGCCGTCACCAACCTCGGCGCGTTCGCCGTGACCGCCGCGCTGCCCCAGGCGGGGCAGCTGGCGTCGTACCGCAACCTCGCCGCCCACCGCCCCGTGCTCGCGCTGTCGCTGCTCGTGCTGTTGCTCGGCCTGGTCGGCACGCCGCCCACCGCGGTCTTCGTCGGCAAGCTCACCGTCTTCGCCGCTGCCCTGGAGGGCGGGCTCGGCTGGCTCGTCGTGGTCGCCGCGATCAACACCGTGGCGAGCCTGTTCTACTACCTGCGCTGGCTGGCGCCGGTGTTCGCCCGCGAGGGCGCAGCCCAGGCGGGCGAGCCTTGCGTACGACCGATCGCGCAGGCCAGCGCGGTCATCGCCGCCGTCACCTCGGTCGCGCTCGGGCTGGGCGCCGGAGCGGTTCTCGCCGTCGTCGGGTGACGCACGACGCCTTTGCCGGCTGGTGCGGAGCTGACTACCGCGTTGCTTCCTGGTAGCGCACGTCGAACGTCCGCCCGCCGTCGGCCGACTCCACGATCCGGCCGTCAGCGGTCGCGACGTAGACAGCCTCAGCCGCCGCGGCCAGAGCGGCGGGCTGACCCGCTGCGGTCCCGCGCCGCTCCCAGCTCGTGCCGCCGTCGCCGCTGACGTGCACAGCGCCTTGCGGGTCGACGCCGACGATGGCCCCCTCCTCGGTCCAGGTGACCAGCACCATGACCGGCGCTGCCGGGACCGAGGAGAAGGTCTCGCCGCCGTCGGTGCTGACCGACAGTCCCTGTTCGGTAGTGGCCAGGACCGTGTCCGGATCGTCGGGGCTGATGGCGAGGTCGGCGAGCGCGATGCTGGCCCGCTCGTCCCACGTCGTGTTGTCCTGCGACACCATCAGTCGCCCGCCGGCGTGGCCGTACACCCGATCGTGCCGGGCCTCGAGCGTGTGGAAGTCGGCTTCTCCCAACAGGCTGAGGCTGCTCCAGCTCTCGCCACCGTCAACGCTTTCGATCAGCCCGAGGTTGGGCGGCGCATCCGCCTGGTCCGCACCCGGATGGCCGCTGGCGAGGTAGCGGTCGGCGCCGGCGACCGTGAAGCCCATGAAGTCCTGCGTGGGACCGACCTGCGCAACGCTGCCGTCCCCGGCGACGCGGAAGGCGCCGTAGTGGGTCCCGGCGAGCAGCGCACCGTCCTGCGGGTCGATCCCGAGGCCGTGCACGTGAGCCATGCCGAAGGGAGCGCCCGAAGCAGTCGCCGGGTCGGTCTCGTCGTTGCCGATCACGACGATGCCGCCGACCACGGCAGCGACCACGAGCGCCGCGGTGACCGCCAGGAGCGCGGGGCGCCGCTGAGAACCGCTCCTGCTGCGATCAGCCGGGCTCGTGCGCGAGATCATCGTCCTCCTCATCGGGTGCCTCCTCCACGTGGGCGGCGGCGTCGCCGTGGAGAGACGGCCCCGACGTGGGCAACGGCGGGCGGGGCCAGCCCGTTCCAGCACGCACGGGGTCGATCAGTGGCGTTGGATCAGGCCCGCGGCTATGTCGGTGCTGCGAGGCGCTCGAACGCTCAGACGTCGATCGGCGTCATCCGGCGGCCACCGCCTGGAGGGCGGCGCTCAAGCGCTTGGCCGCCTCGTCCGCCACCGGCTGCAGCTCCGGCCGGCCCGGCAGGCTGACCATCACCTGCGGGTCGAGGGCCTGCACCACCGTGCGGTCACCGTCACGGCGGACCACGACGTTGCACGGCAGCAGCAGTCCGATGTCGCGCTCGACCTCCAGCGCCTGGTGTGCCAGCTGCGGGTTGCAGGCGCCCAGGATCAGGTACTGCTCCATGTCCAGGTCGAGCTTGTTCTTCAGCGTCGCCTGCACATCGATCTCGGTGAGGATGCCGAAGCCGTTGTCGGCGAGCGCGGCGCGCGTGCGCGCCACGACCTCGTCGAAGCCGAGCTCGCTGGTGATGGTGGATCCGTACTCCATGGTGATACCTCCAGTGGTATGAGACGTCGGCCTGCCCCGTTGCGGAACGGCCGCACTGCTGGTCCCGGGAGGGGTCCCGGTCGACGTGCGATCGTCAGCGTCGGAACAGCGAGCTGAGCTTGCCCCGCTTCGCCGCTGGCGCAGGCGCTCGGCCCCCACTACCGCAGCTGCACTGCTCTGCAGCGGGGACGCCGTGCATCACCTGCTTGACGTGGTTCCCGCATCCGGACCACGTGGTCTTGCTGCACGTCCGGCACGTTGCTCTGCTGCACACGGCGTTCCCTTTCGTTCAGTGATACCCCCTAGGGTACTCCGGACCGGGCTCCCGCAGCCGGCCCGTGGCCTGGCGGGGCACGCTGGTGCGGTGACCCCTCCCCGCTGGCCGCGCCGGCACCCGGTGGTGGCCTCGCTGCTCGCGGTCGCGCTGGTGCTCTCGGCGGTGTGGGGGCTGGCCCTGCTTCGACTCTCCCGCAGTGTCGGGACGTCGGCGACCTACTGGGCCGAGCCACGGGGCGGGACCGGCGGCCTGCTCTACGTCGCGCTGGGTGACAGCGCCGCGCAGGGCATTGGAGCCGGCCGTCCGGACCTGGGCTACGTCGGGCTGCTCGCCGATCGGCTGCGCGCGCGCACCGGCCAGCCGGTCGAGGTCATCAACCTGTCCCGGTCGGGGGCGCGGATCGGCGATGTGGTGGAGAACCAGCTGCCAGCGCTGGCCGCGCTGGGGCGCACGCCCGACCTCGTCACGGTGGCCATCGGCGGCAACGACGTCCCGATGTACGAAGCCGACCCGTTCGCCGACTCGGTCGGGCAGCTCGTCGATGCCCTGCCCGCTGGGACCTACGTCGCTGACGTGCCGTACTGGATGCACGGCCGGTGGGAGGACGACGCGCAGGCCGCGGCCGTCGTGATGACAGCCGCCACCCGCGAGCGGGGGCTGCGACCGGTGCCCTTGCACGAGGCGCAGCGGCGTGCCGGCTGGTCGGCGATGCTCACGCAGTTCGCGGCCGACTGGTTCCACCCCAACGACCGCGGCTACCGGCTCTGGGCTGATGCGTTCTGGCGCGAGATCGAGGCCGACCTGTGACGGGCGCGAGCGCTCTGCCGACCCGGCGCTGCGCCGGCTGCGGCCGGACGATCACCTGGCGCAAGAAGTGGCAGCGCGACTGGGAGTCGGTCCGCTGGTGCTCCGACGCCTGCCGGCGCGCAGGGCTCAGTCCTACCGACACCGCACTGGAGCAGAAGGTGCTCGAGCTGCTCGACGCACGGGCGGCGAGCGCGACGATCTGCCCGTCCGAGGCGGCGCGGGCCGTCGGCGGGGAGTCGTGGCGCGAGCTCATGGAGCCGGCCCGGGCCGCCGCGCGGCGGCTCGTGGCACGCGGCGAGGTGGTCATCACGCAGGGCGGGGCCGTCGTGGACCCGTCGACCGCGAAGGGGCCGGTGCGGGTGCGTCGGGTGCCGCAGGCGGCCGAGCCGGCGAGGGTGCCCCGCCGCAGGAGCCGGCAGGACTAGGGGGCTCGCCGGACCCGTCGGGCCGCCGCGAGCGAGTGGACGTTCGCGCTGGTCTCCTCGTCATCCTCCGGCCGCACCGTCGGCAGCGGCCGCTGGGGCAGCACGGGAGCGCCGGACCGGTAGCGCGCGAAGGCGTCCGCCTCGGCCGCCAGCAGCAGCTGGAGCGCGTCGAGGTGGGCGGCGACCCGCTCCCCCGCCGTCGGGCCGTACTGCGTCAGCACGGCCATCAGCTCGTCGACCTCGCGCCGCCGGGCCAGCCACACGGCAAGGCGCCGCAGGTCGTCGTGCGAGGTGCCGCCCATCGCGCCATGGTGCCCTTGTCCGGCGTGGCGCGCAGTCGAACGGCGCACCCGGCCGGGCTAGCCTCGGCAGCCCAGACCGCCGACCGGGGAGGCACCGTGCCGGTCACCCCGCTGCTGCCCGGCGACCCCGCCGTCATCGGCCCGCACCGCCTGCTCGGACGGCTCGGCCAGGGCGGCATGGGCACCGTCTACCTCGGGGTCGCGCCGGATGACCGGGCCGTGGCGGTCAAGGTGCTGCGCGACAACCCGCTGCACGCCCTGGGCGACCCCGACGGCAGGCGGCGCTTCCGGCACGAGCTCGCTGCTCTGCGCCGGGTCCGCGGCCCGCACCTGGTGGAGGTGCTCGACGCCGACGTCGACGCCGCGCAGCCCTACCTGGTCACGCGGTTCGTCCCGGGCCGCCGGCTCGACGAGCTCGTCGCCGAGACCGGTCCGCTCCAGGGAGAGGCGCTGCAGCAGCTCGCCCGAGGCCTCGCCGACGCCCTGACCACCCTGCACGCCGCGGGCGTCGTGCACCGCGACATCACCCCCGGCAACGTCCTTGTCCTCGACGGGTCACCCCAGCTCATCGACCTGGGGCTGGCGACCGCCGCCGACGTCACCGCGCTCACCCGCACCGGCCTGGTCGTCGGCACCGCCGGCTACCTCGCCCCCGAGCAGGTCACCGGCGCTGAGGTGACGGCTGCGTCCGACGTGCACGCCTGGGGCGCCACCGTCGCGCTCGCCGGCACCGGTCGGCCGCCGTACGGCACCGGGCGGCCGGAGGCCGTGCTGTACCGGATCGTCCACCACGAACCCGACCTCGATGGGCTGCCCGCCGACCTGGCCCGGCTGGTGGCGGCCGCCATGGACGGCGACCCGACCCGCCGGCCGACGGCCGCCGCGCTGCGCGATCAGCTGGGGGGCGCCTCGCAGGCGCAGCCACCTGCCGTCCACCTGCCCCACGACGTGGACGAGACGACGGTGCTCGACGTCGCCGCGCTGAGGACCCTCGCCTTGACCCGGCCGGTCCCGGCGCTGGTCCCCGCCGGACCCCCACCGCTGTCCCCGCCGGAGGACGAGGCCGACGACCACGACACCTACGACGACCAGACCTACGACGACCAGGTCGTCCCCTGGGACGCCGAACCGCCGGCGCCCCGCACCTCGGCCACCCGCTCGGGGCAGGCCGTCCTCACCGGCGCCGCCGCCGTGGCCGTCGTCGCGACCGGGGCGCTCGTGGCTCCGGTGGTGACCGGCGTCCTGGCGCTGCTGGGCGTCCTGCTGCTGCGCGCCGGGGGACGCAGCGCCGAGCGGCTGGCCCTGCGCCGCGAGCGCCGGGGCGAGCGGCGGCGCGACCCGCTGGTGTCGATGCTCGGCGCCCCGTGGCACCTGCTCGCCGCGCTCGCCGACACCCTGGTCAGCGTCCCGCTCGTCGTCCTGGTGGCGGGCGTCCCGGCCGGCGCCGTCTGGCTGGCCGATCCGGTCGTCAACGGGCTCGCGCGGCCCGAGCTCACCGCCTCGACCGCGATCACCGTCGCGCTGGTGGTGCTGCTGAGCCGGCGCGGCCACCGGCGCACCCGATTGGCGTTGCGCCGCGCCCTGGTGATCTCGACGCCGAGCACCGCCGGCGCCGTCGCGGTGCTTGCCGTGCTGCTCGGCAGCGCCGTGCTGCTGCTGGCCGCGGCGGAGGGGTCGGCGTCGACCTGGTGGCCGCTGGCGGGGCCGCGCTGAGCACGGCCGACCCGTTCGCGGAGCTCGACGTGACGTCCGCCCCGCGCAGCCTGGTCGCGCTCGGCGGCACCCTCGACGCCGGCACGCTGGTCGCGTCGTACCGCGCGGGGGTCTTCCCGTGGCCCTCGGACGACCCAGGGCTCGAACGGCAGGCCCGTCGGCTGGCGCGGCGCGGGGCAGTGCCGCTGCTGCCCGGCAGCGACGGGATGATCCCGTGGTGCTCGCCGGACCCGCGGGCGGTCCTGCTCGCCGACCAGGTGGTGGTCCGGAGGTCGCTGCGGGCCACGCTGCGCCGGTCCGGCTGGGAGACCACCCTCGACTCCGCCTTCGACGCGGTCGTCGAGGCCTGCGCGGATCGCCAGGAGGGCACCTGGATCACCGGCCGGATGCGCGCGGCCTACCTCGAGCTGCACCGCGCCGGGGGTGCGCACAGCGTCGAGGTGTGGGACGGCGACACGCTGGTCGGCGGGCTGTACGGCGTGCAGGTCGGCTCGGTCTTCTGCGGCGAGTCGATGTTCCACCGGGAGCGCGACGCCTCGAAGGTGGCGCTGGTCGAGCTGTG
>JBBSLB010000032.1:0-16194 GCA_038255675.1 Mycobacteriales bacterium
GCGGGGTGGCGCGCGTCGGCCGCCCAGGCGTTGGCGGTGACCGCCGAGCTCGAGCGGGTCGACGCCGCGGTGGCTGATGCGCAGGCCGACCGGGTGCGCCTGGAGGGCGACGCGGCCGGGGCCGCCCGCCGGCGTGACGAGGCCGCCGGGCGCGCCACCGGTCACCGGACCCGACTCGAGGCCGAGCTCGAGGGGGCCGCCGACCTCGCCACGGCGCTGGCTGCCGCGGCCACGACGGCGGTGAGCTGCGACGCGGTGCTCGAGGCGGCGGGGGCGGCCGAGCGTGCGGCGGCCGAGGCGGTGCGCACCGCGGCGGCGGCAGTGACAGCGGCCCAGGCTGCCGGCTTCGGCTCGGTCGACGAGGCGGCTGCCGCGCTGCGTACGGCCGTGTGGCGGGCCGACGCCGAGCAGCGCCGGCGGGCCCACGACGACGCCCGGGCCGGGGCGAGCGCGGCGCTCGCCGAGGTTGAGCTGCAGGACCTGCCCCAGGTGCCTGCCGCCGTCGAGGGCGCGACCGCGGCGCTGGAGACGGCTGACGCCCGGCTGCGCGCGGCCGGCGGCGCCGAGGCCGCGGCGGCCGACCGGGTGCGGGCGCTCGCCCTGCTCGTGCCGGAGCTCGACGCCGCCGCCGAGGCGCTCGAGCCGCTGATCGCCTCGGCCGCGCAGGCCCGCCGGCTGGCCGACCTGTGCACCGGCGGCGGATCCAACGCGCTGCGCATGACCTTGACGTCGTTCGTGCTCGCCGCCCGCCTCGAGCAGGTCGCCGAGGTCGCCAGCGCGCGCCTGCTGCGCATGACCCAGGGTCGCTACTCGCTGGTGCACACCGACGGCACCGCCAAGGGCGGCGCCCGCTCAGGGCTCGGCCTGCTCGCCCGCGACACCTGGACCGGTCAGGACCGCGACACCAGCACGCTGTCCGGCGGCGAGACCTTCCTCGCCTCTCTGGCCCTCGCGCTCGGTCTGGCCGACGTCGTGCAGGCCGAGGCGGGCGGCACCCGGATCGAGGCGCTGTTCGTCGACGAGGGATTCGGCACCCTCGACGAGGACACGCTCGACGAGGTGATGGACGTGCTCGACGGCCTGCGCGAGGGCGGCCGGGTCGTCGGCCTGGTCAGCCACGTCGCCGAGCTGCGCGCCCGCATCCCCGCCCAGGTCCGCGTCCACAAGACACGCACGGGCAGCAGCCTGGAGCTCGTCGGCGTGTGACGCCGGCGCCTGCACCGGCCTCGCGACCAGGTTCCGCGCGGGCGGCATGCCGCAGAGCCCGGTGCATGAGCGGTCACGATCTGGCGAACCTTGCCCGGCGGTGCACCACCCGCTGCACGAGGCACCTCGCTTCGGGCAGCGGAGAGGGCCCGGACGAGCAGGTCCGGGCCCTCTCATGAGACCAGCTGCGAGCTAGCTCGGGAGCTCCTCGCGCAGCTCGGTTGTGCTCGGGAGGTTGTCGCGCAGGTCCTCGATCTGGTTCTGCAGCTGGTCGAGCCGCTGCTCGTCGTTGACGAGCACCGCGGTGCCGGCCAGCACGGCCGCGCCGAGCAGCAGGCCCAGCACAGCCGTGACGAGCCCGCCGATGGCCACGCCCTTGCCGGTGACGCCGGGGCGCTTGGCCATCTTCATGCCGGCGATGCCAAGGATGATGCCGATGAGGCCGAACAGCACGGCGGCCGGCGCCAGGATCGCCGTGAGTGCGCAGAACAGCGCGGCCGGGCCGAAGACCAGGGCGAACGCCGCGGCGGCGCTGGTCTTGGCTGAGGTCACCAGGTGGCGGTCCGCGCCCGGCCGGACCGTCGTGCTCTCGGTGCGCCGACCCTCGTCGTGCGTGCCGGCCATGCGGGAGGTGACGCCGTGGCCCGCGGTGGTGCCGGACGCGGGGGCGTCGTGGCGGACAGTGCGGTCGTCGTCGTGCTTGGCCATGAGCTGGGTCCTCTCGGTGGAGTGCAGGTCGTTGCGTTGCGGCCCGTTGTGCCCGGTCTGTCTGCGCCTACGCGGGTGAGCGAGTGCTGATGGAGGTGCACGGTCGTGCCAGGACGCTCAGCTCTCCTCCACCGACGCCGCGGATCGCCCGATGCTGTTCGGCGACATCGCCGCGAACGCCGCCCACCTGGCCCGGCTGCTGAAGCCGACCAACCACCCGGCCTGAGCCGGTCTCTGACGCCCTACCGGTGCGGGCGGCCGACCACGACGGGGGGCCGGTCGACCGGGCTGCCGCTGCCGTCGCGCCTGCCGTACGTCGCCGGGAGCTCGACCGGGTCGCCGGACGCGGCGGCGGCCCACGCCGGGCCCCGGCCGGCCCAGCCGAGCACGAGCAGTGCCTCGCCGGACAGCAGCCGCTGGCAGCGGACGCCGCCCGTGGCGCGGCCCTTGCGGGGGTACTCCGACAGCGGCGTCACCTTCACCGACGACACCACGCCGGGACCGCGACCGCGGCCCTCGGGCGGCAACCCGCCGCCGGTGACGACGACCGGCTCGTCGACGACGTCGAGCATCCCCTCGGGCGGGGCGAGCGAGACGGCGCTGAAGCCGACCAGCGACGCACCGGCGGCGAGCTTCATGCCGGCCATGCCGCCGGCCGAGCGGCCCTGGGGCCGGACCGCGGAGGCCGGGAAGCGCAGCAGGTCGCCGGTCGAGGCGAACAGCACCAGCTCCTCCTCGCCGTCGACCAGCTCGACGGCGCCGACCACCTCGTCGCCGGGCTTGAGGGCGACGACGTCGATGGCCTCGCCCTTGGCCGGCCACTCCGGCGCTACCCGCTTGACGACACCCTGCCGGGTGGCCAGCGCGATGCCGGGCCCGTCGTCGGGCAGCGCCGACAGGCCGAGGATGCGCTCGCCGCGCTCGAGCGGCGCGAACTCACTCGCCGGCGCCCCGCCGCGCAGCGACAGCGCGCCGGTGGTGACCGCGGGGACGCTGGGGAGGTCGAGCACGCCGACGCGCAGCACCCGCCCGGCCGAGGTGATCAGCCCGACTGTGCCGCGGGTTGTCGAGCGGGCGACCGACACGACGACGTCATGCCGCGACCGGCCGGTGCGCTTGCGGCCCGAGGCGTCGGACTCCTCGGCGTGCAGCGGGGTCCGGGCGAGCAGCCCGGCGCTGGACAGCACCACGTCGCAGGGCTCGTCGGCGACCTCGAGCGAGGCGGCCCGCTGGGTGACGAGCGCCTTGAGGTCGCCGCCGACCAGGACGGTGCGACGCGGGCTGCCGTGCTCGGCCGCCACCTCGCCCAGCTCGTCGGCGATGACGCCGCGCAGCAGCTCGGGGTCGCCGAGGATGCCCTCGAGGTAGGCGATCGTCTGGAGCAGGCCGGCCAGCTCGGCCTGCAGCTTCGCGACCTCGAGGGCCACCAGTCGGCGCAGCTGCATGTCCAGCACGTAGCCGGCCTGCAGGTCGGTCAGGCCGATGAGCGCCATCAGCGAGGCGCGCGCCTCGCCGACGTCCTGCGAGCTGCGGATGATCTGCACGACCCGGTCGATGTCCAGCAGCGCGATGAGCAGGCCCTCGACGAGGTGGGCCCGCTCCTGCGCCTTGCGCAGCCGGTAGCGCGAGCGCCGGGTGACGACGTCGACCCGGTGGTCGAGGAAGACCTGGAGCAGCTCCTTGAGGCCAAGGGTGCGCGGCTGGCCGTCGACGAGTGCCACGTTGTTGATGCCGAAGCTCTCCTCGAGCGGGGTGAGCCGGTAGAGCTCGGCGAGGACCGCCTGGCCGTTGAAGCCGGCCTTGACCTCGAAGACCAGCTGGGTGCCGAGCTGGCGGTCGGTGAGGTCCTTGACGTCGGCGATGCCCTGCAGCTTCTTGCCGCTGACGAGCTCCTTGACCTTGGCGATGACGCGCTCGGCGCCGACGCCGTACGGCAGCTCGGTGACGGTGACGCTCGACTTGCCGCGGGGGAGCGGGCCGACCTCGGCGGTGGCGCGCATGCGCACGACCCCACGTCCGGTCTCGTACGCCGACCGGACCTCGGTCATGCCCAGGAGCTGACCGCCGGTGGGCAGGTCGGGTCCTGGCACGAAGCGCATCAGGTCGTCCAGGTCGGCAGAGGGGTGCTGAAGCAGGTGCTGCGCCGCATCGACGACCTCGACGAGGTTGTGCGGGATCATGTTGGTGGCCATGCCGACGGCGATGCCGGAGGTGCCGTTGACGAGCAGGTTCGGGATCGCGGCCGGCAGCACGGACGGCTGCTTCAGCGAGCCGTCGTAGTTGTCCTCGAGGTCGACAGTCTCCTCGTCCAGCCCGTCGGTGAGCAGCAGAGCCGCTGCGGTCAAGCGGCATTCGGTGTAACGGGAAGCAGCCGCGGAGTCGTCCGGACTGCCCCAGTTGCCGTGACCGTCGATGAGCGGCACCCGCATCGCGAACGGCTGCGCCAGGCGCACCATCGCGTCGTAGATGGCACTGTCGCCGTGCGGGTGGTACTTGCCCATCACCTCACCGACGACGCGGGCGCTCTTGACGTACGGCCGGTCGGGGCGCAAGCCGCTGTCGGCCATCGAGAACAGGATTCGGCGGTGCACCGGCTTGAGGCCGTCGCGGGCGTCGGGCAGCGCGCGCGAGTAGATGACCGAGTAGGAGTAGTCGAGGTAGGACGACTCGAGCTCGTCGACGACGTCGGTGTCGATGATCGTGCCCTCACCCTCGAAGGGCGGGATGTGGCTGGACGACATGCGCTTGCGGGCCATCAGGTGTCCAGGAGCTCGCGGTTCACGCGCGACGCGCTGCTGACGATGAAGTCGCGGCGGGGCGCGACGTCGTTGCCCATGAGCAGCTCGAGTGCGCGCTCGGCGGCCTCGACCTCGCCGGGGTTGATCCGGCGAAGGGTGCGGGTCGCGGGGTGCATGGTCGTCTCGGCCAGCTGGTCGGGGTCCATCTCGCCGAGGCCCTTGTAGCGCTGGATCTGGCCCTTCACCTTCGCGCCGCGGTGGGCAATCTTCTTGAGCTCGTCCTTCATCTGCTTCTCGGAGTAGGTGTAGACGGGCTCCTTGGCGCCGGCGACCTCGATCCGGTGCAGGGGCGGGACGGCGGCGTAGAGCCGGCCGCTCTCGAGCACCGGGCGCATGTAGCGGGCAAACAGCGTGATGAGCAGGCAGCGGATGTGGGCGCCGTCGACGTCGGCATCCATCATCAGGATCACCTTGCCGTAGCGCATCTGCTCCAGGTCGAAGGTGCGGCCGGTTCCGGCTCCGACCACCTGGATGATCGCGGCGCACTCGGCGTTGCTCAGCATCTCGCTGACGCCGGCCTTCTGGACGTTGAGGATCTTGCCGCGCAGCGGGAGCATCGCCTGGAACTCGCTGTTGCGCGCGAGCTTGCCGGTGCCCAGCGCGCTGTCGCCCTCGACCAGCCACAGCTCGGTGCGGCCGACGTCGGCGGAGCGGCAGTCGACGAGCTTGGCCGGCAGCGTGGAGGTCTCCAGCGCGGTCTTGCGGCGGGCGGCGTCCTTGGAGGCCTTGGCGGCCTGCCGGGTCTTGGCGGCGGCCGCGACCTTGTCCAGGACGGTGCGGACCTGGGCCTTGCGTTTCCTGTTGTCGAGGAACTCGGTCCTGAGCCCCTTCGCCACGACGTCGGCCACGATCTTGGTGACCCCCGGGGTGCCCAGCTCGTCCTTGGTCTGGCCGAGGTACTGCGGCTCGGGCACCTTGACGGTCACGACGGCGGTCAGGCCCTCGAGGACGTCGTCCTTGAGGACCGGGTCGTCGCCCGCCCGCAGCACCCGGGCGGCCTTCATCGTCTCGTTGAGCGTCTTGAGCAGCGCCCGCTCGAAGCCGTTCTGATGGGTGCCGCCGTGGGGGGTCGCGACGACGTTGCAGAACGCCTGGACGCGCGTGTCGTAGCCGGTGCCCCAGCGCAGCGCGACGTCGACCTCGCACTCCCGCTCGACGACGGTGGTGACCATGTGGCCCTGCTCGTCGAGGACCGGGACGGTCTCCTTGTAGCTGCCCGACCCGAGGATGTGCACCGGGTCGCAGACCGCGCCGTCGAGCGCCAGGTGCTCGACGAAGTCAGCGGTGCCGCCGTCGAACCGGAAGACCTCCTCGACCAGCTCGCCCCCGTCGCCGAGAACGCTGCGCCGGTCGCGCACCACGAGAGTCAGACCGGGTACGAGAAAGGCGGTCTGGCGCAGCCGGTCGTGCAGGTGGCCCACGTCGACCGCGGAGCCCTTGCTGAACAGCGGCAGATCGGGCCACCAGCGCACGGTCGTCCCGGTCGCACCCTTGGGGGCCTTGCCCGCCACGCTCAGGCCGTCGCGCGGCGTGAACGGCGCGTGCGGGCCGGCCACACCCTGAGGGGTGTCGGCGAAGGTGCCGGGGACGCCCCGGCTGAAGCTCATGGTGTGCACCCGGCCGCCGCGCCGCACGACGGCGTCGAGCCGCACCGACAGCGCGTTGACGACCGACGCGCCGACGCCGTGCAGGCCGCCGGAGGTCTTGTAGCCGCCACCGCCGAACTTGCCACCGGCATGGAGCTTGGTCAGGACGAGCTCGACGCCGGTCAGCCCGCTCCTGGGCTCGACGTCGACCGGGATGCCACGTCCGTCGTCGGAGACCTCCACCGAGCCGTCGTCGTGCAGCGTCAGCTCGATCCGCTCGCAGTGACCGGCCAGCGCCTCGTCCACCGCGTTGTCGACGATCTCGTACGCCAGGTGGGTCAGGCCCTTGGAGTCGGTCGACCCGATGTACATCCCGGGTCGCTTGCGGACCGCCTCGAGGCCCTCGAGGACGGACAGGTGCTTGGCGGTGTAGCCGGCGTCGGAGCGCGGCGTGGAGGCAGCGGAGGGCATCGTCATGACCCGGCCATCATCGTCGATGCTCACGACAGGAGCGGGTGCGACACGATGGGTGCCGATGGATGTCGTCAGCCGTGACCTGAGCCTGCTTCCCAAGGCGCACCTGCACCTGCACCTGGCCGGGGCGATGCGCCCGGCGACGTTGGTCGAGCTGGCCGGCGAGCAGGGGCGCCGGCTCCCGGCCGAGCTCCTGGACCCGACCGGCACCCGGGTGGACGTCAACGCCCGCCGCGGCTGGTCGCGCTTCCAGCGGCTGTACGACGCCGCCCGCGAGGTCGTCGTCGGCCCGGACGAGGTGCGTCGGCTGGTGCGGGAGATCGCCGAGGACGAGCGCGCGGCCGGCTCCGGCTGGGTCGAGGTGCAGGTCGACCCCTCGTCCTACGCCGCCCGGCTCGGCGGGTTGCAGGCCACCGTCGAGGTGGTGCTCGACGCGATGGAGGCAGCCTCGCGTGACACCGGGGTCGGGATGGCGCTGGTGGTGGCCGCCAACCGCACCCGTCACCCCGGCGACGCCGAGACCCTTGCGCGCGTGGCCCGCCGCTTCGTCGATCCCGAGGGCGGCGGGCCGAGGGTGGTCGGCTTCGGGCTGAGCAACGACGAGACCAAGGGGCCGCCGGAGCAGTTCGCCAAGGCGTTCCGCATCGCCAAGGACGCCGGCTTGCTGTCGGTGCCGCACGCCGGGGAGCTGCGCGGCACGCGCAGCGTCCACGGGGCGGTCGAGGCGCTGCAGGCCGACCGGCTCGGCCACGGCGTGCGCTCGGTGGAGGACCCCGAGACCGTCCGGCTGCTGGCCGAGCGAGGGGTGGTGCTCGAGGTCTGCCCGGCCTCCAACGTCGCGCTCGGCGTCGCGGGCGCAGTGGAGCTGGTGCCGGTGCGCCAGCTGCGCGAGGCCGGGGTGCCGGTCGCGCTCGGGGCCGACGACCCGCTGCTGTTCCGCTCGGGACTGCTCGAGCAGTACGCCGCCGTACGCCTGCAGCAGGGCCTGGACGACGACGCGCTGGCCGGGCTCGCGGGCGACGCCGTCCGCGGCAGCGCGGCGCCGCCGGAGGTCAAGCAGCGCCTGCTCGGCGGCATCACCGCCTGGCGGGAGACCCCGGCCGGACCGGAGGGGGCTGGTCACGGGGCGTGATCAGTGGCACCATGCGTCACAGCAGTACCGGACGCGAGGTCCTGGACACGTGAGGCCGCTGGGGAAGGCGCACCTCGACCACCAGGAGGCCCCGTGTCCGCCGGCGTGCTCTACGTCCACTCCGCTCCGCCTGCGCTCTGCCCTCACGTCGAGTGGGCGGTGGCCGCGGAGCTGGGCGCCCGTGCCCGGATGGAGTGGGCCGAGCAGCCCAGCGCGCCCGGTCAGCTGCGGGCCGAGATCAACTGGCGCGGCCGCCCCGGCACCGCGGGCCGGCTCGCCGCCGCCCTGCGCGGGTGGTCGGTGCTGCGCTTCGAGGTCACCGAGGAGGCCAGCCCGGGTCTGGACGGCGAGCGCTACGCCGTCACGCCGACCCTGGGCGTCTTTCGCGCCACCACGAGCGCCAACGGTGACGTGCTGGTCGGTGAGGACCGGCTGCGCGCGCTGCTCGCCACCGCCATCGGACCGCAGCTGACCCAAGGGCTGGACGGGCTGCTCGGCAGCGCCTGGGACGCCGAGCTCGAGCCCTTCCGCGAGGCAGGGGAGGGCGCGCCCGTCACCTGGCTGCACCAGGTGGTGTAGCGGCCTGCAGCGCGAGGCAGGCTGGGTCCCGTGAGCCCTGCCGACTCCGTCCAGCAGCAGGCTGCCGGCCGCGCCGGCTGGCGGCTGGCGGCCGCCCTGGTCGGGGCCCTTGCCGTGCTGCTGCCAGCAGTGCCGCTCGCCGTGCTGGTGCGGGCGCGCTGGTCGCCCCTGGTGGAGGCCGACCTGGCGGCGTCGCGCTCGGCGCAGGCGTGGACGGCCTCCTCCGACGTCCTGCTGCGCGCTGCACGAGCGGTCACCCTGCTGGGCGAGCCGGTGCTGCTGACCGTGGTCGCTGCCGCGCTGGCGGTCGGGCTCGTCGTGCGCGGGCATCGGCGGCTGGCGCTGTTCGTCGTCGTGACGCGGCTGGGCGCGATGGCGCTGTCGACCGGGCTCAAGCTCGCCGTCGACCGCGCCCGTCCGGTCTTCGACGAGCCGGTCGCCACCGCCCTGGGGGCGTCCTTCCCGTCGGGACACGCCCTGGGTTCGGCGGCGTTCTACCTCAGCGGGGCGGTGCTGCTGCAGCCGTACGTCCGCAGGCCCCGCTGGCCGTTCGCGGTCGCGGCGTCGATCGCCCTCGCCGTCGCGGCCACCAGGGTGCTGCTCGGCGTGCACTTCCCCTCCGACGTGACGGCCGGGCTGCTGATCGGCGCGGGCTGGGTCGCGATCTGCACGGCGGTGTTCGCCGTCTGGCGGCGCGAGCAGGGTCGCCCCGTCGACGTCGTTGCCGAGGGAGTCGGCCGATGAGCGGTGCATCGCGCGACCCGGTCGAGGACCTGCGCAGCATCGCCTTCTGCCTCGAGCGGGCACTGGAGCCGTCCTACCGGGTCCGGGCGTTCCGCACGGCAGCCGCAACCGTTGCCGGGACCAGCGCCGCCGAGCTGGCCGACCGGGCCCGGGCAGGCACGCTCACGGACCTGCCCGGCATCGGGAAGGTGACCGCGACGGTGGTCACCGAGTCACTGACCGGCGAGGAGCCGGTCTACCTGCGCCGGGTGCTGACCCTGGGCGGCACCCCGGTCAGCCAGGGAGCGGCGGCGCTGCGCGCGGCGCTCAAGGGCGACCTGCACACCCACTCCGACTGGTCCGACGGTGGCTCGCCGATCGAGGAGATGGCCCGGGCCGGCCGGTCGCTGGGGCACGAGTACCTGGTCCTCACCGACCACTCGCCGCGGCTGACGGTGGCCAACGGGCTGACCGCCGAGCGGTTGCTGCAGCAGCTCCAGGTCGTCGCCGACGTCAACGACCGGCTGGCGCAGGACGAGGGTCCGCCGTTCCGTCTGCTCACCGGGATCGAGTGCGACATCAACGCGGACGGCTCGCTCGACCAGGACCCGGCGCTGCTGGCCCGGCTGGATGTCGTGGTCGCGAGCGTGCACAGCAAGCTGCGGATGCCACGCGAGGAGATGACCGCGCGCATGGTCGCGGCCATCAGCAACCCGCACACCGACGTGCTCGGCCACTGCACCGGCCGGCAGGTCCTCGGTCACGGCCGCGGCGGCAAGGGCCGCCCGGAGTCGGAGTTCGACGCCGAGCTGGTCTTTGCGGCCTGCGCGCAGTTCGGCGTGGCCGTCGAGGTGAACAGCCGGCCGGAGCGGCTCGATCCGCCCAAGCGGCTGCTGCGCCTGGCGGTCGAGGCCGGCTGCGACGTCGCCATCGACACCGACGCCCACGCGCCCGGCCAGCTCGACTGGCAGCACCTGGGCTGCGAGCGGGCCTACCTCTGCGGGATCACGCCGGACCGGGTCGTCAACGCCCGTAGCGCCGAGGAGCTGCTCAGCTGGGCGGGCCGGGGAGCCGTTGCTGCGGGATGAGCGCCAGCACCGGGGCGGCGAGCAGGTCGGTGCAGGCGTCCGGCACGGCGTCGGCGACGAGCAGAGCGCACGCCGCGTCGAGGCACAGCTCGAGCACGCGCTGGTGGTCGCGGTCCCGGGAGACGGGGGTGCGGCAGGTGCCGCACGGGCGCAGCAGCCCCTCCGTACCGGTGCGCCGGATGAGCGCCCACACCCGGCGGCGGCTGGTCAGCACGGCCGCGTGGAAGGCCGTCGTGGCAGCCTCGGCCCGGTCGGCCTCGCCGACGAAGGACCGGTCGGTCAGCGCATCGAACAGCGCCTGACCGCTCTCGTCGTGGCAGCGGCCGGACAGCCGCGGGAGCGCCGACAGCAGCTCCTTCACCTGCGCCGAGCGGGGACCGAGGTCGGGCTCGGCGACAGTGGCCTGGGGGAAGACGGTCCGCCACGGGCGCAGCAGCGCGCTGTGCTCGGTACGGCTCAGCACCGGCCGGGCGTACACCGCGGCGATCGCGTCACGGACGGCCTTGAGCGCCCGTATCGTCACATCGGGCTCGACGACGATGTAGTCGGCAGCACCGGCCAGGTCGTCGGCGAACAGCGCGGACAGCGCGTCGAACGCCGCCAGCACCTCGACCACCAGCGGGCTGTCCGGCGACAGCGCCCGGTCCCGCGCCTCGGACAGCGACGGGCTGTTCACCCATGCGCCGGCCAGCGCGACGACGTCGTCGTCGCTGATGTGCGCCAGCTGGGCGAGCACGCCCAGGACCTCAGCAAGATTCGGGTGCTCCTCCAGTCGCGCGACGAAGACCGTGCCTCTGCTCATGTCCTGCTCCTGTCGTCGCCGACCCTTCCTGAAGTTTGCGGCACGTCAGGCCAAGAACTGGAGCGTTAGGACACGAGTGTCACCAGATCGGTCCCCAAGGACCCACCGAGGTGCTCAGAAGCGGTGCGACTCCACCTGGCCCTCGCCCGTCACTCCGACCCGCCCTCGGTCGTGTCCTTGTCGGCGGGCAGGTGCTCGGCGAGCAGGTCGTACTGCGCCACGGCCTTGGCCGGCACCTCCGCGCCGATCTCGCCGCGACGGGCCAGCTCGTTCAGAACCGCCACAGCGATCGACTCCGGGTCGATGTGGAAGTGCCGGCGCAGCGAGGCGCGGGTGTCGGAGCGGCCGAAGCCGTCGGTGCCCAGCGAGGTCCAGTCTCCCGGCACCCAGCGGCTGATCTGGTCCGGCACCGCCCGCATCCAGTCGCTGACGGCCACGACCGGTCCCGTGGTCCCCGTGAGCGCCTGCGTGACGTACGGCGTGCGCGGGCTGTCGAGGTTGAGCAGGTTGTGCTGCTCGGCGTCGACGGCGTCGCGGCGCAGCTCGTTCCAGCTCGTGACGCTCCAGATGTCGGCGGCCACGCCCCAGTCCTCGCGCAGCAGCCGCTGAGCGTCCAGCGCCAGCCGCACCGCGATGCCGCTGGCGAGCACCTGCGCGCGCGGGCCCTCGCCGTCGGCCTCGGCGTAGCGGTAGAGGCCCTTCAGGATCCCCTCGCGCAGCTGTGGCAGGTCCGGCATGACCGGCTGCGGGTAGGGCTCGTTGTAGACGGTCAGGTAGTAGAAGACGTCCTCCGGGACGTCGCCGTACATCCGCCGCAGGCCGTCCTCGACGATGAACGCCACCTCGTAGCCGAAGGCGGGATCGTAGGCCACGCAGGCCGGGTTGCTGGAGGCCAGCAGCAGGCTGTGGCCGTCCTGGTGCTGCAGCCCCTCGCCGTTGAGCGTGGTGCGGCCGGCCGTCGCACCGAGCAGGAAGCCGCGGGCGAGCTGGTCGCCCATCGCCCACATCTGGTCGCCGGTGCGCTGGAAGCCGAACATCGAGTAGAAGACGTAAACCGGGATCATCGGCTCGCCGTGCGTGGCGTAGGACGAGCCGGCCGCGATCACCGAGCCCATCGAGCCGGCCTCGGTGATGCCCTCGTGCAGGATCTGGCCCTGCGCGCTCTCCTTGTAGGACAGCAGCAACTCGCGGTCGACCGCGTCGTACGTCTGGCCGGACGGGGAGTAGATCTTCGCGGTGGGGAACATCGCGTCGATGCCGAAGGTACGGGCCTCGTCCGGGATGATCGGCACGATCCGTTGGCCGATGCCCTTGTCCTTCATCAGGTCCTTGAGCAGCCGGACGAACGCCATCGTGGTGGCGACCGCCTGCTTGCCCGAGCCGCGCTTGAGCTCGTCGTAGACCTCCGGGGCCGGCAGCGTCAGCGGGTTGGCCCGCACGATGCGGTGCGGTAGCGAGCCGCCGAGCGCGGCGCGGCGCTCCTTCATGTACTGCACCTCGTCGGAGTCCTCGCCGGGGTGGAAGTACGGCGGCAGGTCGCCCTCGAGCGCGCTGTCGGGGATCTCGAGGTAGAGCCGGTCGCGCAGCTCCTTCAGCTCGGGCTTGGTGAGCTTCTTCATCTGGTGCGTGGCGTTGCGGCCCTCGAAGTCCTTGCCGAGGGTCCAGCCCTTGATGGTGTGGGCGAGGATCACCGTCGGCTGGCCGACGTGCTTGGTGGCCGAGTCGAAGGCGGCGTAGACCTTGCGGTAGTCGTGGCCGCCGCGCGGCAGGCCGCGGATCTGGTCGTCGGTGAGGTGCTCGACCATCTTGAGCAGGCGTGGGTCGGAGCCGAAGAAGTGCTGGCGGGTGTAGGCACCGCTCTCGACCGAGTAGGTCTGGAACTGGCCGTCCGGCGTGGTGTTCATGGCGTTGACGAGCAGGCCGTCGACGTCCTTGGCGATGAGGTCGTCCCACTGGCGGCCCCACACGACCTTGATGACGTTCCAGCCGGCGCCGCGGAAGGAGCTCTCCAGCTCCTGCATGATCTTGCCGTTGCCGCGGACCGGGCCGTCGAGGCGCTGCAGGTTGCAGTTGACGACGAAGACGAGGTTGTCGAGCTCCTCGCGGGCCGCGACGCCGATCGCCCCGAGCGACTCGGGCTCGTCCATCTCGCCGTCGCCCAGGAAGCACCACACCCGGCTGTCGCTGGTGTCCTTGATGCCACGGTGCTGCAGATAGCGGTTGAAGCGCGCCTGGTAGATCGCGCCGAGCGGGCCAAGGCCCATCGACACCGTCGGGAACTCCCAGAAGTCCGGCATCAGCCGCGGGTGGGGGTAGCTCGGCAAGCTGGCCCGGCGGGACTCCTGCCGGAAGCCGTCGAGCTGCTCCTGGCTGATCCGACCCTCGAGGAAGGCGCGGGCGTAGATGCCGGGCGAGGCGTGGCCCTGGAAGAAGACCTGGTCGCCCGAGCCGTGCTCGCCTCCACCCACCCCGTCCTTGCCGCGGAAGAAGTGGTTGAAGCCGACCTCGTAGAGCGAGGCGGCGCTGGCGTAGGTCGCGATGTGGCCGCCGACGCCGATCTCCGGGCGGTTGGCCCGGCTGACCGTGATCGCGGCGTTCCACCGGACGTACGCGCGGATGCGCCGCTCGAGGTGCTCGTCGCCGGGGAAGTCCGGCTCGCGCTCCGGCGGGATGGTGTTGAGGTAGTCGGTGCTGCGCAGCGCCGGGACCCCCACCGCCTTCTCGCGGGCGCGCTCGAGCAGCTTGAGCATGAGGAAGCGGGCCCGGCCGCGGCCCGCGGTGTCCAGGACCCCGTCGAGGGACTCGATCCACTCCGCCGTCTCGGCGGGGTCGAGGTCCGGCAGCTGGGTCGGGAGGCCGTCGCTGATGACGCTGAACCGCTCGGTCACGCTTCTCCTGAGGGTCGCTCGGATCGGGTGCAGTACCCATCCTGCTCCTTACCCGCGGGTAGGTGCGAGGCGCGGCCGGAGCACGGCTACAGCGGGAGGGTCAGCCGGACGTCGGAGGTGCGGGCGCTCGGGACGCCGGCCAGGGCCGAGGCGGCCATCGCCAGCCGGTCGTGCAGCGCGGCGGCGGTGCCGGGCAGGACCGCGGGAGGGACGGCCCGGGAGAACAGGAACCCCTGCAGGTGCGTGCACCCCTGCGCCAGCAGCGCCTGCGCCTGCTCGGGCGTCTCGACTCCCTCCGCGACCGTCTCCAGCTCGAGGGAGTCGGCCAGCGCGATGATGGCGCCGGCGAGCTTGCCGGCCGGGCCGCCGTCGGCGATCCCGGCGACGAAGGCCTTGTCCACCTTGAGGATGTCGACAGGAAGTCGGCTGAGGTAGGACAGCGACGAGTAGCCGGTCCCGAAGTCGTCGACGGCCAGCCGGACGCCGAGCGCCTTGAGCTCGTCCAGCCGGGACTTGGCGACGTCGACGCCGCGCACGAGCAGGTTCTCGGTGATCTCGAGGACCAGAGCGCTGGCGGGCAGGCCCGAGGACAGCAGCGCGTCGCGGACGTCGGCCAGCAGGGCAGGCTCCTGCAGCTGTCGCGGCGAGAGGTTGACGCTGACGGACAGGTCGGCGAGGTCGGGGGAGCGGCGCCACACGGCGGTCTGGCGGCAGGCCGCGCGCAGCACCTGCGCGCCGATGGCGACGATCAGCCCGGTGTCCTCGGCCAGCGGCACGAACTCCGCGGGCGGGACGAGGCCGCGGCGCGGGTGCTCCCAGCGCACCAGCGCCTCGGTGCTGACGACCGTGCCCACGGCGGCGTCGACGACCGGCTGGTAGTGGACGGTGAACTGCTCGTCGCGCACGGCCCGGCGGAGCTCGGTCTCCAGCTCGCTGCGGGCCTGCAGCCGGTCGCGCATCGCCGGCTCGAAGACGACGTAGCGGGACTTGCCCTCGGCCTTGGCGCGGTACATCGCGACGTCGGCGTCGCGCAGCAGCTCCTCGGCCTGTGCCGGGGCGCCGCAGGAGGTGACGACGCCGATGCTCGCGCCGACGTGCACGGTCTGCCCGGCGACGTGGAACGGCGCCTGCAGCGCCTTCAGCACCCGCTCGGCGGCGCGCAGCCCGTCCGCGGGCGAGGCCTGCTCGAGCAGCACCGCGAACTCGTCGCCGCCGAGCCGGGCGACGGTGTCCTCGGTGCGCAGGGAGCCGGCGACGCGCTTGGCGACCACGGTGAGCAGGCGGTCGCCGACCAGGTGGCCGAGCGAGTCGTTGACGACTTTGAAGTCGTCCACGTCGATGAACAGCAGGGTGAAGGGCGCAGCGTCGTTCTGCCGGCTCCGCTCACCGGCTGCGCCGAGCCGCTCGAGCAGCAGCACCCGGTTCGGCAGGCCGGTGAGGCTGTCGTGGCGCGACTGGTGGGTGGCCTCGGCGACGGAGCGGTGCAGCGCCTCGACCGACTGCGCGTCGTTGAGCGCCAGGCTGACGTGCTCGGCGAAGGCGGTGAGCGCCTCCTGCTCCGACGCGCTGTAGATGCGGTTCGCTCGCCGGGTCGCGACCACCAGGCTGCCGACGGCGCGGGTGCCCTGGCGGACCGGCGCTGCCATCGCCGACTGGATGCCGTCGGCGGCGAAGCCGGGCAGCGGCTGGTCGACGCTGGGATAGCTGCTCGTGTGCACCAGGCTGTTCTCGACGATCGCCCGTCCGCCGATGCCCTGCCCGACCGGCTGCCGCGCGGTGGCGGCGGCCAGGTGGTCCGGCACCCCCAGCCAGGCGGTCATGCACATGTAGGCCGGGTCCTGCGGGTCGAGCAGACGCAGCCCGACGATGTCCTCGCCGAGCAGCTCGGCGGCGCCGACGACGATCGCGTCGAGCACCTCGTTCAGCGGCTTGCGAGAGTTGATCGAGCGCTGGATCCGGGACAGCCGCTCGAGCAGCGTCTGCCGCTCCTGCAGCGAGGCGAGCAGCTGGGCGTTGTCGGCGGCGTGCGCGTCGCTGATCGCGCGCGAGGTGCGCTCCTCGTCGAGCAGCCGCCGGGCCTGCAGCGCCAGGCTGAGCACCTGCGCCATGCCGCGCAGCAGTGCCCGCTCCTCCTGGGTGAAGGGGTCCTCGCTGCCGCGGCCGACGACCAGTCGGGCGCCGCTGATGGCTTCGCAGTCGGCGGTGCCGAC
>JBBSLB010000033.1:0-15974 GCA_038255675.1 Mycobacteriales bacterium
CTCAGCCGCGCTGCTTCGGGTTCTGCGGGAGCAGGGCCGCGACGCTCAGGCCGACGCCATGAGCCCCAGCTCGGCGTCGCTGGGCAGCGCGTCGGAGTGCGGCAGCACCCGGACGCTGTAGCCGAACGAACCGGCCCGCTCGAGCGGCACGGTTCCCTCGAAGCGGCGCAGGCCGTCCTCGCCGACGCCGGTGTCGACCAGCGCGCAGGTGCTCGGCGCCTGCAGCACGTCGGCCTCGTCGACCCGGCCGTACACCGCCTGCACCGAGACGTCGGACGGGTCGAGCCCGCCGAGGTCGATGACCGCGCGCAGCTCCAGGACCGCGCCGACCTGCGGCGTGTCGCCAACACCCGCGCCCTCGACGTGGACGACGCGCACCCCGGACCACTTGGCCTCCACGTCGTGACGCCAGTGCGCGAGCTCCTTGGCCGGGGCGAACGAGGACGCGGCAAGCGTGCGCGAAGCGACCGCGGCCGGGGCGTAGAGCTGGTGGACGTAGTCGCGCAGCATCCGGCTGGCCAGCACCTTCGGGCCGGTGGTCTGCAGCGTGTGGCGGACCATGTCGATCCAGCGCTGCGGGACGCCCTCGGCGTCGCGGTCGTAGAAGCGGGTCCGGACCTGCTTCTCGACCAGCTCGTAGAAGGCCTGCGCCTCGAGGTCGTCGCGCCGCTCGGGGTCGACGACGCCGTCGGCGGTCGGGATCGCCCAGCCGTTCTCGCCGTCGTACATCTCGTCCCACCACCCGTCCAGGATGGACAGGTTGAGGCCGCCGTTGAGCGCGGACTTCATGCCGGAGGTGCCGCACGCCTCCAGCGGGCGCAGCGGGTTGTTCAGCCAGACGTCGCAGCCGCCGTAGAGGTAGCGCGCCATGCCGATGTCGTAGTCGGGCAGGAAGACGATGCGGTGCCGCACGTCGTGCTGGTCGGCGAAGCGGACGATCTGCTGCACCAGCTCCTTGCCGCCGTCGTCAGCCGGGTGGGCCTTGCCGGCGATGACCAGCTGGATCGGCCGGTCCGGGTCCAGCAGCAGCTTCTTGAGCCGCTCCGGGTCGCGCATCATCAGCGTCAGCCGCTTGTACGACGGGACGCGCCGCGCGAAGCCAATCGTCAGCACGTCGGGGTCGAAGGCCGTCGCGGTCCAGCCGAGCTCGGCGTCCGAGGCGTCGCGCTGCAGCCATGAGGCGCGCAGCCGGCGCCGGACCTCCTCGACGAGCCGCTCACGCAGCACCCGGCGGGTCGCCCAGATGCTCGTGTCGGACACCTTGACGATGTCCTCCCAGCCCTTGGCCTCGCTGCTGAGCCGCGGGTTGGCCTGCGTGGCCAGCTCGAAGATCTCGCGCGACACCCAGGTGGGCGCGTGCACCCCGTTGGTGACCGAGCTGATCGGTACCTCGCTCGGGTCGAAGCCTGGCCACAGGCCGGAGAACATCTCGCGACTGACGATGCCGTGCAGCTTGGCGACGCCGTTGCGACGCTGCGCCATCCGCAGGCCCATGTGGGCCATGTTGAAGACCGACGGGTCGCTCTCCGCGCCCAGCTCCAGGATCCGGTCGACCGGCACGCCCGCGAGCGCGCTGTCACCGCCGAAGTAGCGCTGGATCATCTCCTTCGGGAAGCGGTCGATGCCGGCCGGCACGGGCGTGTGGGTGGTGAACACCGTCCCGGCGCGGACCGCCTCCTTCGCCTCGTCGTACGACAGGCCCTGCCCGACGAGCTCGCGGACGCGCTCGACGCCGAGGAAGCCGGCGTGGCCCTCGTTGGTGTGGAAGACCTCGGGCTCGGGGTCGCCGGTGAGAGCGGTCCAGGCGCGGATGGCCCGCACCCCGCCGATGCCGAGCAGCATCTCCTGGTGCAGACGGTGGTCGGACCCGCCGCCGTAGAGGCGGTCGGTGACCTCGCGCTCCTCGGGGGCGTTCTCCTCGACGTCGGAGTCCAGCAGCAGCAGCGGCACCCGGCCGACCTGCGCGCGCCAGACGTGGGCGTGCAGGGTGCGTCCCTCCGGCATGGCCACGCGGATCAGCACCGGGGTGCCGTCGGCGTCGGTGACCAGCGTCAGCGGCAGGCCGTGCGGGTCGAGCGGGGGGTAGCGCTCCTGCTGCCAGCCCTCGGCGTTGAGCGACTGCTTGAAGTAGCCGGCGCGGTAGAGCAGGCCTACGCCCAGGATCGGGACGCCGAGGTCGGAGGCCGCCTTGAGGTGGTCGCCGGCGAGGATGCCGAGGCCGCCGGAGTACTGCGGCAGCACCTCGGTGATGCCGAACTCCGGCGAGAAGTACGCGATGGACGTCGGCACGTCGGACAGGCCCTGGTACCACCGCGGGGTGCTCAGGTAGTCCTGCAGATCGCTGTGCGCCGCGGCCAGCTCGCCCAGGAAGGCGCGGTCGGCCGCGAGCTCGGCCAGCCGCTCGGGGCTGACCTCGCCCAGCAGCCGGACCGGGTCCTGCCCGACCGCGTCCCACGCCTGCGGGTCGACCGAGCGGAACAGGTCCAGCGACTGCGGGTGCCAGGACCAGCGCAGGTTCATGACGAGCTCTGCAAGCGGAGCCAGGGGCTCCGGCAGGGCGAGGCGGACGGTGAACCGGCGGAGTGCTCTCACCCGGGCGACAGTAGTGGTCCCGACCGCTGCTGCGGTACCCATGATCGCGATGTTCCGTCATCGCGATCATGGGTACGGTCGCCAGCAATGGTGGGACGGATAGCAGTCACAGCGATCAGCCCGTCGGTGTCGTGCGGTCAGTACCCCGCGCGCGCCGTCGCGGGGGAGACCGTCGTCGTCTCGGCGACCGTGTTCAGGGAAGGTCACGACGCCGTCGGCGCCGACGTCGTCGTGCGCGACCCCGGGGGGAAGAGGCAGCCGTTCCTCCGCATGGTGCCGGGCGCGCCCGGGATCGACCAGTGGCACGCCGAGCTGCAGGTCCCGGACGACCCCTCCTCCGAAGGCAGCTGGACCTTCGCCGTCGAGGGCTGGGGCGACCCGCTGGGCACCTGGTGGCACGACGCGCCCCTGAAGATCGAGGCCGGGGTCGACGTCGACCTCATGCTCGAGGAGGGTGCGCGGCTGTTCGAGCGGGCCGCCAAGGGCCTGCCGAGGGGTCTTGGCAAGAAGGACAAGGAAGTCGTCACCGGCCTGCCGGCGCTGCTGCGCGACGACAGTCGCGACCCGCTGGAGCGACTGCGCGCCGGGACCGCCGACGACGTCAAGACGCTGCTCCGCGACTCCCCGATCCGGGAGTTCGTCACGGCCTGCGCGCCGCACCGCATCTGGGTCGACCGCCAGCGCGCGCTGTACGGCGCCTGGTATGAGTTCTTCCCGCGCTCGGAGGGAGCCGGCACCGACGCCGACGGCGTGCTGCGCACCGGCACCTTCCGCACCGCGATGGAGCGGCTTCCCGGCGTCGCCGCCATGGGCTTCGACGTCGTCTACCTGCCGCCGATCCACCCGATCGGCAAGGTCAACCGCAAGGGTCCGAACACCACGGAGTTCCCCGGTGGCAAGCCACAGGACATCGATGAGCACGACCCGGGCTCCCCCTGGGCGATCGGCTCCGACGAGGGCGGCCACGACGCCGTGCACCCCGACCTCGGGACGATTGACGACTTCGACGCCTTCGTCGCCCGCACCCGCGAGCTCGGCATGGAGATCGCCCTTGACCTCGCGCTGCAGGCGGCGCCCGACCACCCGTGGGCGACCGAGCACCCGGAGTGGTTCAGCACCCGAGCGGACGGCTCGATCGCCTACGCCGAGAACCCGCCGAAGAAGTACCAGGACATCTACCCGGTCAACTTCGACAACGACCCCGAGGGCATCTACGCCGAGGTCATGCGGGTGGTCCGCCACTGGACCTCGCACGGCGTGCGGATCTTCCGCGTCGACAACCCGCACACCAAGCCGCTGTCGTTCTGGGAGCGGCTCATCGAGGAGGTCAAGAGCACCGAGCCCGACGTGCTCTTCCTCGCCGAGGCGTTCACCCGGCCGGCGATCATGCACGAGCTCGCCCGGACCGGCTTCACCCAGTCCTACACCTACTTCACCTGGCGCACCGGCAAGGACGAGCTGACGGCCTACGTCGAGGAGCTCGTGGCCGCCAGCGACTACATGCGGCCCAACTTCTTCGTCAACACCCCGGACATCCTGCACGCGTCGCTGCAGTACGGCGGACCACCGGTGTTCAAGATCCGCGCAGTGCTGGCGGCGCTGCTGTCGCCCACGTACGGCGTCTACGCCGGCTTCGAGCTGTACGAGCACGTCGCCGTCAAGCCCGGCAGCGAGGAGTACCAGAACTCCGAGAAGTACGCGCTGCGCCCGCGCGACTGGTCGCAGCCCGAGCACACGCTCGCGCCCTACCTCACGATGCTCAACCGGTTCCGCGCCCACCACCCAGCGACGCATTGGCTGCGGGGCACGGTGTTCCACGCGGTCGACTCGCAGGACGTCCTGTGCTGGAGCAAGCGGCGGGGCGACGACGTCGTCCTGGTCGTCGTCAACCTCGACCCGCACGGTGCCCGCGAGGCGACCGTGTCGCTCGACCTGTCGGCCATGGGCTTCAACGGGGACAGCCGGATTACCGTGACCGACGCCGTCACCGGATCCACCTACGACTGGGGAGTGCACAACTACGTGAGACTGGACCCCTTCTCCGAGCCGGCGCACGTTTTCACCGTCACTGCGAGCGGAGCATGACGGGCCCGGACCACGAGTTCGAGCACGGCGAGCTGGTCTCCCTCGAGCAGGCCCGCGACCCGTTGTGGTTCAAGCGCGCGGTGTTCTACGAGGTGCTCATCCGGGGCTTCGCCGACAGCGACGGTGACGGCACCGGTGACCTCAAGGGCCTGACGTCCAAGTTGGACTACCTGCAGTGGCTCGGCGTGGACTGCGTCTGGCTCCTGCCCATCTACCAGTCGCCCCTGCGCGACGGCGGCTACGACATCAGCGACTTCACGAAGGTGCTGCCGGAGTTCGGGGACCTGGGCGACTTCGTGCAGCTGGTCGACGAGGCGCACAAGCGTGGGATGCGCATCATCGCCGACCTGGTCATGAACCACAGCTCCGACCAGCATCCGTGGTTCCAGGCCTCTCGCAGCGACCCCGAGGGGCCCTACGGCGACTACTACGTCTGGAGCGACACCGACGAGCCGTACTCCGAGGCGCGCATCATCTTCGTCGACACCGAGACGTCGAACTGGACCTGGGACCCGGTGCGCAAGCAGTACTTCTGGCACCGCTTCTTCAGCCACCAGCCGGACCTCAACTACGAGAACCCGGCCGTCCAGGACGCCATGATCGACGTCCTGAAGTTCTGGCTCGACATGGGCATCGACGGCTTCCGGCTCGACGCCGTGCCGTACCTGTTCGAGGAGGTCGGCCACAACGGCGAGAACCACCCGAAGACGCACGATTACCTCAAGCGCGTGCGTAAGGAGGTGGACGAGCTCTATCCCGACCGGGTGATGCTCTGCGAGGCCAACCAGTGGCCGGAGGACGTGGTCGAGTACTTCGGCGAGGACGGCGACGAGTGCCAGATGGCCTTCCACTTCCCCTTGATGCCACGGCTGTTCATGGCCGTGCGCCGGGAGTCCCGCTACCCGATCTCGGAGATCCTGGCCAACACCCCCGCCATCCCGGACAACTGCCAGTGGGGCATCTTCCTGCGCAACCACGACGAGCTGACGCTCGAGATGGTGACCGACGACGAGCGTGACTACATGTACGCGGAGTACGCCAAGGACCCACGCATGAAGAGCAACGTCGGCATCGCCCGGCGCCTCGCGCCGCTGCTGGAGAACAGCCGCGACCAGATCGAGCTGTTCACCGGCCTGCTGCTGTCCTTGCCCGGGTCGCCGGTCCTGTACTACGGCGACGAGATCGGCATGGGCGACAACATCTACCTCGGTGACCGCGACGGCGTGCGCACGCCGATGCAGTGGAACGCCGACCGCAACGCGGGCTTCTCGAACGCCGACCCGCAGCAGCTCTACCTGCCGGCCCTGCTCGACCCGGTCTACGGCTACCAGGCGGTCAACGTCGAGGCGCAGATGCGTTCGTCGAGCTCGTTGCTGAACTGGACCCGCAAGATGCTCGCGGTCCGCAAGCAGCACCCGGTGTTCGGGATGGGGAGCTACGACGAGCTCGGCACCAGCAACCCGTCGGTGCTCGCCTTCGTGCGCGAGTTCGGCGACGACAAGGTGCTGTGCGTCAACAACCTCTCGCGCTTCCCGCAGCCGGTCGAGCTGGACCTGCGGCGGTTCGACGGGATGGTGCCGGTCGAGCTGACCGGTCTCGTGCACTTCCCGAAGGTCGGCGAGCTGCCGTACCTGCTCTCACTGCCGGGCCACGGCTTCATGTGGTTCGGCCTGCAGCCCGAGGACAGCCAGTGAGCGACCTCGACGCGGCCCTGACCGCCTGGCTCCCCCGGCAGCGCTGGTACGGCGGCAAGGGCACTGCGGTGCAGTCCGTCGTCGTCGAGCACGAGGAGCGGCTGCCCGGACCGGTCGACGTTCGGCACACGCTGCTGCGCGTCACCGACGAGGCCGGTGGTAGCGAGCTCTACCAGCTGCTGCTCGGCTACAGCGACGAGGAGCTCGAGCCGCGCCTCAAGCCCGGCGAGGTCGGCCTGGTCAAGGACCAGCACGTCTTCGACGCCGTCCACGACCCGGAGACCACGGGCGTCCTGCTCGACCTGCTCGCGCAGAGCCGCTCGCTCAGCCGGCTGGTCTTCACCGGCACCGGCGGCCTGCACACGGGGCTGCCCCCTCGGGTGATGGGCGCCGAGCAGAGCAACACCTCGGTCGTGTACGGCGACGAGTACATCCTCAAGCTGTTCCGCCGGGTGCAGCCCGGGCTCAACCCCGACCTCGAGGTCAGCCGCGCCCTGGCACAGGCCGGCAGTCCGCACGTCGCGGCGCCGGTCGGCTGGCTCGAGGGCACCGTGGACGGGCAGACGACCACGCTGGCGATGATGCAGGTGTTCGCCAGGAACGCCACCGAGGGCTGGGCGATGGCGACAGCGAGCGTGCGCGACCTGTTCGCCGAGGCCGACCTGCACGCCGAGGAGGTCGGCGGCGACTTCGCCGCCGAGAGCGAGCGCCTCGGCGTCGCGACCGCCGAGGTGCACGCGCTCATGGCCCGGTCGCTGCCGACCACGGTCGCCGGGCCGGACGAGTCGGTCGACACCGCCCGCCAGCTGCACGCCCGGCTCGACGCCGCGCTCGCGATCGTCCCCGAGCTCGCCACGCACGCCGACGCGCTGCGTGCGGTGTACGACCAGGTGGGGCAGCTGACCGGCCCCGTGCCGGTGCAACGCGTGCACGGCGACTACCACCTCGGCCAGGTCCTGCGCACGCAGGACGGCTGGTTGCTGCTGGACTTCGAGGGCGAGCCGGCCCGGCCGCTGGCCGAACGCACCGCGCTGATGAGCCCACTGCGCGACGTCGCCGGGATGCTGCGCAGCTACGACTACGCCGCCCGCCACCTGCTCGCCGAGCGCGGCGGCGACGCCCAGCTGGCGTACCGCGCGACGGAGTGGGCAGAGCGCAACCGCTCCGCCTTCTGCGACGGCTACGCCGCCGCGGCGGGCACCGACCCGCGGGACGACGCCGTCCTGCTGCGCGCGTTCGAGCTCGACAAGGCGGTCTACGAAGTCGTCTACGAAGCGCGCAACCGCCCGTCCTGGCTGCCGATCCCAGTGGGCAGCATCGAGCGCCTCGCCGCGCCCGTGACCTCCGAGGGAGAAGACCGATGAGCGATCAGACCCCTGCCCCCAAGAAGCGCGCCCCCCGCAAGAAGGCCGTGCCGGCCGCCCCGACGACGGCCAGCGGGCCGCCGCGCCCGGCGACCGAGGAGCTCGACCGGCTCGCCGGCGGCGCCCATCACGACCCGCACAGCATCCTCGGCATGCACCCCGCCGGGGACGGCGTCGTGGTCCGCGCGCTGCGCCCGGAGGCCGAGGGCGTCGTCGCCCTGGTCGAGGGCCAGGAGGTGCCGCTCGAGCACGTCCACGCCGGCATCTGGGAGGCCCACCTGCCCGGCGCGTCGGTCACGGACTATCGCCTGGCTGTGACCTACCACGGCAGCACCTACCCGGCCGACGACCCGTACCGCTACCTCCCGACGCTCGGCGAGGTCGACCTGCACCTGATCGGCGAGGGCCGGCACGAGGAGCTGTGGACGGTCCTGGGCGCGCACGTGCGGCGCTACGACAGCCCGACCGGTCCGGTCACCGGCACGTCGTTCGCGGTGTGGGCCCCCAGCGCCCGCGGCGTGCGCGTCATCGGTGACTTCAACGGCTGGGACGGTCGCAGTCACCCCATGCGCGCGCTCGGCAGCAGCGGCGTCTGGGAGCTGTTCGTGCCGGACATCGGCGCCGGCACGCACTACAAGCTCGCCGTCCTCGGCGCCGACTCGACCTGGCGCGAGAAGGCCGACCCGATGGCCAGGCGCACCGAGGTGCCGCCGCTGACGGCGAGTGTCGTGGACGAGTCCGACTACACGTGGAACGACGACGCCTGGCTCGAGCAGCGCACGCGGACACAGGCGCACGCTGCGCCGATGAGCGTCTACGAGGTGCACCTGGGCTCCTGGCGCCAGGGCCTGTCCTACACCGAGCTGGCCGACCAGCTCGTGGAGTACGTCAGCTGGCTGGGCTACACCCACGTCGAGCTGATGCCCGTCGCGGAGCACCCGTTCGGCGGCTCCTGGGGCTATCAGGTCACCGGCTACTACGCGCCCACGTCGCGCTTCGGCTCCCCCGACGAGTTCCGTCACCTCGTCGACCGGCTGCACCAGGCCGGCATCGGCGTCATCGTCGACTGGGTCCCCGCGCACTTTCCCAAGGACGAGTGGGCGCTGGCCCGCTTCGACGGCACCCCGCTCTACGAGCACGCCGACCCCCAGCGCGGTGAGCAGCTGGACTGGGGCACCCTCGTCTTCGACTTCGGCCGGCGCGAGGTGCGCAACTTCCTCGTCGCCAACGCGTCGTACTGGCTCGAGGAGATGCACGTCGACGCACTGCGCGTCGACGCCGTGGCCTCGATGCTCTACCTGGACTACTCCCGCGAGGAGGGTCAGTGGAGCCCGAACAAGTACGGCGGCCGGGAGAACCTCGAGGCCGTGCAGTTCCTGCAGGAGATGAACGCGACCGTCTACCGCCGCTCCCCCGGCGCGATGACCATCGCCGAGGAGTCCACGGCCTGGCCGGGCGTCTCGCGCCCTACGCACCTCGGCGGCCTGGGCTTCGGCTTCAAGTGGAACATGGGCTGGATGCACGACTCGCTCGACTACATGGCGCGCGAGCCGGTCTACCGCGGCTACCACCACCACCAGATGACCTTCTCGATGGTCTACGCCTACTCCGAGAACTACCTGCTGCCGATCAGCCACGACGAGGTCGTGCACGGCAAGGGCTCGCTGCTCCGCAAGATGCCGGGCGACCGGTGGCAGCAGCTGGCGAACCTGCGCGCGTACCTCGCCTTCATGTGGGCCCATCCCGGCAAGCAGCTGCTCTTCATGGGCCAGGAGTTCGCGCAGGAGTCTGAGTGGAGCGAGGAGCGGTCGCTGGACTGGTGGCTGCTCGACCTGCCCGACCACCGCGGCGTCGCGCTGACGGTGAAGGAGCTCAACGAGGTCTACAAGCAGACCCCTGCCCTGTGGAGCCGCGACGTCGACGCCTCGGGCTTCGCCTGGATCGACGCGAATGACAGCGCGGGCAACGTGTTCTCGTTCCTGCGCTTCGCCGAGGACGGCTCGGCCCTGGCCTGCATCAGCAACTTCGCCGCAACCCCGCACGACGGCTACCGCCTAGGACTGCCCTGGGCCGGCCACTGGCGCGAGGTGCTCAACACCGATGCCGCGGAGTACTTCGGGAGCGGCGTCGGCAACTTTGGCGGCGTGGACGCGAGCGACGAGACCTGGCACGGCCAGCCCGCCTCGGCCCGGCTGCGGGTGCCGCCGCTCGGCACCGTCTGGCTCGCCAGCGAGCCCCCGGCCGGCACTTGAGCCCGCTCGCCTAGGGTCGGCCTCCCCGCGCTGCAGCCAGGAGGCCGACCCGTGACGACCGTCGAGCACGACCCCGCCGAGGTGGGCGTCGACTCCCAGCGCCTGGCCAGGATCGACACCCACCTGGCGCGCTACGTCGATGACGGGCGGCTCGCCGGCTGGCAGGTCCTGGTCACCCGGCGCGGCCGGACCGTGCACTCCTCCGTGCACGGGCAGCGCGATCTCGAGGCAGGCCTCCCGGTCGAGCAGGACACCCTCTGGCGGATCTACTCGATGACCAAGCCGATCACGGCCGTCGTCGCCATGTCGCTGTACGAGGAGGGCCGCTTCTCACTCAACGACGAGCTCGCCAAGCACCTGCCGGAGTTCGCTGACATGCGCGTGCTCGTCGGCGGCAATGCCGAGCTGCCGAAGACGGTCCCGGCGACCGAGCCGATCCGGGTCTGGCACCTGCTCAGCCACACCGCCGGGTTGACGTACGCCTTCACCCGCTCCAGCGTGCTCGACACGATGTACGGCCTGGCCGGCGCCGACCCGCTCGTCGACCCCTCGGTCGACCTCACGACCATGTGCTCGCGCTGGGCGTCGCTGCCGCTGCTGTTCGAGCCGGGCACGGCCTGGAACTACTCCGTCGCCACCGACGTGCTGGGCCGGCTGATCGAGGTGCTGACCGGTCAGTCGCTCGAGCAGGTCTTCGCCGAGCGGGTGCTCGGTCCGCTCGGCATGACCGACACCCGCTGGTGGGTCGAGCCGGGACCGGACCGCGAGCGCCTGGCCGCCCTCTACGTGCCGAACCCGGACGGCGGCAAGGCAGTCCGCTACGACGTCCTCGGCGCAGGGGCGCTCAACCCGCCCGCGCTGCTGTCCGGCGGCGGCGGGCTCATCTCCACCGCCACCGACTACGCCCGCTTCACGTCGATGCTGGCCGGCCGCGGGCAGCTCGACGGGACGCGCATCATCGGCCCGCGCACGCTGGCCTACATGACCCGCAACCACCTGCCCGGCGGCGCCTCGCTCGCCTCGGTCGGCCGCGGCATGTTCGCCGAGACCGCCTACGACGGGATCGGCTTCGGGCTCGGCTTCGGCGTCTCGTCCGACCCGGTCGCGGCGAAGGTGACCAGCACCCAGGGCGAGTTCAGCTGGGGCGGCTACGCGAGCACGGCCTTCTGGGTCGATCCGGTCGAGGAGCTGACCGCGCACTTCTACGCCCAGCTCGTGCCCAGCAGCACCTACCCGATCCGCACCGAGCTCCGGCAGCTGGTCTACGCCTCCCTCGTCGACTGACGGAAGGCGCCCGCGTGCCTGCATCTGCACCCGGTTCGACCGGTGCGGGGCCGGCGACGCCGTTGCGTGAGCATGCGCCGAGCCCGGTCGCCTCGAGGTGGGTGCAGCTGTATGCAGTGCCGGTGCTGCGGGGCCGTGCGGGAGGGGGAAGGCGGTTTGGTGCTGCGGGGCCGCGCGGGAGGGGGAAGGCGGTGCGGGAGGGGAAAGCGGTGCGAGGAACGGGCTAGAAGAGGGCGTTGGACAGCGCGCGGCGGCCGGTCACGATGCGCGGGTCCTCGGGGTCGAGCGCGTCGAACAACCCGAGCAGGTGCACGCGCGCGGCGTCGCGATCCTCGCCGGAGCTGCGCCGCACCAGCTCGACCAGCCGGCGGATCGCGTCGTCGATGCGCTCGGTGAGCACCTCCGCGTCGGCGGCGGCGGTCTGCGCCACCACGTCATCCGGTGCGGCCTCGGCGGCGACGATGGCGGCCTCCGGGTCGGCGTCGGCGCTGCGCTGCAGCAGCGCCGCCCACGCCTTGCCCGCAACGGCCTCGGCGTCGCCCGGCTTGCGGTCGAGCAGCGCGTCGTAGGCCGCGACGGCAGCGGGGTAGTCGCCGGCGGCCATGGCGTCCTCGGCCGCGACGAGATCGGGATCGGTCGGGACCGGCGGCGTCAGCTCGGCGTCGGGGGCGGCGCCACCCGGGCCGGGCAGGCCCGCCTCCTGCGCCGCGGCGAGGACCTGCTCGAGGAAGGCCCGCAGGTCGCGCTCGGGGAGCGCGCCCGTGAAGCCCTGGATGAGCCGGCCGCCCAGCGCGAGCAGGACGGTCGGAATGCTCTGGATCTGCAGCTGTCCGGCGAGTGCCTGGTTGGCGTCGACGTCCACCTTGGCCAGCACCCAGGCGCCGCCGCCCTCGGCCGCGAGCTTCTCCAGGACCGGCGACAGCTGCTTGCACGGGCCGCACCAGCCGGCCCAGAAGTCGACCAGCACGGGCACGGTCATCGACCGCTGCAGGACCTCGGTCTCGAAGGTGGCCTCGGTGACGTCGAGGACGTTCGCACCGGGGGCGACAGGGGCCTGGCCGGGCGGCGGGGCGGCGGGGGCGCGTAGGGCGGACAGGTCGACGGCACCGGCGATGTTGATGTCCGTGGGGCGCATGCTCATGCCTGCAGTCAACAGCACGGCGGGCAGACGGCTTCCCGGTCGTGGGGGCCGCCCGGCCCGTGCCAGGGTGGTGGGATGAGGCCGCCCACCTACTGCACCCGCTGCGCCGGCGAGCTGGACCACTCGGGCCGCCACCCGGTCTGCACCGCCTGTGGCCGCACGCACCACCGCGACCCGAAGGTGGGCGTCGGGGTGGTCGTCGTGCAGGACGGGCGGCTGCTGCTCGTCCGGCGCGGTGTCGATCCCGGCAAGGGGCTGTGGGCGCTCCCGGCGGGCTACGTCGACGCGGACGAGGACCCGCGGGCGGCCGCGGCGCGGGAGGCGCAAGAGGAGACCGGGCTCGAGGTGGCCGTCGGGGCCGTCCTCGACGTCTACCCCAGCGCCGCGGTCACGGACGGCGGGCATGGCGGCGCGTCGTTCTTCCTCGCCTTCCTCGCCACAGTCCTCGGTGGCGAACTGGCAGCCGCCGACGACGCGCTCGACGCGGGCTTCTTCGGCGCCGACGACCTGCCCGAGCTCGCCTTCCCCAGCACGCACGACGCCGTGCGCCGGGCGCTCAGTCCCGGGTCCGGGCCAGTAGCCCGCTGACGAGGACCAGCCCCATGAGGGCGATCGCCACGGTGAACAGCCGGTCCCGAGACGCGGCGGCGCAGGCCTCGACCGGCTCGCCCCGTGGGGTCATGAGGCCCTCGAGTGCCGATGACCACACCCGCTCCGGGCACGGCCGCTCGACCCCGTCGACCGCGTAGCTGACCCGCGACCCACCAGCAGCCAGGACGAGCACCGCGCCGACTGCAGCAGCGATCAGCAGCAGCCGGCGCGAGGTCATGCGAGCATCCTCACCCACGCGCGCCCGGCCCTGCTCGCCCCGGTGCGGCGCCTGCTCGGCCGGCCCGGGGCCGGCCGGGGGGCGGCGGAGACTGCCTTCAGCCGCGCAGCTTGCGGAGCAGCCACACGAGCACGAGCAGTCCGACGACGGCCGGCGCGAGCCGCTTGAGGACCGGGGCGCCCGCAGTGCCGAGCAGGTCGATCGCCTCAGCAGGCTTGCGCGGCGGGACGGGGATCGTGGCGCGCGGCGGCGGGGTGCCGTCAGGGCTGCCGAGATCGCCTGCTACGGCGGCGAACACGGGCTCCTGGACGGCGGCCGGTGTGCCGGCGCGGATCTCGTCGGCCAGGCAGGCGGCGAACTGGTCGACCAGCTTGCCACTCACGTCGGCGAGCACACCGCGGCCGAACTGCGCCGGCTTGCCGGTGACGTTGAGATCGGTGTCCACCTCGACCTCGGTCGTATCGCCCTTGTCGATCAGGCGGCAGGTGATGAGCGCCTTGGCGGTGCCGGTCCCCCGCGTCTCCTTGCCGCTGCCGTCGATGACGGCGACGTGGGTGGCGTCGTCCTTCGAGACGAAGGACGCCTTGCCGCCGTAGGTGAGGTTGATCGGCCCGACCTTCACCTTCACGGTGCCCTCGAAGTGGTCCCCCTCGAACTTCGTCAGCGTCGCCCCCGGCATGCAGGGGGCGACGCGCTCGACGTCCAGCAGGACTTTCCACGCCTCCTCGACGGGGACGGGGACGGTGAACCGGTTCTCGAGCTTCATCGGGCTACCTCTCTCGGTGGTGCATGTCGAAGTGGTGCATGTCCACCTGGTGCAGGTCGTAGTGCTTCCAGGTCCTGCGGGGTGTCCAGGTCGTCAGGCGAGCCGACGTCGGTGCAGTCGACCGCGGTGACGAGGTCGAGGTGGGCGCGCAGCCAGGTGCGCGCGCCGTCGTCCCCGCTCGCCGCCTCCGCCACGCCCGCCCACGTCGAGCGGTCCAGCAGGACGGGGTTGCGCGGCCGGCCGTCGTACGTCGCGACCGCCGCGACGGCGCCGCCCGCGTGAGCGACGCGCAGTCGCTCCACCGCGGCGGCCGTCACCAGCGGCTGGTCGACCAGCGCCACGACGCACGCGTCGGCGTCGAGCGCGGCCAACCCGGCCCGGAGCGAGGCGGCCATGCCGGTCGCCCAGTCGGCGGCCTCCACGACGGTCGCACCGTCGCACAGCGGCCGCACCCGGTCGGCCGACGCACCCACCACGACGGTCACCGGGTCACAGCCGCCCTCGGCGAGCAGCCGGATCCCCCGTCGCACCAGCGGTTCCCCGTCGAGCTCGACCAGGGCCTTGGGCCCGCCCATCCGGCGGCCGGCCCCGGCGGCGAGCAGGAGTCCGGCCACCGTCATGCGAGCACCGCGGGGGCAGCGCCCGGCACGTGGCCAGCGCCGACGTGGATGTCGCCCTCCGTGACCGCGAGCGGCCGGCCGGAGCCACCCCAGTGCTGCTGCACGATCTCGGCCGCGATCGACACGGCGGTCTCCTCCGCAGTACGGGCACCGAGGTCGAGGCCGATCGGCGAGTGCAGCCGGGCGATCTCGTCGTCGCTCAGGCCGACCTCGTGCAGGCGGCGGAGCCGGTCGTCGTGGGTGCGGCGGCTGCCCATCGCGCCGATGTAGGCAGCCGGTCGACGCAGCGCGACCTCGAGCAGCGGCACGTCGAACTTAGGGTCGTGGGTGAGCACGCAGATCACCGTGCGCGCATCGACCTCGGTGCGGGCGAGGTAGGAGTGCGGCCACTCGCAGACGACCTCGTGGGCCTCGGGGAAGCGGCGCGCAGTCGCGAAGACCGGGCGCGCATCGCAGACGGTGACGCGATAGCCGAGGAAGACGCCGATGCGGCTGACCGCAGCAGCGAAGTCGGTGGCTCCGAAGACGAGCATCCGCGGCGGCGGGGTGAAGGACTGCACGAAGACGGTCACGTCGTCGATGCGGCGCTGGCCGTTTGGCCCGTAGTGCCGGTCGCCGGTCTGGCCGGCGTCGAGCATTCCGCGCGCGTCGTCGGTGACGGCGACGTCGAGCCCCTCCGCGCCCAGCGTGCCGAGCACGTCGTCGGCGCCGACGAGCAGCTGTGCGCCCAGCGGGGCGGGGCCGCTCACGACCGTGGCCAGCGCGACGGGGTCGTCGACGGCGACCCGCTCGGCCCACGCGGAGAGCAGCGCGCGGTCGGCGGGAGCGACGAGCACCTCGAGGGTGCCACCGCAGGTCAGACCGACGGCGAACGCGTCGTCGTCGCTGTAGCCGTAGCTCTCGACGACCGCCCCCTCTCCCCCGAGCACCCGCTCGGCGGTGTCGTAGACCGCGCCCTCGACGCAGCCGCCGGAGATGCTGCCCAGCGCCTCGCCGTCGGCGCTGACCGCCATCGCGGCGCCGGGCGGTCGGGGCGAGCTGCCCTTGGCGCCGATGACGGTGGCGACGGCGAAGGGGGTGTCGCGGCCGAGCAGGTCCCGCAGTCCCTCAGCGATGTCACGCACGCCCACTCCTCCTCGATCCGGTCCGGCCGACGACGACGTCCGCGAGGTGCTCGAGAGCCGCCAGGCTGTGCCCCTCGACGAAGTCGTCGACGTGCGGCAGGGACGCTGCCATGCCGGCCGCGAGCGGCGCGAACCCGGGGGCGGCCTTGCGCGGGTTCGCCCAGACCACGCGGTGGGCCAGCCGGTGCAGCCGGGCCATCTGCTCACCCAGCAGGGTCGCGTC
>JBBSLB010000034.1:0-15928 GCA_038255675.1 Mycobacteriales bacterium
CACCCGCCCCGGTGCAGGCACGGCGGACCGGCGAGCCGTGGCCGGCGGACTTTTCGCTCATGCCGCGAAAAGTACGTTCACCTCGCCGGTCATGGTGCGTCGTGACGTACGCCCTTAGCTCGTGCTGAGCCGAGGCCTGTAGCCGGGCTGCACCGGGGTGCCTTCCCTCGACGACATCGCGCTACCTAGTGCGGTAGGCGCCGGACTTTGTCGGGCCCGCCGTGGCGCCGTGCCCAGTGGGAGGCGGGCTGGTCAACGCCGGTCTGGACGTCGGCAACGTTGGTGCGGGGGCGTGGCTGGTGCGGGACGGGCGCTGCGCGGCGACGGGTCGGCCGTCGTCGTGCAGGGCGCTTTCCTGCTGCTGCTCGACGCGACGGCGGCGCAGCGGCCGCGCTGAGCTCAGGCGGTACTGGACAGGATCATGTCGACCGTCTCGTCAGGCGAGTCCCAGTGCGGGAAGTGACCGGACTCCTCGAACCAGTGGAGGGTGGCGTCGGGGAAGGCCGCACACGCGCGCGCCGCCTGGCTCGGCAGCGTGACACGGTCGTGGCGTCCCCAGCCGATCACCACCTTGCCGTGGAGCGAGCCGGTCGGCGCCCCCTCCTGGCGTGGGCCGTTGGCGAGCGCGTCCAGTGCGGAGTCCAGGCTCGACGACACCGACCGGCGAAAGCCCCGCAGCTCGGTCAGCACCAGGTCGGCGGGCAGTGCCCACGGTCGGGCGGAGAACTGCGCCAGCAGCGCGGTGCGCCCGACCGGGCTGCGGGCCAAGGCCGGCAGCACCGGCTGCAGAGTCCGGACCAGGGCGACGGAGGCCTTGATGGAGCCGCCGAAGACCTTGGCCTGGACATCGGTCCAGAAGCCGCCGGGGTCCAGCGAGACGACGGTGCCGCGGTGCCCGCGGCGCGCCATCTCGAGCACCATGCGCGCGCCCATCGAGCTGCCGACCACGTCGACGCCGGCCAGGCCCTCGGCGACGATCCACTGCTGGAGGGCGTCGGTGAGCGCGGCGATGGTGGCCGGCCCGCTCACCGCCGGCTCTCCGGCGAAGCCGGGGAGGTCCACCGCGATGACCTCGCGGGCGGCGCTCAAGGCCGGCACGACCGGGTCCCAGTTGCGGGCGCTGGAGCCGAGTCCGTGGACCAGGAGCAGGGGCTTGCCGGAACCTCGTCGTACCGCGCGCATGCTGGGTCCTTCCGGATCAGGGAGAGGCATCGGTCAGGTGCCGGAGGCGCTGGAGATTACCCGTCGGTAGCGCGCCTCGACGAAGGCGAACGCGCCGTAGGCCAGCCGTGGACCGGCGGCTATGGACCGGCGTCGAGGAAGCCTGGGCGGCCGGGGACTGCGGGGAGAACTTCCACCGGGTCTCCCGCCGGCCGGTCACGATCGCGCTGGGCACCTACGCGAACAAGCAGGGCCGCACCGCTGGCATAACCATCGCTGGCGGCTACGCCACGTTCCCCGGCGTGCTGGGCACCGCCGTCGCCAAGATCTGCGACGTGCAGGTCAGCCGGACCGGGCTAGCCCTGACCCGCGGCCACCCCGCGGGCCGGTCCTGGGCCGTCTGTGGGCCATCACAGCCCGACGACGGTCCAGAACGTCCCAGAGCGGTCCAGGTACGAACATGCAGGTCAGAGCAGGTGCCCACCTCAGACAACAGCCGCCGCAGGCACGCTGAATGAGATGTCGGGGCCAAGACGCCCACCGGGCTTTGCACTACGTCAGCGCACGTCCGGCCAGATCCCGGGCCGCGGGAGAAACGCGCCGGACAGGGCGAGCAGCGGTTGCGCCAGACAACGGCCGACCGACTGGATCACGGCCTGTGCGGGTCCGGCGTGGCGCTGGAACGGGTGCCCTTCACGGCCTGCTGGGCCTAGGTGAAGGCGTTACGGGCGGGTGCCCCCGGCCGCTCCAGCGATCATGCCGCTCGTGAGCCGGTCAGCAGGGCGCAACATCAAGCGAGCCCGAGCTGGGCCATGATGCCGGCCTCGTCGGTGGAGCCCCACCGCTCGACCAGTAGGCCGCACTCAGGCGGTCCTGAGCACCAGTAGGAACTGACCGCCGCCGGCCTCGACCGAGGTGGAGAGGGGCAGGTTCGGAGCGAAGCGGGACAGGCGGTCAAGCAGCCAGGTGCTTGCGGCGTCGGCGTCCTCGCGACTGGGACAGCGCGCGACGACCTCACGACCACCCTTGCGGCCGAGCCTGTCCACGGTCGCGACGAGCGGTGCGGGGTCGACGACGAACAGCTCCGGCGACCATGGCACGAGCGGCTTGACGGCGCCCTTCTTCGTGTTGCAAGCCCGGTGGGCGAGCCTGTCCACGCCGGCCTTCTTGCCCTTCGTGGCAGCGCCGCTGTCAACGCTGGGTCCACGGTCAGCGTTGACCGAGGCGTCGGGGTCAACCGGCTCATCGCACAGCCAACAGCGCCAGCCGTCCCTCTCGCCGACCTCGCGCAATGTCGTCATGGCCCCACCGTAGGTGGGCGGGAGGGGGGTGTTGCGGGAGGGATCTGGAGCGGCGTCGGTCCCGTTCGGCGGACCCGGCCACGTACGAGCTCTTTGCCGCCGGTCCGTGCAGCGCCCACTTCGCCGAGCTGCTGCCTGCCTCCGGCTGCACCGCGCACGCCACGGCCGGCGAGGAAGGTGCTTGCACCCGCCCCGGTCTGGGCAGACCCCGCCGCACTGGCCGGCGGCTGTGGTCGGCCATGCCGACCGCGCGCTTCTCGGCATGAGAGGTCGACGGGGCCCCGGTGGGTGACTCCTGCGATCTCCTCGCCGCCGTCCGGCCCGCTCAGCTGTCGGAGCGGGTGCTCACCCGCTGGTGGCGTCGCGAACCTCCCCCACCAGCTCCTCCAGCACGTCCTCGAGCATGACCACGCCGGTGGAGGCGCCTGCGGCGTCCACGACCTCGCCCAGGTGCGAGCCGTCTGCGCGCATCGTGGACAGGACGGCGCCGAGCCGGTCGTCCTCGCGCACGCGGGACAGCCCGCGGACCAGGTCAGGCGCGACCCGTTCGCTCAGTCCGTCGGCCGGCACGTACGCGAGGTCCTTGACGTGCACGTAGCCGCGCAGTCCCCCGTCGTCGCGGACCGGGAAGCGCGAGTAGCCGCTACGGGCGCAGAGCTCGTGCAGCTCGCCGACCGTCTCGGTGCCGGTGACCGTCACCAGCGAGGAGTGCAGGACCACCACGTCCGCCGCCGTGCGGCGCTCGAAGTCGATCGCGCCTGCGAGCAGCTGCCGCTCCTGCTCGTCGAGCAGCCCTTCGCCGTGCGACTCCGCCACCAGGTCCTGCACCTGGTCGGCCGTGAACGTCGAGGCCACCTCGTCGGTGGGAGTCACCTTCAGCAGCCGCAGGACGCCGTTGCTGATCGCGTTCAGGAACGAGATGATCGGGCGCAGGACCCGGACCACCGCGTAGAGCGCCGGCCCGAGCAGCATCGCCGCGGCGACCGGGCCCGCGATCGCGATGTTCTTCGGGACCATCTCGCCCAGGACCATGTGCAGCCCCACGACGATCGTCAGCGCCAGCGCGAAGGCGATCGGGTGCAGCAGGGCGTCCGGGACCCCGGCCGCGTCGAACGGCCGCTCGAGCAGGTGCGCGACCGCGGGCTCGCCCACGGCCCCCAGCCCCAGCGAGCAGATCGTGATGCCCAGCTGTGCGCCCGCCATCATCAGCGAGACCTGCTCGACCGCCTTGAGCGTGGTGCGCGCGCGCCGGGAGCCGGCCGCGACGCGCGGTTCGAGCTGCTCGCGGCGCACGCTGATCAGCGCGAACTCCGCGCCGACGAAGAAGGCGTTGCCCGCGAGCAGCAGCACGGCCAGGCCCAGCGCGAGGAGGTCGTTCACAGCTCCTCCTCAGCCGGAACGTCCTCGACGGGCACCCGGACCACCCGGACGCGGTCCACGCGCAGCCCGTCCAGCACCTCGGCCTGCAGCCGTACGCCGGTGGGTGTCGGCACGCCGTCCTCGTCCGGCGAGCTCGCGTCCGTCGCCTGGACGACCACGGACTCACCGACCTGGGGCACTCGGCCCAGCCGCTCGACCAGCAGGCCCGCCAAGGTGTCGTTGTCGGTCGACTCGGGCAGGTGCAGCCCGGTTATCCGGCCGGCCTCGTCGGGCCGCAGCAGTCCAGAGACCACCCAGCTGCCGTCGTCGAGCAGGGCGCCCCGATCGTCGTCGCCGTCCTGCTCGTCGGCGATCTCTCCGACGATCTCCTCGACCAGGTCCTCGAAGGTCACGATGCCGTCGGTCCCGCCGTACTCGTCGACCACCACGGCGATCTGCAACCCCGGTTCGCGGAGGACGGCCAGGACCTCGTCCAGGCGAAGCGTCGACGGCACGCCCGCGATGGACCGCAGGATCTCGCGGACGGGCACCCGCTCGCGGTCCTCGACCGGGACGGCGAGGGCGTGCTTGAAGTGCACGGCACCCAGGACGTCGTCGACGGACTCGCCCATGACCGGGAACCGCGCGTGCCCTGTCTCGGCGCACCGCCGCAGCACGTCGGCGGCCGACGTGTCGGCCCGCAGGAAGTGCACGTTCGGCCGGGGTGTCATGACGTCATCGGCTGTGCGCTTACCGAACCCGACCGCCCGTTCGAGCAGCGCGGCAGTCCTCTCGTCGAGCGTCCCTCGTTGGCCCGACCGCAGCGCTACCGCCGCGAGCTCCTCGGGGCGGCGCGCTGAGCGCAGCTCCTCCTGCGGCTCGATGCCCATGGCGCGCAGCAGGCGGTTGGCCGTGCCGTTGAGCAAGCGGATCAGCGGGCCTGTGGCCGCGGTGAAAGCGCGCTGCGGTCCGGCTACGCGACGTCCGACACGCATCGGCTCGGCGATGGCCCAGTTCTTGGGGACGAGCTCGCCCAGGACCATTTGGAAGGCCGTCATGAGCACCAGCGCCACCGTCACGGCCACTCCGGCACTGGCCGCCGAGGACAGCCCGGTGCTGCCGATGAGGGGCGCCAGCAGCTCACCCAGCGACGGCTCAATGAGGAAGCCGACCGCCAGGCTGCTCACGGTGATGCCCAGCTGCGCCCCGGACAGCTGGGTCGACAGGCTGCGCAGAGCGGCCAGCATCGACGCCGCGCCGGTGTCGCCGTCCCGAGCTGCGCGCTCCACCCCGCTTCGGTCCACGGTGACGAGCGAGAACTCCGCGGCGACGAACAGGGCATTGGCTGCCACGAGCAGCAGGACGACCAGCAGCAGGAGCAGCTCGAGCACGGGTCTCCTCGGGTGTCGGAGGGGGGCGCGCGACGGGTCTGGCCGCCGGACGTTGGCGGGTTCTGTCGCAGCAGGACGTCCCCGGTGTCCAGCCGGACTCCTGCGGCCCGGGCGCGTCCACCACGGCGTGGCCCTGCCCACCATGGCTGGCCGGCTACCGCGACGTTCCTGTGACGATCGAGCGCGGGGGCCGGCGGCGACGCACGCCCCGGCGCCCCGGAGCAGAGCTCCAGCACCAGCTCGTGGACGCAACTGCCTGCGCACGGGTCGGCCCATGTGTCACGGAGGCCACCGACCCGGGTAGCCACGATCATGCGACGCGTTCCCGGGTCCGGCGCCGGTCACCGGTCGCCGCGCACGACGCTCCCGGCCGTTCGGTGAATCCCGCCGTGCCGCGCCAGCTGTCGGCCCGGGACCGTCAGGCCCTTGACCTCCTCGCGTCGTCCGACCACCCGATCGTGCACTCCTTCCCGCACGGCGCGCCGATCGTCTACGACCACGATCTTCGCCACCTGTCGGCCGGCGGCCTGGGGCTGGCCAAGGTGGGGCTGTCGCGCGAGCTGCTCGAGGGGAAGACCATCTTCGAGGCCTTCCCACCGGAGACGGCGGCCGCCCTCGAGCCGCGCTACCGGGCCGCGCTCGCGGGCGAGTCGTCGAGCTTCGACGTGCCCTATGGCGGCCGCATGTTCAGCCTGCGGCTGGGCCCGATCCTCGGCGAGGACGGGGTGGCGCTGGCCGGCATGGCCTTCTCGCAGGACGTCACCGAGACCCGACACGGCGAGCAGCAGCTCAGGGAGTCCGAGCAGCGCTTCCGACTCGCGTTCGAGCACGCCCCGATCGGGATCGCCATCGTCGGTCTGGACGGGCTGTTCCGCGAGGTCAACCCGGCGCTGTGCCGGTTGATGGGCTACCCGGCCGAACGGCTGCTGGCGTTGACGTTCCAGGACATCACGCACCCGGACGACCTCGACGCGGACCTGAGCCTGCTCGCCCAGCTCCTGGTGGGGAGCTCGACACCTACGCGCTGGAGAAGCGGTACTACTCGGCCTCCGGCGCGCTCGTGTGGGTGCTGCTCACCGTCAGCCTGGTCCTGGCGGACGACGGCGAGCCGCTGTACTTCGTCAGCCAGATCCAGGACATCACCGATCGCAAGATGAGCGAGCAGGCCACCGAGCGGGTCTTCCGAAGCGCCTTCGAGGACGCTCTGGTCGGCATGTGCCTGACCGGGCTGGACGGCAGGCTGCTGGTGGTCAACCCGGTCTTCGAGACCTTCCTCGACCGAGGCAGCTCCGAGCTGGTGGGCCGGCCGCTCGCCGACTTCACCCACCCAGACGACCTGTCCTCGAGCCTGGGAGGCTTCCAGCAGACCCGCGAGGGCGCCGTGCCCGGGTTCGAGGCGACCACGCGCTTCCTGCGCCCGGACGGAACGGTCGTCCATGCCGAGCTGTCGGCCTTTCTGGTGCGGGCCGAGGACGGATCACCCCAGTACTTCTCCACCCAGACCGTGGACGTGACCGCCCGGTGGATCGCACAGCGGGAGCGGGACACCCGTGACCTGATGCTGCGCGGTGTGATCGCGAACAGCCAGTCGCTGGTCTACGTCAAGGACCTCGATGGGCGCTACCTGCTGGCGAACGAGCCGTTCGAGAAGGCGTTCGGCGTGAGCGAGGCCGACCTGCTGGGCAAGGACGACACCTACCTCGACCCGGAGCTTGCGCCGGTCTGGAGAGTGAACGACCTGCGGGCGCAGGAGGGTGAGCACCACGTCCAGAAGTGGTCGGACGGTCCGGACGGGCGCTGCTACTTCGAGTCGGTGAAGTTCCCCCTGCGCGACCCGGACGGGATTGTCTACGCGACCTGCGGGATCTCCCTGGACGTCACCGAGAGCCGGCAGGCCGCGCAGGCCATGGCGCTGGCGAGGGACGCCGCGCTGACGTCGACCCACGCCAAGTCGGCCTTCCTCGCCACGATGAGCCACGAGATACGCACGCCGATGAACGCCGTGATCGGCCTCACCGGTCTGCTGCTCGAGACCGACCTGGACGTACGCCAGCGCAGCTTCGCGGAGACGATCCGCAGCAGCGGGGACACCCTGCTGGCGGTCATCAACAACATCCTGGACTTCTCCAGCCTCGAAGCAGGCGGCCCGGTGCTTGAGGACCTGCCGTTCTCCCTGAGTGAATGCGTCGACGAGGCCATCGCCCTGGTGGCGCCGGCCGCAGGTGAGCTCGAGCTCATCTCCTACGTCGACCAGCGGTGCCCGGGCGTCGTGGTCGGCGACTCCCACCGGCTCAAGCAGGTCCTGGTCAACCTGCTGGCCAATGCGATCAAGTTCACCGAGACGGGCGAGGTCCTGCTCGCCGTGGCCCCGGCCGACGGCGGTCAGCGCGACGACCGGCAGGTGTCCGTCGCGTTGACCTTCTCCGTCCGCGACACCGGCATCGGCATAGCGACCGACCGGCTCGACCGGCTGTTCCTGTCCGTCAGTCAGGTGGACGCCTCGACCACCCGGCTCTACGGCGGCTCCGGACTCGGGCTCGCCATCAGCAAGAGCCTGGTGGAGGCCATGGGTGGAACCGTCTCGGTGGACAGCACCCTCGGGGTCGGGAGCACGTTCCGGGTCGACCTGGTGCTGGCGACCGGCGCACTCGCCGCCGTGCCCACCTCACCCGGCACCGCCCTGTCCGGCCTGCGGATGCTCGTCGTGGACGACAACGAGACCCACCGGCAGGTCCTGCGCCTCCAGCTGGAGGCGGCCGGCGTCGACGTCGAGGTCGCCGGCAGCGGTGCGGACGCTCTGGCCGCCCTCGACGTCAGGTCGTTCGACGACGCGGTCCTGGACCTGGACCTGCCCGGCATGGACGGCGAGCAGCTCGCGAGGCACATCATGAGCCGGCCCGCGACGGCCGGGCTGCCGCTGGTCCTGCTGACCCGCCTGGCCACCACCTCGCACGAGCCGGGACTGTTCGACGCCCAGCACGGCAAGCCGGTCCGCGCAGCGGCCCTGCGCGCAGAGATCGCCGCTGTCCTGGAGCGGGGACAGGTCACGTCGAGGGCCGCAGCAGGTGACGTCCCGTCCGACGCCGGACCGGATGCGGTGCACCTGCCGCTGCGCGTCCTGCTCGTCGAGGACAACCCCGTGAACCAAGGCGTGGGACGGGCCATGCTGACCAGGCTGGGCCATCTCGTCGACGTCGCCGGTGATGGACGGGCTCGCGGCGACGTCGGCGCTGCGGGCCCAGCTGCCGGCCGACCAGCAGCCCCACGTCGTCGCGCTGACGGCCAGCAGCCTGGACCAGGACCGGCGGGCGTGCGCCGACGCCGGTATGAACGGCTTCCTGCTCAAGCCCGTTCGGCTCGCTCAGCTGGCCGATGCCCTCGGCTGCGTACCGGCGCGAGCCGCCGCGCCGCACACCCCCGACGCGGCGCCGAGCCAGGTGTCGCCCTCGGACGGCGTACAGGCGCGCCTCGATGACGTCCTCGGGCCCGACCGCGACGATCCGGTGCGCCGACAGCTCATCGACGCGCTGCTGGAGGAGACGCCCAAGCACCTCGCCGGCCTGGCGGGCGCCCTGGCTGGGGGAGATGCTGCTGCCATCGCTGCCATCGCTGCCCGCGCGCACACGCTGAAGGGCCTGTCGGTCAACCTCGGTGCGACCGCGCTGGCCGGGTTGTCGGCCGAGGTGGAGGTGCTGGCCGGGCTCGGCCAGCTGGCGGGCACGGGCGAGCTCCTGGAGCGGATGCGCAACCAGCACGAGCTCCTCAGGCAGGCACTCGCGTGACCTGCACCGACCGGCGCGGTCCGCTCCGGGCCGGCTCCCTCCGGTGGCGCTGGTGAAGGTGCTCGTGGTCGACGACGAGCCTGTGAGTGCGCTGCTGGCCGCGACGATCGTCCGGCGGCTCGGGCACGAGGTGACGACCTCGTCCGATGGCGAGGATGCGTGGCAGCGCCTCCAGGCGGGCGCCTTCGACGTCGTCATCAGCGACCGCGACATGCCGGTCCTGGGCGGCCTCGAGCTGTGCCGGCGGCTCCGGGAGCAGGGTCCTGCGGGGCTGGACGGGCCCGTCGGGACCGCCGAATCCAGGCACGTCCGGTACACGCACCTGATCCTCGTCACCGCCCACGACAGCTGGAGCGACGCGCTTGTGGGCATGCAGGCCGGTGCCGACGACTACCTGTCCAAGCCGGTCAGCTCGGCGCAGCTCGAGCTGCGGCTGATCGCCGCGCAACGCGTCACCGATCTGCACCGGTCGCTGGAGCGCCAGCAGCAGGACCTGGTCGATCTCGGCAACAGTCAGCACGCGCTCGCCCGGCGCGACCCCCTGACGGGCCTGCCCAACCGGCGCGCGCTCCAGGAGGACCTCGACAGGCTCCACGCGCGAGTGTCTCGCCACGGCCGCGGCTTCAGTGTCGCCATGTTCGACATCGACCACTTCAAGTCCTTCAACGACACGGCTGGGCACCTGGAGGGCGACCGCGTCCTCGAACGCGTCGCCGACGCCCTGTCCAGTCGGGTGCGGAGCACCGACGGCCTCTACCGGTACGGCGGCGAGGAGTTCGCGCTGCTCCTGGACACCGCCGACCGGGTGGGTGCGCACACCGGCGCCGACAGGCTGCGCCCGGGCCGTGCTGGAGCTCCGCCTCGCGCACCCCGGTCGACCCGGCGAGGTCGTGACCGTGAGCTCGGGAGTGGCCCAGCACGATCCGTCCCGCCCGGAGCCCGACGCCGTGCTGGCCGACGCCGACGCCGCGCTCTACCGGGCCAAGCAGGCAGGGCGAAACCAGACCTGCGGGTACGACGAACGGGTCCGCAGCGCTGCGCCGGTCGACGGGTAGGCGAGCGCGACAGGTCGTCCGCGGGAGGTGCCGACTTCTGCGCCTGCCGTCGCTCCTACGCGACGCGAGCTCGTACGGCCCGTACGTCAGGTGCAAGGCGCCCGCGGTCACCGACCGCTATCCCCTGCTCCCGAGCCCACTGCCGGATCTCGGCCGTGGAGGCGCGGGAGCTCATCGGTCCAGTGTGTCTGGCTGCACCAGTGGCCGATCACCCGGAAGAGCCGGTTCTGCCGCACGGCCGCTCGGCAAGGCGTAGATTCGACGTTCACGCCGGCGTTCACCGGGACGGCAGGGCCGCCGCGGGCGGTCGCCGCGACACCTCGTCCACTCGGGCCAGCCGAGATGATCGCGCAAGGGCGGTTTGCCTCATGCCAGCTCCGCAGCAGGACAAGCAAGGTCACTGCGGGACGGTCCCGGCGGTGGCTTGCCATGGTCGATGAGGTCGAACGGCTGGCTGCCCTACGCCGCCTCGACGTGCTTGACACTGCGGGCCAGGCCGAGCTCGACGAGGTCGTGGGGTTGGCGGCGCGCATCTTCGACGCACCGACCGCTCTGATCAGCCTGGTGGACAGCGACCGGCAGTGGTGCAAGGCCAAGGTCGGTCTTGACCTGGCGCAGACCTCCCGGGAGGTGGCGTTCTGCGACCACACCATCCGGCAGACTCGGGTCCTGCTGGTCGAGGACGCCACCGTGGACCCTAGATTCTGTGCGAACCCGCTGGTCGTCGGAGAGCCCCACCTCCGCTTCTACGCCGGCGCGCCGCTGGTGACCAGCGGCGGTGCCGCAATCGGCTCCCTGTGCGTCCTGGACACCCGCGCGCGCACGGCGAGCCCGCACCAGCAGGCAATGCTCCTCGCGCTCGCCGACCAGGTCGTGTGGCAGCTGGAGACCCGAGCGGGGCACGACCCAGGCCCGGCGCCGGTGCGGCGGAGACCCGACCAGCCGGTCGCGGTGCGCCTCGCGCATTTCGACCGGCTCGTGGCGGAGGGCTCGACGGGATACCTCGAGATGTCCGCGGACAGGGTCATCGTCGACGTGAACGGCGCGGCCGCAAGGATGCTCGGCTACGAAGCGGTCGAGCTCCTTGGCCGGTCAGCGCGGCAGCTCGAGCACCCCGACCACCCCTGGGACACCGAACCGGCGAGCGAGGCGCTGAGGACCGGGACCTGCTCCTCGTACGAAGCCACCCGGGTCTACCGCCATCGCACCGGCCGGGCCGTGCAGATGCGGTTGACAGTGAGCTGTCTGGCCGCCACCGCCGACGCCCCCGCAAGCTCCGCTGCCCTGCTGACAGACCTGAGCCCGAAGGTCAGCGCCGACACCGATCGGCTGACTGCCGAGCTGGGACGTCAGCGGGTCCTGGACGCGGCGACCGACGCCTACATCCACATCGACCCGCATGGCGTCGTGCTCGAGTGGAACGCCGCGGCCGAGGCTGTCTTCGGCTACGCCGCCGGTGATGCCATCGGTCAGCAGCTGGCCGGGTTGATCGTCCCCGAGGACCAGCGCGAAGCTCACACCAAGGGGATCCGGCGGCTGGTCGAGGGGGGACCACCGAGCTTTCTCGGGACGTCGGTGGAGCTCACGGCGCGGCACCGGGACGGTCACGAGATCCAGGTAGAGCTGACGCCGTGGAGCATCGACAGTGACGATCACGGCGGCGGCTTCCACGCCTTCTGCCGGGACATCGGTGAGCGGGTCGCCGGCCGCGCAGCGCTCCAGGCGGCCAACGACCTGCTGCGGCAGGGACAGGCCCGGCTGCAGGCTGCCTTCGAGGCCAGCCCAACAGCCGACGCCGTCGTGGACGCTGCCGGCACCTTCGTCGAGGTCAATGCACAGCTTCTTCGCTTCCTCGGACGACCGCGAGAGCAGCTGGTCGGCCGGTCCTTCACCTCTGTGGTCTACGAGCCGGACCTGCCTGCCGCTGAGAGGGTGCTGAGCCTGGCCGGCGGTCGGCCGGACCGCGTCGAGCTGCGCTTCGTCACGGAGGACGGCGAGGTCCGGTGGGGCCTGGTCTCGCTGGCGGTGCCGGCTGGCGACGGCCCCCGCCGGGCGGTCCTGCGGATCGAGAACCTGCAGGCCTACAAGGACCTCGAGGATGCGCTGGCCCGGCAGAGCACGCACGACCCGGTGAGCGGGCTGCCCAACCGCGCGCTCTTCCTGGAGCGGGTACGTCAGGCCGTCGTCCTCGCCGACGACGACGTCCCGGCCGCTGTGCTCATCCTCGAGGTGGACGGTCTGCGCGCCCTGATCGACCGGGAAGGGTTCGCCGCCGGTGACCGCATGCTGGCGCAGGTCGCGGAACGTCTCATTGCCCAGACCCAGGCGGACGTCACCGTTGCCAGCCTGCAGCCAGGGGTCTTCGGGGCAGTCGTCCCGGGCGGCGGACACGACGCCGCCAGCCTCGCCGACCGTTTCCTCGCCTCGGTAGGCGTCCCCCTCGAGCTCCCGGGCGGCGCGGTCACCCTGCGCGTGAGCATCGGCATCAGCACCGCCGCCGCTGGGACGGTGAACGTCGTGTCCGAGACTGGGCGGCTCGTGCAGGACGCGGAGAACGCCGCCCGGCTGGCCCGCGACGAGGGCGGCAACGTCGTGGTGTTCGCCGCCCCGGAGCAACGCCGGGCCCAGCAGCGTCAGCAGGAGCTGGAGACCTACATCCGCCAGGCTCTCGACCGTCACCAGGTCGGTCTGGCCTTCCAGCCCGTCTTCGACCTGTCCTCAGGCCTGGTCGTCTCCGCCGAGGCGCTGCTCCGGCTGACGGACCCTGAGGGTCGGCCCCTCCCGACCCTGGAGGTCGTGTCCGCCGCAGAGGTCTCGGGGCTGATCGTGGAGCTGGGCGGCCGGGTGCTGCAGCTGGCCGCGGCCCAGGCGGCCCAATGGCGCCACGACCACGGGGTCCTGGTCCCGGTGGCGGTCAACGTCTCGGCGGTGCAGCTGACCAGGAGCACGTTCACGGCGGACGTCTTCGCGGCCCTGGAGCTGGCCGGGGTGCCGTCGCAGGCGCTGACCCTGGAGCTCACCGAGTCGGTCCTGCTCAAGAGCGGCTCAGCGGGCATGGACCAGCTCCTGCTGCTGCGCGACCACGGCGTCCACCTGGCCATCGACGACTTCGGTACCGGCTACGCGTCGTTGGTCTACCTGCGGGATCTGCCCGCCACGACCTTGAAGATCGACCGCTCCTTCGTGGACGGGATTCCCGCCGACGGAGGCGCGATGGCGATCGTGGCGGGGGTCGTCGGGCTGGCCCGCAGCTTCGGCATGGCCTGTATCGCCGAGGGCATCGAGACCGAGAGCCAGCGCCAGTACTTCGCCGGCCAGGGGGTTCTCGGGCAGGGCTTCCTGCTCGGCCGACCCAGCGACGGGGCCGCCATCAGCCGGCTGATCGCTCAGCACGGCGCGCAGCCCGCGGTGGCGACCGGGGATGCTCTCTCCTTCGGCGAGGCCCGCGACGCAGCTGGGACCCGTCGCGACCGGGCGGGGGCGGAGCGTGACGAAGCCGGCGACGAGCGCGATCATGTGGGCGACCTCCGGGACCTGGTCGGCGACCAGAGGGACCTCATCGCCGACCGTCGCGACGAGGCGGGTGACCGGCGCGACCAGGCCGCCGACCAGCGAGACGGACTGGCCGACAAGCGGGACAGGGCGGGAACCCGCCGCGACGAGGCGGCGACCCGCCGCGACCACCAGGCCGAGCAGGCGGAGAGCGGGCCCGTGCCCGACGTCGCAGCCAGGATCGTCCGTCTCACCGCCGCCCGACGCGCGGCGGCAGCGGACCGTGAGCGTGCGCTGCACGACCGTGAAGCAGGTGCGAGCGAGCGGGCCCTGGCCGGCCGCGACCGGACGACCTCGAGGACCGACCGCGGTGCCGGCGCCCGGGAGCGCGTGCATTCCGAGCTGGACCGCACCACCGCCTTGTCCGACCGTGCACAAGGAGCAGGCGAGCGGGTCCGAGCGGAGGAGGACCGCAGCACCGCCCAGGCCGACCGAGGTGCGGCCGCCAGGGAACGGGACGGCTTCTCGGTGGACATCCTTACCGGAGCGCACGTCCGGGGGGCGGGCCTTGTCGAGCTCGCGCGCGAGATCACGCGCGTTGAGCGGACCAGTCAATCCCTCATCGTCGCCTTCATCGACGTCGACAACCTCAAGGTCGTCAACGACTCCGGCGGGCACGCGGCGGGCGATGACCTGCTGCGGTCCGTCGCGCACGCGCTCAAGGCAAGGCTGCGGTCCTATGACCTCATCGTCCGCTACGGAGGGGACGAGTTCGTCTGCGCGATGTCCGGCCTCAGCCGGCTCGATGCTGCGGCTCGTCTGGCCGAGGCGAACGTCATCCTGTCCGCGCTGCCCTCGCCGGGGTCCTTCACCGCGGGGTTGGCCGAGATGGAGCGCGGGGACAGCTCGGCGGTCCTGATCGCGCGGGCGGACGCGGCGCTGTACGTCGAGCGTCAACGACCTGCTTAGCCACGGGACCGTTCGGGCGCTTTCCCGCGATCGGAGCCGGCAGGCGGCCACCAAGGCGTCGGGCTTGGACCAGCTGTCGGTCCAGTGCTGCGGCACGGTCCGCGAGTAGCGCGGACCGCTGACGGGTTGGGGCCGGCGGGGTCGCGGGCACGACACGGTCATGTGGACGCGCACGCTGATCCTCGCCCTCCCCGCCGTGGCCCTGTCGGCCGCCTGCAGTGGCGACGACACACCCCCCTCGACCTCCGGGGGCGTTGAGCCCCGCCGCCGCCTCCCCGAGCCCGCCGCAGGCACCCCTTCCGACGAATCCGGCTCCGACCGGGCCGGCGTCGCCCACCCCGACCGGCGGGGTGGGGAGCGAGCTGGTCCTGGGTGGGACGAACCTCGGCGTGACGGCGCTGATGGCCTCGATCGCCTCGGCCATCTACCGCCGCGCCCTCGTCAGCGTCAGGCACCGGGCACCGCTGCGAGAGGTCGTCGGCGGACGGTGACCCTCACCTACGGGCGAGCAGCAGCGCGTCGACGGCGACCCCGCCGTCCACCGGGCGCTGGACCCGCTCGGCCCGTTCGATGACCAGCCCGGCCGCCGCCGCGCGCAGCGTCTCGACGTCGTAGAGCAGCGCAGCGTCCTGCGGACCGCCCGTCCCATGCAGCAGGTTGTCGCAGTCGTGGCCCAGCACCAGCAGCCGCCCGCGGGGTGCGACCGCCCGGGCGCTGCGCTGCAGCACGTCGACCAGCGGCGTGTGCGGCAGGTGCAGGTAGAGCACCAGCACCAGATCGAAGTGCTCCCGGCGGAGATCCGCGGCGGTGGCGTCGGCGACCCGCCAGTCCACCTTGAGGTCGCGCTGCTCGGCGCGCTCGCGTCCACGCTGCAGCCCCGTGGCGGAGAAGTCCAGCGCGGTGACCTGCCAGCCGAGCGAGGCCAGCCACAGCGCCATCCGGCCCTCGCCGGCGGCGACGTCGAGCGCGCGCCCGGGCGGCAGGTCACGCAGCAGATCGGCGGCGAGCGCGTTCGGCGCGTCCGACCACTGTGGCTCCGCCGCGTAGCGGGCGTCCCACTCCGTTGCGTCCATGTCCGACCTCCTGCTCGACGGCGCTCTGCTTCCCGGACCCCCATCCTGGCCCCCATCTGGACCCCCGTCCGGACCCCCGTCCGGACCCCCGTCCGGACCCCCGTCCGGACCCGCACCCGGACCCCCGATCTTGGCCCCAGCGGACTCGTACTGATCCTCGTGTCGGTTCTGGGCCCGGGACGGAGCCGTTTGCGACACGACGATCAGTACGAGCCGCCATGTGCCCGCAGCGCGTGCTTGCAGGGCGGCCGTCAATGTCCGTACATTGGTCCGGTGACCGGACCAGGGGGACCCGCCGCGCGCGTCGACCGCTCCGCCCGCACCCCGCTGTGGCCGCAGTTGCTG
>JBBSLB010000035.1:0-15780 GCA_038255675.1 Mycobacteriales bacterium
CGGTCGTCGTCACACAGGTCGGCGAGCCGGTCCTGGCGCATCTGCTGCTCACGCGCACCGCGGGCGAGCAGCCGCCCGGCGCGCGCCGCGAGCTCCATCGCCGCCGGCAGGTGCGCGTCCAGGTCGTGCAGGTGCTGCTCCGCCAGCCACAGGTAGCCGTGCGTCACGCCCCCCGCGCGGGCCGGCAGGCACAGCCGGGCCGTCGTGCCGAGCGCGGGGTTGGCCGGAGTGCGCACCGGCTCGCGGCTGATGGCGATGCCGAACGACTCGAACCACGCGCGCACCTCGTCGGTGGACTGCCGCTGCAGGATCGAGGCCTGCCGCACCGGGTCGATGGTCGGGGCCTGGCGCCCGTAGGCGACGAGCCCGAAGCCGCGGTCCTCGAGCACCGCGGGGGACCCGAGCAGCCGCGAGACCTCGTCCACGACGTCCTGCAGCTCCGGTCCCACGTCCTGTGCCCCCTTCTGTACGCCAGGCGAGCCGCCGCCCGCCTCAGACGATCGTACGAGATATCGGTCACCATGACGTGGCGCTCGTCCATGGGCCGGCCGCCCAGCGGTCCGTAGATTCCTGCTCCGTCCCGCTGTACCGCCCTTCCGTCCCGAGGAGCCGCTGTGCCGAACCCCTTGCTCATGGCAGCCTCCCGCAGCACCCGCACCCGGCGGCTCATCAGCGCCGCGCCGGTGACCCGCGCGGTGGTGGACCGCTTCGTGGCGGGCGAGCAGGTCGACGACGCGCTCGCGGCGACCGCTCGCCTGGTCGGCGAGGGCCTGCACGTGTCGCTCGACCACCTCGGCGAGGACACCCGCAGCACCGCGCAGGCCGACGCCATCACGGCGGCGTACCTCACCGTGCTGGGCCGCCTGGGTGACACCGGCCTGGCCGACCGCACGGAGGTGTCGCTCAAGCTGTCCGCTCTCGGGCAGTCGCTGCCGGACGGCGACCGGATCGCTCTCGACGCCGCGCAGGTCATCTGCTCGGCGGCCGCCGCCGTCGGCACCACGGTGAGCGTCGACATGGAGGACAGCTCCACGGTCGACGCGACCCTGACGGCCGTCGCCGCCCTGCGGGAGGCCTTTCCCTGGGTGGGGGCCGTCCTGCAGTCCTGTCTGCGGCGGACCGAGGCCGACTGCCGCGACCTGTCCGGTCCCGGCTCACGGATCCGGCTCGTCAAGGGCGCCTACGCCGAGCCGGCGTCGGTCGCCTTCACCGACAAGGCCGAGGTCGACGCGTCGTACGCCCGCTGCCTGCAGGTGCTGATGGCCGGACAGGGCTACCCCATGGTCGCCACGCACGACCCGGCGCTCATCACCCGCACGGAGGAGCTGGTCGCGCAGACCGGCCGGGCGTCGTCGTCGTACGAGTTCCAGATGCTCTATGGGATCCGCATCCCGGAGCAGCACCGCATCGCGGCCTCCGGGCGCACGATGCGCGTCTACGTCCCGTACGGCGACGACTGGTACGGCTACTTCATGCGCCGGCTCGCCGAGCGCCCCGCCAACGTGGCCTTCTTCCTGCGCTCCTTCGTCAGCCGCTAGTTTGCCGTCCCCAGATCCCAGGAGCCGCAGCCCATGGATTCCGTCCCCGCCGCGCCCTCTCCCGTCGACGACGGACGAACGGCGGCCTACGGACAGCTGAGCCCTGCGGCGGTGGAGTTCCCGTCTCTGGTCGAGCGCTACTACGCGCAGGCCGGCGCAGGTGACCTCGCCGACCGGTCGTCGCAGGACCTGGCCGACACCGCGCTGGCACACCTGGCCCTGGCCGCGCGCCGGTCCCCGGACGAGGCGCTCGTCCGGGTCACCGGCCCGGGGGAGCCGGGTCCGCTCTCGCCGACCGGCACTGCGGTGCAGGTGGTCAGCGCGGACCTGCCTTTTGTCGTCGACTCGATCACCGCCGAGCTCAGTCGGCTTGGCTGCGGCATCGCCGGCGTCCTGCACCCGGTGCTCGACGTGCGCCGTGACGCGTCGGGCCGGCTGCTCGGGCTGGACGGCGGCTCGTCGGAGTCGTGGGTGCACGTGGAGCTGGACGCCCCGCCGCTGGACGCCGACGCGGTCGTCGAGCGGCTCGACCTGGTGCTCGCCGACCTGCGGGCGACCGCCGACGACGGCCCGGCCATGGCGGCCTGCGCCCGCGAGCTCGCCGACACGCTCACCGTCGAGCAGCAGCCGCAGGGGGACATCGCCGCCGAGCTGCTGCGCTGGCTGATGGCCGATCCCGGGACACTGCTGGGCAGCGCCACGTGGACCGTGGACGCGGACGGCGCCGAGGTCGTCCCCGGCTCGGAGCTCGGCCTGCTCCGGCGACACGGCGCCGGACCTGACGGCCCGGCCGGCGACCCGCCGCGGCACGCCGAGGACCCCCGCTTGCTGGTCGTCAGCAGCTCGCCCGTGCGTTCGACGGTGCAGAAGACCGCCCACCTGGACAGCGTCGCCGTCCGCCGCCTCGGACCAGACGGCACGCAGGTCGAGCACCGCTTCCTGTGCCTGTTCCCGGCTGCGGCCTACACCGACAGCGTCTCGCGGGTGCCGGTGGTGCGGCACAAGGTGGCCGATATCGTGCGCCGCTCGGGCTTCTCTCCGAGCAGCCACAGCGGCCGGGACCTGCTGCAGGTCCTGGAGACCTACCCCCGCGACGAGCTCTTCCAGGCCGGCGTCGAGGACCTCGCCGCTGTCGCGCAGGAGGTCGTGCACCTGCGCGAGCGTCGGCGGCTGCGGCTGTTCCTGCGCCGCGACCGCGACGCGAGCTACCTGTCCTGCCTGATCTACCTGCCGCGGGACCGCTATGGCCGGGAGGTCCGCCAGCGCATGCAGGGGCTGCTCGCCGAGGCGTTCGAGGCCGCGTCGGTCGACCACACGGTGCGCGTGACCGAGTCCGTCCTGGCCCGAGTCCACTTCGTGGTGCGGCCGCCCCGTGGGCAGCGCCTGCCGGACGTCGACCGCGACGATCTCGAGCGCCGGCTCGCCGCGCTCACCCGCTCATGGGACGACGACCTGGCCGACGAGCTGCGGACGCTGGCAGGGCCGCAGGAGGCGGCGCGGCTGCTGCTCGCGCTGCCGGACCTGTTCCCGGAGGCCTACAAGGAGGACTGCGCCGCGCAGGTGGCGGCCACGGATCTGCGCCGGATCGCCTCCCTGACGCCCGACGTGCTGTCACTGCACCTCTCGCGCGACCCGAGCGGGATGCTGCACCTGCGCGTTGCCAGCACCCAGGAGATGTCACTGTCCGCCGTCCTGCCCGTGCTGCGGTCCATGGCGGTCGAGGTCGTCGAGGCGCGGGACTACCGGCTGCACGCGGTCGACGCGCACCTCTACGACTACGCCCTGCGCACCGCCGGTGCCGACCGCCTGTCCGACGCCGGCGTGGCCGAGCAGTTCCAGGCGGTCTTCGCCGCCGCCTGGAGCGGCGCTGTGGAGAGCGACGGCCTCAACGCTCTCGTGCTGCGCGCCGGGCTCACCGGCCCGCAGGTCGTGGTGCTGCGTGCCTACGCGCAGTACCTGCGGCAGGGCGGCTGGAGCTTCACGCCCGCCTACGTCGAGGAGTGCCTGACGGCCCAGTCCGGTATCGCACGCCGGCTCGTGGAGCTCTTCGAGGTCCAGCTGGACCCGGCCGCCGAGGGCGACCGCGAACAGCGGTCTGCCGAGCTGGCAGCTGATCTCGAGGCTGCGCTGGCGGACGTGCCCAGCCTGGACCAGGACCGCATCCTGCGCTCCTTCCTGCACGCGGTGCGCGCGACGGTGCGGACCAACCACTGGGTGCGCGACGCCGACGGCCGGCCCCGTCCCTGGCTGTCGTTCAAGCTCGCCGCGCAGCGCATCCCCGGACTGCCGGAGCCGCGCCCCGAGCGCGAGGTGTGGGTCTACTCGCCCGAGGTCGAGGGGGCGCACCTGCGGTTCGGCGCCGTCGCCCGCGGCGGGCTGCGCTGGTCGGACCGCCGGGAGGACTTCCGCACCGAGGTGCTGGGCCTGGTCAAGGCCCAGGTGGTCAAGAACGCCGTCATCGTCCCGGTCGGGGCCAAGGGCGCGTTCGTCGCCAAGCGGCTGCCGGACCCCGGCCAGGGTCGGGACGCCTGGCAGGCCGCCGGCACAGCCGCCTACCGCACGTTCGTGCGCGGTCTGCTCGACGTGACCGACAACCGCGTCGGGGGGACGGTCGTGCCGCCGGAAGGGGTGGTGCGCCGCGACAGCGACGACCCGTACCTGGTGGTGGCCGCGGACAAGGGGACTGCGACGTTCTCCGACACGGCGAACGAGATCGCCGCGGAGTACGGCTTCTGGCTCGGTGACGCCTTCGCCTCAGGCGGCTCGGTCGGCTACGACCACAAGACGATGGGCATCACCGCCCGTGGCGCCTGGGAGTCGGTGCGGCGGCACTTCCGCGAGCTTGACGTCGACCCCGACGTCGACCCGGTCACCGTCGTCGGCATCGGCGACATGTCCGGTGACGTCTTCGGCAACGGCATGCTCCTGTCGCGCAGCCTGCGCCTGATCGCGGCCTTCGACCACCGGCACGTCTTCGTCGACCCCGACCCCGACCCCGACGTGTCGTACGCCGAGCGCCAGCGGCTGTTCGCGCTCCCGCGCTCGTCCTGGGACGACTACGACCGGTCGCTGCTGTCACCCGGAGGCGCGGTGCACCCGCGCAGCGCCAAGTCCGTGCCGATCCCGGCCGAGGTGCGCGCCGCCCTCGGGCTGCCGGACGACTGCCTGCGCCTGACGCCGAACGAGCTGCTCAGCGCGGTGCTGCGGGCGCCCGTGGACCTGCTCTGGAACGGCGGCATCGGGACGTGGGTCAAGGCCTCGACGGAGAGCCCGGCTGACGCGGGTGACAAGGCCAACGACGCCGTGCGCGTGGACGGGCGCGAGCTGCGCTGCCGGGTCGTCGGGGAGGGCGGCAACCTCGGTCTGACCCAGCGCGGCCGCATCGAGGCGGCGCAGTGCGGCGTGCGGCTGAACACCGACGCGATCGACAACTCGGCGGGCGTGGCCTGCTCCGACGCCGAGGTCAACATCAAGGTGCTGCTCGAGGACGTCGTCGAGAGCGGCGAGCTCAGCCGCGGCGAGCGTGATGCCCTGCTTGTCGAGATGACCCACGAGGTGTCCGACCTCGTCCTGCGTGGCAACCGCGCGCAGAACGTCCTGCTCGGCAACGCCCGCGAGCAGTCCCGGCCGATGCTGCCCGTTCACCGCCGCTACCTGCGTGCGCTCGAGGACGCGGGCTCGCTCGACCGGTCCCTCGAGGCGCTGCCTTCGGACACCGAGCTGGAGCTCCGTGGCGTGGCCGGCACAGGCCTGACGTCCCCGGAGTTCGCGGTGCTGACGGCCTACGCCAAGAACACCGTCAAGGCCGATCTGCTCGCGTCCGGCCTGCCGGACGAGCCCTGGTACGACGCGCACCTGCGCGCGTACTTCCCGCCCCGGCTGGTGGAGCGCTACGGCGGGCACCTGGGCGCCCACCCGCTGCGGCGCGAGATCGTCGCCACCTCGGTCGTCAACGAGCTCGTCGACGAGGGCGGCACCAGCTTCCTGTTCCGAGCCGCCGAGGAGACCGGAGCGCGCACCGACGAGGTGGTGCGGGCCTACACCGTGGCGACCGAGGTCTTCGGCTTGCGCCGGCACTGGCGCGACGTCGAGGCGCTGCGCGCACCGCTGCCCGTGCGGGTGCAGGTCTCGCTGCACCTGGAGGCCCGGCGGCTCGTCGACCGCGTGGTGCGCCACCTGCTCGCCGACGGCGCTCGGGTGCAGGACGTGGCCGGCGCCGTCGAGCGCTACCGGCCGACGGTGTCTGCGCTGCTGCCCACAGTGCCGGAGCTGGTGTTCGGCGCCGAGCACGGCGTGCTGCACGACGGGGTCGCGCGGCGCGAGGCGCAGGGGGTCCCGGCGGCCCTCGCCCGGAGCTCCGTCAGCCTGCTGCACGCCTTCCTGCTGCTCGACGTCGTGGACCTGGCGAACGGGTCGGGGGAGCCGCCGGCGGACGTCGCTGCGCTGCACTACCTGATCTCGGCGGCCTTCGACGGCGACACCCACCTCGGTCGCATCACCGCCCTGCCGCGGGCCGACCGCTGGCAGGCGCTGGCTCGCTCTGCGCTGCGTGACGACCTCTACGCCGCCCTCGCCCGACTGACCGCCGACGTCCTGCGCAGCACCCCACCCGGCCAGCCGAGTGAGCGCATCGCGCAGTGGGAGGCGGCGAACGCGGACCGGGTCGCGGTCGCCCGTAGCCGGCTGCAGCTGGTCTCGGCCGGCGAGGTCTTCGACCTGGCCGCGCTGTCTGTCGTGGTGCGCACCCTGCGCACGCTGCTCGAGACGAGCAGCGACACCCCTTAGAACCCCCTCATCCGTTCCCAGCGCCGACCGGCGCTCGACCTGGAGGTCAGAACCGTGCCAGAAGTCATCGTCGTCGGCGTCGACGGCAGCGAGGCCGGCGCTCGCGCAGCGCACTTCGCCGCCCAGCACGTCCGAGAGCCCGCACAGGTCCTGGTCGCCTACGTGGTTCCCTGGTCGCCGTACACGGTCCAGACCGCCGAGGAGAACGAACGGCGGTCGGTGAACAAGCAGCGCGAGACCGAGAGCGCGCAGACGAACATCGTCGACCCGCTGCTCGCCGAGCTGGAAGACAAGGGCCTCAAGGCTGAGGGGCTCGTGCGGCACGGCCACCCCGCCGAGGTGCTCTGCGAGATCGCCACCGAGCGCTCGGCTTCCCACATCGTCGTCGGTCGCCGCGGGCAGAGCCGGGTGCGCGCGCTGCTGTTCGGCTCGACACCGGGCAACCTCATCCAGATCGCCACCGTGCCCGTGACGGTGGTGCCGTGATGTCCATCGCCCAGCTGGCCCAGGACGGCGGCGGCGGCCTTGACTCGGTCGTGAACGACGCCTTCACCACGCTGTCCACTGTCGTCCAGGAGGTGATCTTCTACTCGGTCACCATCGCTGGCGTGACCTTCCCGCTGGTGGTCGCGTGGTTGGCCTTCGCGGCAGTGTTCATGACGGTCTACTTCCGAGCCGTCAACGTGCGGGGTTTCCGGCACGCGATCGGCCTGGTCAAGGGCGACTACACCGGGCCTGACGAGGTCGGCGAGGTCTCGCACTTCCAGGCGCTGGCGACGGCTGTCTCCGGCACCGTCGGCCTGGGCAACATCGCGGGCGTCGCCGTCGCCATCACGATCGGCGGGCCCGGGGCCACCTTCTGGATGATCGTGGCCGGTCTGCTGTCGATGTCGACGAAGTTCGCCGAGTGCACGTTGGGCGTGAAGTACCGCCGCGTGAATCCCGACGGCAGCATCTCCGGCGGCCCCATGTACTACCTGTCCCGCGGCCTGGCTGAGCAGGGCAAGGTGCGCCTGGGCCGCTTCCTGGCGGTTGCCTTCGCCATCTTCTGCATCTTCGGCTCGCTCGGCGGCGGCAACGCCTTCCAGTCCAACCAGGCCTTCGCGCAGATGCGCAGCGTCACCGGTGGTGACGACGGCCTGCTCGGCGGCAGCGGCGCCGGCATCGCCTTCGGCGTCGTCCTCGCGATCTTCGTGGGCGTCGTCATTATCGGCGGCATCAAGCGAATCGCCAGCGTCACCGACAAGCTCGTGCCGTTCATGGCCGTCTTCTACGTGACCGCGTGCCTCATCGTGCTGGGCGGCAACTTCGGGGCGATCCCCGAGGCCGTCGGGCTCATCATCGAAGGCGCGTTCACGCCCGACGGCATCACCGGCGGCGTCATCGGGGTGCTCATCACCGGCTTCCAGCGCGCAGCCTTCTCCAACGAGGCCGGTCTGGGCTCCGCGCCGATCGCGCACTCCGCGGTGCAGACCAACCGCCCGGTGACCGAGGGGTACGTCGCGCTGCTGGAGCCCTTCATCGACACCGTCGTGATCTGCACCATGACGGCGCTGACGATCGTCATCACCGGCGCCTACACCGAGGTCGGGACCGAGGGCGTCCAGCTCACCTCGCAGGCGTTTGAGTCGGTGCTGCCGTGGTTCCCGAACGTGCTCGCGGTCGCCGTGCTGCTGTTCGCCTTCTCCACCCAGCTGGCGTGGAGCTACTACGGCGCGAAGTCGACGGCGTACCTTTTCAACGAGAGCAAGCTCGCCGACACCATCTACAAGGGCGTCTTCCTGCTCTTCATCGTCATCGGCGCGGCCTCCTCGCTCGACGTGGTCATCGGCTTCTCCGACGCGATGATCTTCGCGATGTCGATCCCCAACCTCATCGGCGTCTACCTGCTGCTGCGGGTGGTCAAGCGCGAGCTGCGGGAGTACGAGCAGGACCGCGCGAGCGGCGTGATCGTGAAGGTGTCCGAGCGGGTCTGATCCCGCCAGCAGTCCTGGGTCCCGCTCGACGCACCTTCGTCGGGCGGGACCTGCTGCTGGGGGTGCGAGCATGCGAAGCGACCAGGACGTGAAAGGGGCCCATGAGCACGCCGATGCTCGAGCTGCACGACCGCGTCCCCGAGCGCGTGCTGGCGACCGTCGCGCACCCCGACGACCTGGAGTACGGCGCAGCCGCTCTGGTCGCGCGCTGGACCCGTGCTGGCGCCGCGGTCGTCTACGTGCTGGCCACGCGGGGGGAGTCCGGCATCGACGGGATGGCGCCGGCCGAGGCGGCGCGCGTGCGCACCAAGGAGCAGGTCGCGAGCGCCGCCGTGGTCGGGGTGTCGACGGTGGAGTTCCTCGATCACGCGGATGGGACCGTCGAGCTCGGGCTGCCGCTGCGCAGGGACCTCGCGGTTGGCGTGCGGGAGGCACTGGTCTGCGGCTCGCCGCTGGCGACACACGCCGCCGACGTCACGGACACCGTCGACCTCGCCGTCGCCTCGCCGGCCGAGCACCGCGCCTACCTGGAGGGGCTGGGGGAGCACCCGATGACCGACCCCGAGGTCCTCCGGGACTGGCTGGAGCTGGCCGGCCGGCAGGCGCAGGGGCGGGGAGCCGCCGTCACCTTCGAGCTCTTCTGCTTCTAGCGGCCGGCCGCAGTCGGTCCTCGCCTCAGGCGCCGGCGTCGTCCAGCGGCGGCCAGTCGACGGCGGCGGTGATCTCGTCGGTGGTCATGCCGAGGACGTCGCAGCGGTCGCGTTCGGACTGACCCTCCTGCAGGTGGAAGCAGCGCACCTACCGGTCCTGCCAGTCGACGACGAGCAGCTCGTGCACGCCGTGGGCGGCGTAGAAGTCGAGCTTGTCGAAGGTCATGTCGTCGGGCGAGAGCACCTCGACGACGAGCATCGCGGTGTCGTGCCACACGCCGGCCGGCCCCGGGATGAGCCCGGCGTCGGGGATCCGGTAGTCGTCGGGACCGCCGAGGTTGAAGGTGAGCGCCGCGCGGACGCCAAGCCGGTGTGCCACCGGCTTCAAGAGCGCGGCGGTGGTCCCGTCCACAGATCGTCAGGTCTAACGGGTGGCGGCGCACCGCCCCGCGGACACGTCCGGGACCTTGGGCCCTGTCCAGCGAGCCCGGCGGCCCGCACGCTGGTGGAGCGCCCGACGGCGCCCGCAGACGAGAGGAGCAGCCATGACCACACCCACCACCCGCCGGGCCGTTGGAGGGACCGACCAACCGCCGGTGCTGCTGCGGGCCAGCGACGTCATGACCAGCGACGTGGCCACCGTGTCACCCACGACGACGGTCGCTCAGGCCATGGCGTCCATGCGCACCCTGGGCGTACGGCATCTGCCCGTAATCGGTGACGGCCGGTTCGCCGGGATCGTGGACGACCGGCTCGTCGCTCTGGCCCTGCTCACGGCAGGCGGTGTCCATGAATCCCTGGAGCAGCCGGTCGCGGTGGTCATGACCCACTACGTGCCGCAGGTCGCTCCGGGTGAGTCCCTCCAGCGCATCGCTCACCTACTGAGCACCAGCCGGTGCGATGCCATCGTCGTCATCGATGCCCAGGAGCACCTGCTCGGCATCATCACCCTGGTCGACGTCGTCAACGCCGTGGCCCGCGGCGACGTGTCCGTCACCGCTGCCGGGGCCCGGTCATGAACAGGATCGTCGTGGGCGTCGACCCGAGCCCGTCGGGTGCCGCCGCCCTGCAGTGGGCTCTGCGGGAGGCGGTCTCGACAGGCGCGTCGCTGCACGCGGTCCGGGCCTGGAGTCCCAGCGCGTACGCCATGGAGGCCTACGCCTATGCCTCGCGCGACGTCGTACCGGTGGAAGCGTCCGCCGCGCAGCTCGAGGCCGACAAGCAGCTCAAGCTCGCGGTCGAGCGCGTGCCAGGATCGGACAGCGTGGCGTCCACCGCGACCGCCGTCTTCGGCTCGGCGTCGCAGGTGCTCATCGAGCGGGCGAAGGACAGCGTGCTGCTCGTCGTCGGTTCGCGCGGCAACGGAGCCCTGTCCCGGGCCGTGCTCGGTTCGGTCAGCTCCTCGGTCCTGCATCACGCGACCGGCCCCGTCGCGATCGTGCCCGAACCCCGCGAGAGCGACGGAGCCCCGCCGCGCGTCATCGTCGGTGTGGACCACTCCCCGGCGGCACTCACCGCCCTGGCCGCCGGAGCCGACCAGGCCGGCAGGCGCGGCCTGACCCTCGTGCCCGTGTACGTGCACGAGCCGATCGAGACGCCGCGCGGTGCTGCGCACGCACCGGACCTGGCTCTGCTCGAGGACAGCGAGCGCCATGCGCTCGACGCAGCGGGCAAGCGCGCGGGCGGTACAGACGTCCGGGCCGAGGTCCGGGTCGGGAACCCCGTCGTCGAGCTGCTCGCCACCGCGCGACCGCAAGACCTGCTCGTGCTCGGCTCCCGCGGTCGCGGCGGCTTCACCGGACTGCTCCTGGGATCGACCAGCACACAGCTCGCGCAGCACGCACCGTGCCCCGTCCTCGTCGTCCGCCCCTGACGGCCGCAGTTCCCGGCCGCCGCCCACCGATCGCCCCCCGCCTCGCCGCCGCTAGACGCGGCACGACAGTCAGGACTCTGCATGACCGTGCTCAATGCCCACCGCTTCGAGGAAGACCTGCTCGGCTCACGTGCCGTACCAGAACACGCGTACTACGGCGTCCACACCGTGCGTGCGCTCGAGAACTTCACCATCAGCTCCACCATCATCGGTGACGTGCCCGAGATGGTCCGGGCGATGGTCATGGTCAAGAAGGCAGCGGCGATGGCCAACCGTGAGATGGGAACGATCCGGGCCGGCGCCGCAGAAGCCATCATCGCCGCCTGCGACGAGATCCTGGTCGACGGACGCTGCATGGACCAGTTCCCCGTCGACGTCTTCCAGGGCGGCGCCGGCACCTCGGTCAACATGAACACCAACGAGGTCATCGCCAACCTCGCCCTCGAGCAGCTCGGGCTGGCCAAGGGCAGGTACGACGTCATCGACCCGAACGACCACGTCAACCGCTGCCAGTCGACGAACGACGCCTACCCGACCGGTCTCTGCATCGCCCTCTACACCGTCGTGGAGGGGCTCAAGGCCGAGATCGACCGACTGGCCTCGGCTTTCGACAGCAAGGCGACCGGCTTCGCCGACGTGCTGAAGATGGGCCGCACCCAGCTGCAGGACGCCATCCCGATGACCCTCGGGCAGGAGTTCGGCGTGTACGCCGACCTGATGCGCGAGGAGGTGCGCCAGCTGGGGCGGGCAGCCGAGCTGCTCCTGGAGGTCAACCTGGGGGCCACCGCGATCGGGACCGGACTGGATGCCCCGGCCGGCTTCTCGGAGTGCATCGTCGGCAAGCTCGCCGAGGTGACCGGGCTACCGGTCGTGCGGGCGGACAACCTCATCGAGGCGACCTCCGACACCGGCGCGTACGTGTCGATGCACGCCGCGATCAAGCGTGCCGCGGTGAAGCTCAGCAAGGTCTGCAACGACCTGCGACTGCTGTCCTCCGGGCCACGCACGGGACTCGGCGAGATCAACCTGCCTGAGCTCCAGGCCGGGTCGTCAATCATGCCGGCCAAGGTCAACCCGGTCCTGCCCGAGGTGGTTAACCAGGTCTGCTTCAAGGTCATCGGCAACGACGTCACCGTCACGATGGCCGCCGAGGCCGGACAGCTGCAGCTGAACGTGATGGAACCGGTCATCGCGCAGGCGCTCTTCGAGTCGGTGAGCCTGCTGACCAACGCCTGCCGCAGCCTGCGGCTGCGCTGCATCGACGGCATCACCGCCAACGAGGACGTGTGCCTGGCCTACGTGATGAACTCCATCGGCATCGTCACGTTCCTCAACCCGATCATCGGTCACCACAACGGCGACCTCGTCGGCAAGGAGTGCGCCCGCTCCGGGCGCGGGGTGCGCGAGGTGGTCCTCGAGATGGGCCTGATGACAGCAGCCCAGCTCGACGAGACCTTCTCCCTGGAGAACCTCAAGCGGCCGCTCTACCGCGGCAAGGTCTACGGCGGCCAGGACGACGCCGCGCCCCTGGTCGGAGACCCCCGATGATCGTCGTGGAGTTCCTCGTCGTCCTGGGCGCCATCTTCCTCGGTGCCCGCCTCGGCGGCATCGCCATCGGCTTCGCCGGCGGACTCGGTGTGCTCGTGCTGGCCCTGCTCGGGCTCACGCCCGGCGCGCTCCCGCTCGACGTCATCGCCATCATCGTCGCGGTCATCACCGCGATCGCCGCGATGCAGATTGCCGGCGGCATGACCTACCTCGTCCAGCTGGCCGAGCGGATCCTGCGCAGGAACCCGAAGTACCTCACGTTCCTCGCACCGCTGATCACGTACTTGATGACCATCATGGCCGGGACCGGCTTGACGGCCTTCGCGACCATGCCGGTCATCACCGAGGTGGCCAAGGAGCACAACATCCGCCCGTCTCGGCCATTGTCGATCGCGGTCGTCGCGTCGCAGATCGCGATCACGGCCTCGCCGATCTCGGCGGCGGTCGTGTTCCTCGCCACCGCCCTGGAGGGAGAGGGAGTCGACTACCTCGACCTGCTCGCGGTCGCCATCCCCTCGACGTTCCTGGCTGTCATGGCCACTGCCTCGATCATGATGCTGCTCGACAAGATGCGTGGCACCACGGCCTTGGACACCCACCCCGAGTACCTGCGTCGACGCGCGGCCGGCACACTGGCCAGTCCCTCGACGGGGCTCGTGCTGGACCTTCCGCGTGACTCCTTGCCGGCGCCGGCGGGGAGGCCGGTCGGCGACGTGCTGGTCCAGCCGGTGCGCCCACCCGCGCTGCAGGTGGCCCAGGTCGTGCAGCCGGTGGCGGCTTCAAAGCGCTCGGTCCTGATCTTCCTGGCTGGCCTCGTGGCCGTCCTCGGCTACGCCACGGCCATCAGCGAGAAGGTCGGCCTGATCGCCGAACCGGTCATGACCCGCGACGCCGCCATCATCTCGATCATGCTCAGCGTCGCCACATTGATCGTGGTGGCCTGCAAGGTGCAGCCCAGCGAGATCCTTTCGGCATCGACCTTCAAGTCCGGCATGAGCGCCAGCATCTGCGTCCTCGGTGTCGCCTGGCTCGGCACCACGTTCGTGACGGCCCACGAAGGCGATATCACCGATGCGGCGGGCGACCTGCTCACCAGCCAGCCCTGGACGCTGGCCGTCGTGCTGTTCTTCGCCTCGGCGCTGCTCTACTCGCAGGCCGCCACGACAAAGGCCTTGCTCCCCACCGCCTTGGCCATCGGGGTCTCGCCCCTCGCGGCGATTGCGGCGTTCCCCGCCGTCTCCGCGCTGTTCGTGCTTCCGACCTACCCCACGCTGCTCGCGGCGGTCGAGATGGACGACACCGGTACCACCCAGATCGGCAGGTACGTCTTCAACCACCCCTTCCTGCTGCCCGGCGTCATCAACATCACGATCGCGGTCGCACTCGGATTCTTCTTCGGCTCGCTGATCCTCTGACAGCGCGCCGAACCCGCAGCCCGCTCAGGAAGGAGTCGGGGCGGGCGCGAGGTCGGTGCAGGCCCGCCGCGACAGCTTGTCCTGCAGCGCCTGCTCGGCCGCCGCTCCGGCGAGCGGCTTGGGGGCCCCGCCGCGGATGGTGACCGGCTGCCACGCCGCGTCGGTGACCCCGCCGTCCTGCACGGTCAGCGTCAGCACGCCGGACTTGGAGCCCTCGGCGTTGCGCGTGTTGAACACGAAGTTGCCGAGCCCGTAGTCGACGTAGCTGTCACCGAGGTAGCCGCCACCCAGCAGCACGTGGGCGTGACCGCCGACAACGGCGTCGGCCCCGGCGTCGACCAGAACGCGCGCCAGGTCCTGCTGCCGCGGCAGCGGGCACGGCTCCAGCTCGCGTCCCCAGTGCAGGTAGACCACGACGACGTCGGCCTGCTCCCGCGCCGCGGCCACCTCGGCGACCAGCCGGTCCTGCCGCTTGGCGGACGCGAGCCCCGGCTTGCCCGGGCGCGCGGTCCAGGCCTCGAGCAGGCTGGCGTCCAGCACCTGCGTCGCGCCGATCACGGCGATCCGCTGGCCACGGACGGTGGCGATGTGCGGGGCGTAGGCCTGCGCCTCGTCGACGCCGATGCCTACCGCGGGCAGGCCGGCCGCCTGGGTGGCCGCAAGGGTGTCGCGTAGGCCCTGCAGGCCGAAGTCCATGCCGTGGTTGTTGGCGAGCGTGACCACGTCCACGCCGACGCCCTGCAGGACCCCGAGGGTGGAGGCCGGTACCCGGAAGGCGAACTGCTTGCCCGCGCCGCTGCCGCCGTCGGTCACCGCCGCCTCGAGGTTCAGCACGGTCAGGTCCGCCTTGGCCAGCGCATCGCCGATCGAGGGCAGGCCGGCTCGCAGGGCCACGCCCGAGCCCCCCTCGCCGTGCACGTCCCCCGCGAAGGCGATCGTGACGGGCCCCGCGGGCGGCGTCGGCGCCGGTGGGCTCGACGGCGGGATCGACGGCGTCGTCGGCGCCGACTTCGCCTCGCCCGCTGACTTCGCCTCGCCTACGGGCTCCTGCGCAGCCGCTGTCGGTCGGGCGCCGTCCGCCGCCGCTGCCACGTCCTCCGCGCTGCCCTGAGTGGTGACCGCTGCCGCGACGCCGCCGGCGACGACGGCCGCCAGGGCGATCCGCCGCCACGGCCGTCGGCGCGCGGGCAGGACGTCCCGCGTCCGCAGCGGCGGCAGGTGAGGCCGGCCGCCGGTCGGCTGGGCGTTCACAGTCGGGGTGCTCCTTCGAGCGGTGGTAGGTCGGTGCCGTCAGGGTCCGAGCAGGCTGCCACGGCCGGCTGCCGACCGACCCCGGGAAGCACCCGGTCGAGCCGCGCAGCCCCGACGGCCAACCCACCGAACAGTCCGGCGACCCACAGGCAGTTGAGCAGCACCGGGCCGAACCGAGCTCGTCCACGTCGAGGAACGGGTAGGCCAGAAGTCGACGTGGACGAGCTCGGACGAGGGTGAAGGCGAGCCAGGCGACCGGGAACACGAGCGCCCCCGCCACCACCCGCCGGTCGATCGCGCCTCGCGGGCCGAGGACTGCCCAGCCCACGACGCACAGGATCGGTGACGCGGTGTGCAGCAGCAGGTCGGCGAAGGCGGCGTAGCCCTGCAGGTCCTGGAGCTGGCGCAGCACGAGGTGGAACACCACGCCGGTCACGGTGATCCCGATGAGCGGCTCCGTCGTGACCGACGATCGCGACCGGCGAGCCGTCGACCAGGCCCTCGGGGGGCAGTGCTGGTCGACGGCTCGTCGGGGCATGCACCAGGTGTGCGTCACCAGGCCCCTCAGGCCCTGTTCCCGCAGGCCAGAGCCCCTGCCCCGCTAGATGTCGTAGTAGAGCGGCGAAAACGCTCTGACCTGCGGTTTTACCTCGAAATTCCTTGACCAGTCCGCGCCAGGTCCGCATGATCTTGGAACGGAAGCCGGTTGCGGCGTGGCCCGGACGCCGCGGTTGCCTCCGGTGA
>JBBSLB010000036.1:0-15479 GCA_038255675.1 Mycobacteriales bacterium
ACCGCGCTGTGGGCAGCCGGCACGCCGAGGCGGCAGGATGACGGCCATGCCGACCCTGCACCTGTCCCAGGACCCCGACGCGGACGCCCTGCTGTCCGAGGACCCGCTGGCGCTGCTGCTCGGCATGGCTCTGGACCAGCAGATCCCGATGGAGAAGGCGTTCCAAGGCCCGCACGTCCTGCGCGAGCGCCTCGGCCGGCTCGACGCGGCCACCATCGCGTCGTACGAGCCGGAGGGCTTTGCCGCGCTGGTCGGGCAGACGCCGGCGGTGCACCGCTTCCCGGGCTCGATGGCCAAGCGGTTGCAGGACCTGTGCGCGGCGCTGGTCGCGTCCTACGACGGACGGGCCGAGGCCGTCTGGGAGGGGGTCGAGGACGGGCCCGAGCTGCTGCGCCGTCTGGAGGCCCTGCCAGGCTTCGGTACGCAGAAGGCGCAGATCTTCCTGGCGCTGCTGGGCAAGCAGCTCGGGGTCCAGCCGAGCGGCTGGCGCGAGGCGGCCGGGGCGTACGGCGAGGACGGGGCGCTGCGCTCGGTGGCCGACGTCGTCAGCCGGGAGACGCTGCAGCAGGTCCGGGCCCACAAGCAGTCGGTCAAGGCGGCGGCCAAGGCGGCCAAGGGCTAGACAGTCCGGGCCAGTCCGGGCTAGTCCTGGTCGATCACGCGCCCCGGCTCGATCGCGATGCGGACCGGCTGCTCGACCTGTCGCTCGACGAGGGAGTCCGTGCGCTTGCGCGAGACGGTCGGCCCGGCGTTGGCCATCACGACGCCGAACCACGGGAGCATCACCGCGCCGGCCATGAACAGCCCCTTCCACGCCAGCGAGACCGGCAGCAGCGCGGCGAGGATCACGCAGGCGATGCGGGCGCTCTGCGTGATGACGTAGCGGCGCTGCCGCAACGTGATGTCGTCGCTGTGGCTGAGGTGGGCAGAGGTCACGACCGAGACCTCGTGGTTCGGGCGGTCGTGCCGCACCTGGGCCTCCAGCCGAGGGTGCCAAGGCCCTGGAGATCAGGGCGCGCACCATCTCTGAGAACAGTCTGGGGTCGACAGGCCTTCCTTGCACACCGGGGCAGACCTGTGGACAGCAGCCCGTCGGAGGCGGGCTGTCCGCGGGGACTCCTAAGGTGTGCGGATGAGCAAGGTCGATGCCATGAGAGCCCTCCGGGAGGCGCGGCGCGCCGCCGCGTCGAAGGGTGCGCCCGCCCCGCGGGTCGCCGCCCGAGCCGCCGCCCCCGCCGCCCGGGTGCCGGCGGCCCCTGCGACCCCGGCGGCCCCTGCGACCCCGGCGGCGGAGCCTGCGCCGGCCGAGGAGCTGTGCGGGCACCGCAACATGGGCGGCCGCTCCTGCACGCGTGAGGCCGACCACGTCAAGAACGGCACGAAGAACCACCGCTACGGGTGAACGGCTCAGCTGCCGCGCTGATGACTGCCCACCCGGGCCGCTTCGACGAGCTCTCCGCGACCGCCTGGGTGCAGGAGCGGCTGGCGCTGCTCGCTGACCGGACGGCCGGCGGTGACGTGCACCTGTCGGTCAGCAGCGGGTGCGCGGCGGCCGGCGCCGCCACCCACTCCCGGGCGCAGGCCGAGGCGGCTCAGCAGGCCCTTGCCCGCTGGCACGCCGGGACCGGTCCGCGTTGCGAGGCGTGCGACAGGGTGATCGCCCTCGACCGGCTGGAGAGCCTGGTGGCCGCTGTCCGCTGTGCGGGCTGCGCACCCCGGACGGCGGTGGACACGCGCTGGTGCCGCTGAGCTCAGCCGAGCGTCTCGGTGATGGTCACGTTGCCGTACTGGCTGAGCAGGTTCTCGGTCGCGTCGAGACGGTGCTGGTGGCAGGCCCCGGTCGTGACGACGTCCGCTGGCGCGGCGACCTGGTCGCGCGCGCTCTCCAGCTGCCACTCGGCGTGCTCGCCGCAGTCCTCGCACAGTCGGGTCACAGCCGGACCCTACGACGGCTCAGCCGCCGAGTGAGCCCTTGGCCGGGTCGCCGAGGCCGAGCGGGGTGAGGAACGCCAGCTCCGGGGCAGCGGACAGCATCCCGGGGGTGCCGGCGACGGCGAACAGGTCGGCCACCCACGGCTCGGTCATGTGCTGGTCGAGGTCGGCCTGGGAGCGCCAGCGCTCGACGAGCACCAGGTGCCCCGGGTCGGCCGGGTCCTGGTGGAGGGCGTAGGCCAGGCAGCCCTGCTCCTGGTGGGTCTTCTCGCTGCAGGCGGCGACGGCGGCGATGACCTCGTCCACCTTGCCCTCCGCAGCACGGATGTGGACCACACCGACGACCTCGGACATGCGACTCCTCCGGGACAGGGCCGCCAACCGGCGGCCGCGCGACCGTACGCCACCGGACCGGCCGCGGCGGTCACAGGCCGCGCGGCTCCGGCAGCAGGTCGGGGAAGACCGGGTCGCGCTTCTCGGCCTTGGCGGTGAAGGCCTCCTTCATGTCGTCGGGCTGGAACATGCCCGACTGCCAGGTGGCGATCTGGTCCAGGGAGTCGTCGACGCCGTGGTCGCGGGCGTAGTTCATCGCGACCTTGGTGCCCCAGACCGCGAGCGGGGACTTGCCGGCGATCTCGCGCGCGGTCTCGAGCGCCCCCTCGACCAGCGACGCGTGGTCGGCGAAGACCTCCTGGACCAGCCCGATCTCGTACGCGCGGGCGGCCGGGTAGCGGCGGCCGGTGAAGGCCATCTCGCGGGCGAAGCCCTCGGGCACGACGCTGCCGAGGCGCTGCAGGGTGCCGACGTCGGCGGTCATCCCGATGTTGATCTCCTGCACGCAGAAGAACGCGTCGGCGCTGGCGTAGCGGACGTCGCAGGCGGTGACCAGGTCGACCGCCCCGCCGATCACGCCGCCCTGCACGGCCGCGATGACCGGCACGCGGGCCTTCTCCAGCGCGGTGAAGGACCACTGCAGCACCTTGGCGTTGGAGCGCAGCCGGGCGTGCTTGCGACCGGCCTCGGCCGGCTCGCCGCCGAGCTCGTCGCCGAGGAACACCGACAGGTCCATGCCGGCGCTGAAGTGCCTGCCGGTACTGCTGATGACGACGGCGCGGGCGCTGGCGTCGTCACTGATCCCCGTGACGATCTCGGGCAGCTCGCGCCAGAAGTCGGCGGTCATGGTGTTGAGCTCGTCCGGGCGGGACAGCCGCACGTGCGCGACCCGGTCGGCGATCTCGACGTCGAAGCAGCGGTAGGTCATGCGTCCACTCTGCCAGCGGCGATTCTTCCCCGGTGGGGCGCCTCCGGGGGCTAGGTTCGGCCCGATGGTCGAGCCCGTGCTGCAGATGTCCGGAGTTGCCGTCGTCCGGGACGGCTCGACGCTGCTCTCCGACGTCGACTGGACGATCCGCGAGGGCGAGCGCTGGGTGGTGCTGGGGCCCAACGGCGCCGGCAAGACCACCCTGCTGCACGTCGCGGGTGCCTCGCTGTTCCCGACGCGCGGGACCGTCGATCTGCTGGGGGAGCGCTTCGGCCGCACCGATCTCGGCGAGCTGCGCACCCGGGTCGGCCTGTCCAGCTCCTCGCTCGCCGACCGGGTGCCGCCGCACGAGAAGGCCCTCGACGTCATCGTCACCGCGGCGTACGGCGTCGTGGGTCGGTGGTCGGAGCGCTACGACGGGGCCGACGTCGCCCGGGCCCAGACGCTGCTCGGCCGGATGGGGCTGCGGGCCTTCGCAGACCGGCGCTTCGGCACGCTGTCCGAGGGTGAGCGCAAGCGGGTGCTGCTGGCCCGGGCGCTGATGACCGACCCCGAGCTGCTGCTGCTCGACGAGCCGGCTGCCGGGCTCGACCTGGGCGCTCGGGAGGCGCTGCTGCGACTGCTGACCCGGCTGGCACAGGACGAGGACGCGCCGCCGACCGTGCTGGTCACCCATCACGTCGAAGAGGTCCCGATCGGGACGACCCACGCGCTGCTGCTGTCGCGCGGCCGCTCGATCGCGGCCGGTCCGGTCGGTGAGGTGCTGACCGGACCGCTGCTGACGCGGGCGTTCGGCCTGCCGCTGGTGCTCGAGGCGCGCGACGGGCGCTTCACCGCGCGCGCCGCTCCGCTGTAGTCCGCGCTAGCCCGGCAGCACGGCCAGGTCGGCCACCACGGCCCGGTGGTCGCTGCCCGGCACCCGCACCTCGCGGACCCGCGTCACGGCGATCCGGGCGCCATCGCCGTCGCGGACCAGGACATGGTCCAGGTGCAGGACCGGCAGCCCGCTCGGCCAGGTGCGGGCCAGGCCGCGGCCGACGCTGTCGTGCGCGTCGCGCAGCCCGGTGTCGAGCAGCCCGCGGAACAGCGCGTGGTCGCGGTCGGCGTTCAGGTCGCCCGCGACGACCAGCGGCAGCTCGACGCCGGCCGACTCGGCGGCCAGGTCCTCGAGGGACGCGCGCCACAGGCTCTCCAGCACCGGCAGCGGGGGCAGCGGGTGCGCGGTGAGCAGCCGCACCGCGACATCGTCGACGGCGACTGTCGCGCGGGGCAGCTCCCGGCCGCCGGCGGAGCGGGTCGTGACGTCGAGCAGCGGCCGGGAGCTGAAGAGCCCTACCGTCTCCTCCCGGTCGCCGAGCCGCACGACGCTGTACGGGAGGTCGGCGAGCAGGCCGGAGGCGCGCAGGCCCCGCAGGCCTGCCTCGGACAGCTCGGGCACGACCAGTACGTCGGGGCGCAGGGCGCGCAGCACGCGGCCGGCGTCCTCGAAGGAAGGGTTCCGCACGTACAGGTTGGCGGTGACCACGCGCAGCTGCGGCTGCTCGGCGGCGGGCGGGAGGTCGGCGGCGCCCAGGGCGGGGGCGAGGACCAGCCCGTGCGCCAGCGCGACCGCAGCGCTCAGGCCGGCCAGGGCCCACCGCCGGGACAGCAGCGCGCCGACCAGTACCGGGTAGGTGGGCAGCAGGACCAGCGGCAGGGCCCCGACGAGCAGCACCAGCAGCGTCCCGCGCTCCGCCCCGACGGCGCGGACGACGACCAGGACCGCCAGAGCCGCGACGAGCAGCCAGGCCAGCACCAGCGGCAACGACGACGGCCGCCGGCCCCCGGTGGGGGTCGGCGGCCGTCGACGAAGGCGTGTCAGCTCTGGAGGGCGGAGGTCTCGTCGACCCAGTCGACGGCGGTCAGGCGGAGCTTGTCCTCGTAGGCCTTGGCGTGGTGGGCGCAGAACAGCAGGTCGCCCGACGTGAGGACGACCCGGACGAAGGCCTGCGCGCCACAGCGGTCGCAGCGGTCGGCGGCGGTCAGGGTGGGGGCGGTGGAGGTCGCGGTTCCGGTCACGAGGAGAACAACACCACACTCCGGCCCTGCGTTCCCGTCGAGGGCAGGATGGGGGCGTGTCGTCACCTGGTGGAAACGCGTCCGTGACCGGCCGGCGACCAGGGCCGCTGGCCGGCCTGCTCGTCGTCGACTTCAGCCGGGTGCTGGCCGGGCCCTTCGCGACGATGATGCTGGCCGACCTCGGCGCCCGGGTCGTCAAGGTGGAGCGGCCAGGGACCGGTGACGACTCCCGCGGCTACGGGCCGTTCGCGGACGGGCGCTCGCTCTACTTCGCCCGGGTCAACCGCGGCAAGGAGTCGGTGGCCCTCGATCTCAGGGACCCGACCGACCTCGCGGTCGCCCGCACGCTGGCCGCCCGCGCGGACGTGCTGGTGGAGAACCACAGGCCCGGCGTCATGGAGCGGCTCGGGCTCGGGCCGCAGGCGCTGCTCGGGCTCAACCCGCGGCTCGTCTACTGCTCCATCAGCGGCTTCGGGCACACCGGGCCATGGTCGCCGCGACCCGCCTACGACGCGGTGGTGCAGGGGATGAGCGGCATCATGGCGATCACCGGCGGGCGGTCCGGCGAGCCGGTCAAGCCGGGCGTGCCGGTGGCGGACCTGTCGGCCGGGCTCTACGCCTTTGGCGGGATCACCAGCGCCCTGGTGGGCCGCGCCAGCACCGGTGTCGGCGGTCACGTCGACGTGGCGATGTACGACGCGACGGTCAGCCTGCTGGAGGGCGCGGCGCTGTCCTACCTCGCGACGGGGACCGACCCCGGGCCGATCGGCAACGCGCACTTCGCCATCGCGCCGTTCGACACCTTCGCCTGCCGCGACCGCGACATCACCGTCTGCGCGGCCAACGACGCTCTCTTCGGGGCGCTGGCGCGCGCGGTGGGCCGTCCGGGCCTGCGTGCCGACCCGCGCTTCGTGGACAACGCCGCGCGGCACGCCCACCGCGAGGAGCTCAAGGTCGCCCTCGAGGCGGCGCTCGCGGTCGCCGACGCCGACCACTGGCTCGACGAGCTGGACCTCGCCGGCGTGCCGTGCGGACCGATCAGCACCGTGGCCGAGGCCGTGCGCAGCGATCAGGCCGCGGCGCGGAACATGGTCGTGTCGGCCGGTGGGCTGCCCGGTCCCGGCCAGCCGGTGAAGATCTCGACGATGGACGACCCGCGCGAGCGGCCCGCCGCCCCGGCGCTCGACGAGCACGGGGCCGCGGTGCGCCGCGAGTTCGGGCCGGCGTGACGGAGCCGACGACCGCGGTCCTCGTCCTGGACCTGCTCGGGGTGTTCGTCTTCGCGCTGTCCGGCGCGACGCTCGCCGTGCAGGCGCGGATGGACGCCTTCGGCGTGCTGGTCCTCGCCGGCGTCGCGGCCCTGGGCGGCGGGGTGCTGCGCGACCTGCTGCTCGACGCCCCGGTCGCCGCGCTCGCGGACGGCCGCTACCTGCTCGTGCCGCCGCTGGCCGCCGCACTGGTCTTCTTCTTCAGCCCGCTGGTCGAGCGGCTCGGTCCGGCGGTCCGGCTGTTCGACGCGGCGGGGCTGGGCCTGTTCGTCGTCTCGGGCACCACCAAGGCGCTGAACGCCGGCCTGGGCACGGTGTCGGCCGTCGTCGTCGGCTGCCTGACCGGCATCGGGGGCGGCGTCCTGCGCGACGTGCTGGCCGGCGTGGTGCCGGTCGTGCTGCGCCGCGAGGTCTACGCCGTGCCGGCCGTGCTGGGAGCGTTCCTCGTGGCGGTGCTGCACGGGCAGGACCTGCGTGGCCCGGGGGCGGTGAGCGCGGCCGTGCTCGTCATCATCGGCGTCCGGATGCTGGGCGTCTGGCGCGGCTGGCAGGCACCGATAGCGCCGCAGCGGCGGGCGTAGCCCCCGTCCCGAGGGCCTAGCCGCCGAGCATCCGCACCAGCCCGCGGATCGACCGGCGTTCGAGCTGCTGGTCCAGCGAGGTCTGGCCACCCACCAGCCTCGTGAACAGCCCCCACATGCCCGGCAGCGAGCGCATCACCTCATGCACGACACGCGGGTGCCGGCTGAACGCCGCGAGCGCCCGCCGACCGGCGGCGACCTCCGCGCCCAGCTCGCGCTCGATCGCCTGCTGGTAGGCCGCGTGGTCACCGGCCGCGGCGGCGCCGGCCAGCGCACCCGAGCGGAGTGCGAACGAGATCCCCTCGCGCGTCCACGGTTCCAGCAGCCCGGCGGCGTCGCCGGCCACCAGCACCCGGCCGCGCAGCAGTGGTGAGCCCGGCGCGCGCACCCGGGTGAGGTGGCCGCCGTCGACGTGCGCGGTGGCGAGGTCGAGCCCGAGCCCCGCGACGAAGGCGCGGTAGTAGTCGCGCAGCGCCGGGCCGTGGGCCCGGTCGCCGATGACGCCGACCGTGAGCGTGTCGCCCTTCGGGAAGACCCAGCCGTACGAGCCCGGGACCGGTCCCCAGTCGAGCAGCACCCGGCCGGCCCAGTCCGACCCGGGAGGGGTGGGCAGCTCGGCCTCCAGCCCGAGGTCGACCTGGTCGCAGAGCACCCCGACGTGGAGGGCCGCACGTCCGCCGGAGCCGTCCGCGCCGACGACGGCGCCGGCTGTGAGCGCTCCCTCGCGCAGTCCGAGCCGGACCTGCGCGCCGTCCTGCTCGTACGACGCGACCGTGACGCCCGTGCGCAGCTCGACCCCGGCGTCGACCGCGAGCTGCACGAGTGCGGCGTCGAGGTCGGCGCGCAGCACCATCGGCAGGAACGGCTCGGTCGACCGGGTGAAGCCGGCCCGGCCGCGGGAGGTGAACGTGATCCGGCCGACCCGGTCCAGCGCCAGCAGGTCCAGGTCCAGGCCCGCGACGGCCACCGCGGCCTGGGAGGCGCCGATCATCCCGCCGCCGCAGCGCTTGTAGCGGGGGAGCTGCTCGCGCTCGAGCAGCACCGTGCGCGCGCCCGCCCGGGCGGCGGCCAGCGCGGCGGCGGCACCGGCCGGTCCGGCCCCGACGACCGCGACGTCGTAGTCGGTCACGGGGTCGCGAGCAGGCTGACCGGCACGTCCACCAGTCGCGACCGGAGGTACTCGCCCAGCCCCTTGGCCTGCGGGTCGAAGCGGGTCGAGGACGCGACGCCCTCGCCGAGCAGGCCGCGTACGACGACGTTGACCGCGCGCAGGTTCGGCAGCGGGTGCACCGCGACGTCCAGGCCGTCGGCCTCGGGGAGCAGCCGGTGCACGACGTCCTCGGTGAGGAAGGCCAGCAGCCAGTCGGCGGCGTCGTCGGTGCGCGCCCAGATGCCGACGTTGGCGTTGCCGCCCTTGTCGCCGGAGCGCGCGCCGACCACCGTGCCGAGCGGCACCCGCCGTGTCTCGACGCCGGCCCAGCGCCGTCCGTCGATCGACACGTCGGTGCCGGGCAGCGGGCGCTCGAACGGCGTGTGCGGCACGACCTCGCGCCGACCGTCGGCGTGCACCACGACGTGCTCGACCGCGCCGGGATCGACCAGCGCCGGCCAGTAGACGCCGTACGGCTGCGCGTCCCCGGGCTGGGAGGTGAGCGTGCAGCCCGGGTAGCTGGCCAGCGCCAGCTCCACCGCCGCGCTGGAGAAGGCCCGGCCGAGCAGCCTCGGGTCGTCGCCGCGGACGTGCACGCGCAGCAGCGCCGCTGCCTGCTCGTTGGTGGGGGCGTCCGCCCGGTCCAGGCGCACCAGCGTGGCGTCGAAGGGGTGCGGGTAGGCGTCGCGCAGCCCGGCCAGCGCCAGCTCGGCCTTGCCCTCGACGTCGAGCCCGGTGAGCACGAACGTCATCGCGTTGCGGAAGCCGCCCAGCATGTTGAGCGCGACCTTGACCCGGCCGTTGGGCGCCCAGCCGCGCGCGCCGGAGAGCCGCACCCGGTCCGGTCCCTGCTGGGCGAGCTGCAGGCTGCCGAAGTCGGTGGTGACGTCCGGGCCCTCGTACGCCGGCCGGCCGATCTCGTAGAGCAGCTGGGCGGTGACCGTGCCGACGGTGACGGCCCCGCCGGTGCCGGGGTGCTTGGTGATGACGGCCGAGCCGTCGCGGCTGACCTCCGCCAGCGGGAAGCCGGGGTGGACCGGCTTCGCGACCTCCTCGCGCACGAAGGAGTAGTTGCCGCCGGTCGCCTGCGTGCCGCACTCGAGCACGTGCCCGACCGCGGTCGCGCCGGCGAGCTGGTCCCAGTCGTTGCGCCCCCAGCCGAAGTGCGCGGCGCACGGCCCGACCACCAGTGAGGCGTCGGTGACCCGGCCGGTCACGACGACCTGCGCGCCGGCGGTGAGCGCCGAAGCGATGCCCCACGCGCCGAGGTAGGCGTTCGCGGTCAGGGGGGTGCGGTCGCCGAGCGGCGCGCCGGTGTCGAGATGGGGCAGGTCGAGCTCGCCGACCCGGCTGACCAGGTCGTCGCCCTCGACGTGGGCGACCGGCAGGTCGAGCCCGAGGACGCCTGCCAGGTCGCGCACCGCGGCGGCGCAGGCGGCCGGGGCCAGCCCGCCGGCGTTGACGACGACCTTCGTCCCGCGCTCGGCGATCGTGCCCAGTACCGGCTCGAGCTGGCGCAGGAACGTCGTGGCGTAGCCGCGGGACGGGTCCTTCGCCCTGGCCCGGAACAGGATGAGCATCGTCAGCTCGGCCAGGTAGTCACCCGTGACCACGTCGACGGGTCCGCCGTCGAGCACCTCGAGCAGCGCGCTCGCCCGGTCGCCGTAGAAGCCGGAGCAGTTCGCCAGGGTCAGCACGTCGTCCATGAGCTGGATCGTCGCACCGCCGCGTCCGCTCGACAGTGACCGGCCGGCCGCAGGGTCACGAGCTGCGGCTGAGCAGCTCGACCAAGGCGGGCTGCGCCTCCAGCCGGGCCCGGGTGGAGCGCGCCGCGACGCCGATGACGTCCTCGACCCGGCTGTGCTGCATCGGGTTGAGGCCCATGACCGGCAGGTCGTAAGGGCCGGGCTGCAGCACCACGACGTGGGCGCCGCGGCGGCGCAGCAGGCGCACCTCGCGGGCGAGGTAGCGGCGCACCGCGATCCGGAGCGCGGTGTCGGCGCGCGGCCGGCGGACGGCGCCCTGCCCCATCGTCATGGGCGAGACGACGACGACCAGCTCCGGCCGGTCGCCCGCCACGACGTCGGCGTTGCTGGGCGAGTGCGCACCGCCATCGACGTAGGCGTGGCCGTCGATGTGCACCGGCGAGAAGAACGACGGGATCGCGCACGAGGCGGCCACCGCGGTGCCGACATCGATGGTCGGGGCGTGGTCGGTGCCGAACACCACCCGCCGGCCGTTCGAGGCCCGCACGGCGCAGATCCGCAGGTCCCGCGCGGGCCAGGCTCCCCCGTGCAACCGGGCCAGGCTGCGGGCGATCATCTCGGTCTGCGCGCGGCCGGCCGGCAGCAGGCTGGAGGCCAGCGCTCCCGGCCGCACCGCCCAGGGACGGCGGGCCGCCGCCAGGAGCACCTGGGGCGCCAGCGGACCGCGTCGCCGCTCGGCCGGCGGCGGGCTCGGCAGCCGCGCGGTGCTGGGCCGGGTGGCCCGCACCCGCCGGCCCTCGCTGCTCAGCGGCGCGCCGAGCAGCTCGGCGCGCAGGTCTGCCGCGCTCAGCCCACCGGCCAGCCCGGCGGCGACGAGCGAGCCCGCGGAGGTGCCGACCAGCGTCGTGGCGCGGCGGGCGTCGAAGTCGGTGCCCTCGGCCAGGGCCGTCAGGACGCCGAGGTGGAAGGCCTGGCCGATCAGGCCACCGGCCGCCAGCACGACGGCCGTACGCGGGGCGGGCGCGGCGCTCATCGACTCAGGGTGCCAGGCCCGGCAGCAGCACGACCTTGCCGATCGTGCCTCGGTCGGACAGCCGGGCCAGGGCCTGCGGCGCCTGCTCGAGCGGCAGCTCGGCCCCGACCAGCGGGTCGATCTCGCGGCGCGACCACAGGTCGACCAGCGCCGCGTGCGTCTCGGCGAAGATCTGCGGCTCGTAGTGCCGGTACAGGCCGTGGTGCAGCCCGACGACCGAGTAGTTCTTGACCAGGACGTGGTTGGTCGGCACCTCCGCGATCCGGCCGCCGGCGAAGCCGACGACGACGATGCGCCCCTCGAAGGCGATGCACCGGCGGCTCTTGTCGAAGACATCGCCGCCGACCGAGTCATAGACGACGTCGGCGCCGCGGCCCGCGGTGACGTCCTTGACGATCGTCACGAAGTCCTCGGCCAGGTAGTCGATCACGACGTCGGCGCCGAGCGTCGTGCAGACCGCGGTCTTCTCCGGGCCGCCCGCTGTCGCGATGACGCGGGCGCCGGCGGCCTTGCCGAGCTGGATCGCGGCGCTGCCGACGCCGCCGGCCCCGGCGTGCACCAGCAACGTCTCACCGGGCCGGAGCTGTGCGCGTCGGTGCAGGCCGACCCAGCCGGTCTGGTAGGTCACGAGCAGGCTGGCCGCCTTGGCCGCGGGCATGTCGTCCGGTACGGCGTGCGCCCCGACCGCGGGCACGACGACCTGCTCGGCGAGACCGCCGTGCGGCAGCACGGTGCCGCTCAGGACGCGCTCGCCGGCGCGCGGGCCGTCCAGCACCGTCCCGCTGACCTCGAGCCCGGGGGTGAAGGGCAGCGGCGGCTTGTCCTGGTAGGTGCCCCGGCAGAGCAGCACGTCGGGGAAGTTGAGCGCGACGGCGTCGACCCTCAGCCGGAGCATCCCGTCGCGACCTTCGGGCTCGGGGGCGTCCATCAGCCGGAGGACGTCCTGCGGCTCACCGAGCTCGCTGACCTGCCAGGCCCTCATGCGACGGGCCACTCGACGGTCGCCTGCAGGACGGCCTCCTCGAGTGACTCGGTGCGCAGGTGCGTGCCCTCGCCGTACGCCGGATCCCGGACCATGTCGCTGAAGGCCCGCCGGCTCGGGTAGCGCACGAGCAGCACCGCGTCCCACGACTGGCCCGGCTCGGCGACCAGCGCGGTCGACCCGTCGCCGACGTAGAGCACCTCGGCACCGAAGGGCGCGGCTGTGCGGCGGAAGTGCTCGACGTACTCCTGGTAGCGCTCGCGCCCGCCGTCGGGCTTGTAGCGCAGCAGGTTCAGCATCACGACGGGACCGCCCGGGTCCTCGGCGAGGTAGCGCTTCAGGTCCGCCCCGCGGGGGTCCACCGCCATGCGAGCTCCTCGTGCGATAGGAACGCCCCATGAGCACAGGACCGTTCGCCGACTTCCAGAACGAGGTCTACCTCAAGGGCCTGTTCGGCGAGCAGCCGACCCTGCCCTTCGGCTGGCGCGAGACCGAGGCCGCCGCGCACGCCGCGATGACGCCGGGCGCCGTGGGCTACGTCGCCGGCGGCGCCGGCGGCGAGGACACCATGCGGGCCAACCGCGAGGCCTTCGACCGCTGGCGGCTCGTGCCGCGGATGCTGCGCGGCATCCCGGCCCAGCGCTCGCACGACACGACGCTGCTCGGCACGACGATGCCGGCGCCGGTGATGCTCGCCCCGGTCGGTGTGCTCGAGATCGTGCACCCCGACGCCGAGCTCGCCGTCGCCCGCGCCGCCGCCGCGCTCGGTCTGACGATGGTGGTCTCGACGGCGTCGTCGAACACGATGGAGGACATCGCTGCGCAGGCGCCCGACTCCTCGCGCTGGTACCAGCTCTACTGGCCGGCCGACCGTGACCTGGCGGCATCTTTTGTCCGGCGCGCCGAGGCGGCGGGGTACGAAGCGGTCGTCGTCACTCTCGACACCTGGCAGCTCGGCTGGCGGCCACGTGACCTGAGCGGGGCCTACCTGCCGTTCCTCCAGGCGCAGGGCGTCGCCAACTACTTCGCCGACCCGGTCTTCCGGCAGGGGCTGGAGAAGACGCCCGAGGAGGACCAGGGAGCCGCAGTGCTGAAGTTCGTCGGGCTGTTCAACAACCCGACCCTGACCTGGGACGACATCGCCTTCCTGCGCGACCACACCTCGCTCCCGCTGGTGCTCAAGGGGATCCAGCACCCGGACGACGTACGACGGGCCCGCGAGATCGGCGTCGAGGCCGTCGTGTGCAGCAACCACGGCGGCCGTCAGGTCGACGGCGCCATCGGCTCGCTCGACGCGCTGCCCGGCATCGTGGAGGCCGCCGGCGACCTGCCGGTGCTGTTCGACAGCGGTGTGCGGACCGGCGCCGATGCGGCGAAGGCGCTGGCCCTGGGGGCGTCGGCGGTGCTGCTCGGCCGGCCGTGGGTGCACGGGCTCGCGCTTGGCGGTGAGGTAGGCGTGCACCACGTGCTGCGCAGCTTCCTGGCCGACCTCGACCTGCAGGTCGGGCTGGCCGGCCATGCGTCCGTCAGCGAGCTGTCGCCCGAGTCGGTGGTCCGCGTCGGGTGACGCCGGGCCGTCCACCCGGTGGGCCGCCTGAGCCGGCGCCTCGTCCGGCAGAGTGACGGCGTGACCGTCGCGCGCTCCATCCTGCTGTTCCTGCTTGCCGCCGTCGCCGAGATCGGTGGCGCCTGGCTCGTCTGGCAGGGGGTCCGGGAGCATCGCGGGATCGCCTTCGTGGCGGCCGGTGTCGTGGCCCTCGGGGCGTACGGCTTCGTCGCGACGCTGCAACCCGATGCCGACTTCGGCCGGATCCTCGCGGCGTACGGGGGCGTCTTCGTCGCCGGCAGTCTGCTGTGGGGGATGGTCGTGGACGGCTTCCGGCCGGACCGCTTCGACCTGTGGGGCGCGGGTCTTTGCCTGGTGGGCGTCTCCGTGATCATGTACGCGCCTCGGTCGGGCGTGCTGGACGGCTGACGGTCGCGCTGTCAGAAGGGTGCGGGTTGGCTGCCGTCGAGTCAGATCCAGCCGGTGTGGTCCCGCTCGTTGGAGGGCAGGCCGGGTCGGTCGTCGTCGCTGAGCTCCACCGCTGCCTCCACGAACGACGGGCGCCAACCTCGCCGAGGGCGCAGCTGGCGCCGCCTCGGCGGGGATCTCACTGGCGGGATCGGCCTGTTGTCCACAGCCAGCGCCTTGTCTGGCCTCGGGTGGAGACGGTGTCCGACTCCTCGCGCCAGGGATGGCCGCTCAAGATCTTCGGAAGGTCCCCAGGAGCCCGTGACGGGGGATCTTCCGATGATCGGACTGGAGCACCTCCGCGCTCTCGCGCCTCCCGTATCGTCCGCTGTGCCGGACGACGCCTTCGCGCAGCAGAGCGGACGCTACGGGGGCGGGCATCGATCAGCGTCGTTCGTACCGGCTAGCGACGGCTCGTACCGGCTCGTACCGGCTAGCGACCGCGCGATACCCGCATGTTGGCGCGCTCGGTGGCCGGCCCCCGCGACGAGCTCGACGCTGTAAGGGTCGTGTCAGGCATTGCCGCCGACAGCCGGGCACGCACGGTCGCTGAAGGTGAGCCACACTCGGGGCCTGAGCAGAAGGAGCCCGCGCGTGAGCGACATGAGCACACCCCGTGAGCGCGAGCCACACCGGAGCAGGTTCGGGTGGACCTGCGTTCGCGATGACAGGTGATCAACGACCCAGCATGGCGACAGGTGAGGGGCAGGCGCTCGCTTTCGTCGAGGGGCTGACGTCTCTGCGCGGCCGTCGGCGCGCCCTTGCGCGGGTCGCGAGCGCGGCCGTCCTCCTGGCGGGCTTCGGCGTCGTGACGTTCGCAGCGGTCAAGGCGTTCTCGCTGGCGTTTGCCTGAGCTTTGCGCGCCTCGGCCTTCCGGCGGTGGGTCTTGCTACCGAACCTGACGCGCACTGACCAGCCCTTTCGCTTCCTCCCGAAAGCATGATGGCCAGCGGCAATCCTTGGCTGGTGAGGTCGCTAGCCGGTACGAGCCTCGCTGATCGATCCCGCCCCCGTAGCGTCTGCTCTGCTGCGCGCTGGCGTCGTCCGGCACAGCGGACGATACGGGAGGCGCGGCTGCGCGGAGGTACTCCTGCCCGATCATCGGAAGATCCCCAGTAGCGGGCTCCTGGGGACCTTCCGAAGATCTTGAGCTGCCATCCCTGGCTAGGAGTCGATCGCGGTCTCTACTCGCGGCGGGACAAGGCGGCCTCTGCCTGCGTGTTCTCGCCGTTCTCGCTGGCGGGGTCGGGCCTGTTGTCCACAGCCGACGGCTGGGTGGGCCTCCAGCACTCGGCCACGGGTGCCTCTGCAGCCGACCAGCGGCAGGGGCTCATTCACGAGGATCAGGTCATGCGGGCGGCGGCTCCGCCATGCCAGTGGGGATTCCGGTCGGGTCGGCCGGCCGGGCCGGGTTGCCGCTCTCGTCCAGCGGCCCGGGGATGCCGCGGAAGTTGTAGACCATCACGTCCCGCCCGGCCTGCAGCAGGAACGCCT
>JBBSLB010000037.1:0-15427 GCA_038255675.1 Mycobacteriales bacterium
CAGGAGGTGCACACCGGCCTGCCGTGGCGGGCGGTGCTCGACGACGTCGATGCCGTGCTCGGCAGCGCGGACAGCGTCAGCCTCTTCACCGACTGGCGCGGGGATTCGGTGGCGCAGGTGTGGCAGAAGAGCCGGATGCCGCTATCTGCAGGCTTTTTCGAGATGACCCCCCTCGCCGCGCACGGTGCCGTCGCCGCCGGGACCGACCTGCACCCGCTGGCGGACGGCGACGCCGCGAGCACCACGGCGCAGCTCGGCGTCCCCGGTCCCTGGCACGAGCGCCTGCCGCACTTCCGGATGGACGTCGTGCCGAGCGCTGGCGCGGAGCTGCAGAGCGAGTACTTCGTCGACCGGCGGGATGCCGCAGCCGCGATCCAGGCCGTCCGGCGGCTCGGGGAGCGGCTGGCGCCCGTGCTGCTGGTCAGTGAGGTGCGCAGCGTCGCCGCTGACGAGCTCTGGCTGTCCACGGCGCAGGGCCGCGACAGCGTCGGCCTGCACTTCACCTGGAAGCCGCTCCAGGCGGAGGTTGAGGCGCTGCTGCCCGCCGTCGAGGGCGCGCTGGCCTCGTACTCCGCCCGCCCGCACTGGGCCAAGCTCTTCGTCGACGCCGACCGGAGCCTGGCCGGCGTCTACCCGCGAAGGGACGACTTCTGCGCGCTCGCGGCGCGGCTCGACCCGGCGGGCACCTTCCGGAACGACTTCCTGGACCGCCACGTGCTTGGGGGCTAGAAGGCCTGCTCGGCCTCGGTGAGCGCCTGGGTCAACAGCGTCACCAGCGCCTCGAGCTGCACGTCGACCGACGACGACAGGGCTTCGTCGGAGCCGTCCAGCGCGCGCGCCGCGAGTCCGGCCTTGTCGTCGATGAGCTCGGCGATCCGTGCGTCGATCGTCTGTGCCGCAATGATCCGCCAGGCCGTCACCGGCTGGTCCTGACCGATGCGGTGCACCCGGTCGATCGCCTGCGTCTGCTCGGCATCGGTCCACGACAGCTCAGCCAGCACGACGTTCGAGGCGACCTGCAGGTTGAGCCCGACGCCGGCTGCGGTGAGTGAGCAGACGGCGACGTGCACGTCGGGGTCGTTGACGAAGGAGTCGATGTTGCGCTGCCGCACCCGGGGCGTCTGGTCGCCGCGGATGGAGCAGTAGCCGATACCGCGCTGGGCGAAGGTGTCCTCCGCGGTGTCCATCACGTCGATGTGCTTGGCGAAGAAGACGACCTTGCCGACGTTGCGGACCAGCTGCGCGGCGTAGTCGGCGGCCAGTCCCGCCTTCGCCTGGCCGATGCGCCGCATCATGGTGAAGACGTTCTGCTCGCTGTCCTTCTCGTCGGAGTCCTGCCGCTCCCAGGCAGCCACCTTGCGCACGAGCTCGTGGTCGATGCCGACGACCTCGACCCCCGACGCGCGCGCCGCAAGCGCGCTCTCGTAGCGCTTGACCAGGCGGCGGGCCAGGACGCGTTCGGCGTCGCGGATGGAGCGCCCGAGCGCCCCGTCGAGCTCGACAGGCAGGTCGGCGATGCGCCGGGCGGGGATGTCGGCGGCCACGTCGACCTTGCGCCGCCGGACGATGCCCATGTCGATGACGGCGGCGCGGGCGGCGGGGTAGAAGTCGGCGTCGGCGGGGGTGCGGCCGTTGTCCTCCAGCCCGGCCATGAGCTCGCCGCCGGGTTCGCCGTCCTCGATCCAGCCGAGGAACTCCCAGATCGCCAGGAAGTCCTCGATGTCGTTGATGAGCGGCGTCCCGGTGAGGGCCATGAGCAGCGGGCGCACGGTGCGCGACCGGATCCGCTCGGACAGCTCGAGCACGTGGCGCGAGCGCTGCGAGGCCTTGTTCTTGATGAAGTGCGCCTCGTCGACCACCATCCCGCGGAACCCGAGCGAGCCGAGCCAGCCGACGTGGCGGTCGAGCACCTCGTAGTTGACGACCACGACGTCGGAGAACGCGTCGACGGTGTCCCCGTCGCCGTGCACGACGGTGGCCGGCCGGTGCGGCGTCCAGATGCCGGCCTCGCGCGCCCAGTTGGTCTTGACGACGTTGGGCACGACCACCAGCAACGGGTAGGCGTTCGCCGCCTCAGCAGCGAGCAGCGCCTGGGCGGTCTTGCCCAGCCCCGGCTCGTCGGCGAGCAGGAAGGTGCGGTGGCCCTCGGCCGCGGCAGCGACGACCTCCGCCTGGTGCGGCATCAGCTCGCGGCCACCGGCTGCCCGCAGCGAGGTGGGCGGCGGCAGCTCCATGCAGGAGGAGGCGCCGCCGGAGGCGTTCTCGAAGGCCCTCAGCAGCGGGCCGAGGAGCTCCCAGCTGGCGAGCAGCCGGGGGCGGGCGGGCGGCCGGGGCGCCGAGAAGTCCGGCTCGAGGAAGGGGTTCGCCAGCTGGCGCGAGATGACCGACTGGGGGACGACCTGCCGCTCGGCGCGCGGGGAGGCGGCGGCGGGTGTCGCGCGCTGCGGGGCGGCCGGCTCCGGCGCTTCCTCGACTCCGGCGGCCTGCCGCATCTCGCGCAGGAGGGAGCGCGTCTCGTAGGGCAGCTCGGCGTCCTCGGTGAGCAGGGCAAGCAGCGATCCGTCGCGGGCCGCGGTGCGCGCCAGGATGGTCGCGACGCCGTCGATGCGCTTGAGCTGCTCGTTGCGGCGGGCCTCACTGAGGTTGTCGGCCTGGATCCGGCTCCGCTCCTCGCGGACCAGCAGCGCGACCGCCTGGAAGGTGCTGCGCGTCGAGGGGCGGACCTTGCCCCGCTGCACGGCGAGCTCGACCTCGCGCACGGCCTTGGCGAGCACGGGGAGCACGCCCTCGTCCCGGGCCCGCGGCGCGCGGCCGCCCGCCGCGCGCGCGCCGGGCGTGCGCCGGTCTCGTGTGGCCACCTGCCCCGTCCTCTCCCGTGCCGTCCCGACCCGAGGGCCGCAGAACCGCGCAGCCGCCGCAAGGGGCGATCGCCGGACCGGCGGCGGAGTGCTCGGCCGTCGGCCACGCCGGTCGGCGGCGGGCTCCTCGGCTCGTCCACGCCCGACGGCTCTCGACCGCGGACCTGTGCGAGGGATCGCGTGCCCACGTCGGGCACGTTGGGCTCAGCGTACGGGCGCGCGCCGCCCGCCGACCAGGCGGGCCGTCGGGTCAGGTCACCAGCGCGCGTGGACGTGCTCCCGTACCTGCCGGTCGTAGACGTCGCGAAGCGCGTCGAGCAGCGTCGGAGAGAGCGGGGGCAGGTCCGCAGCGGCCGCGTTGCCCCGCGCCTGCGTGGGGGTGCGGGCGCCGGGGATGACGCTGGTGACGCCGGGCTGGTCGAGGAGCCAGCGCAGCGCCAGCTGGGCGGTCGTCATGCCCACCGGCGTCAGCGCGGCGACCTCCCGCGCGGCCCGCACCCCGACGTCGTACGGCACACCGCTGAAGGTCTCGCCGACGTCAAAAGCCTCGCCGGAGCGGTTGTAGCTGCGGTGGTCGTCGGCGGCGAACTGCGTGCTCTCGTCGTACTTCCCGGACAGCAGCCCGCTCGCGAGCGGCACCCGCGCCAGGACCCCGACGCCTGCGGCCGCCGCGGCGGGCAGGACCTGCTCGAGCGGCTTGCGCCGGAAGACGTTGACGATGACCTGCAGCGTCGCCACGCCAGGCCGCGCGAGCGCGCGCAGCGCCTCGGCGACCGTCTCGACCGAGACGCCGTACGCCGCGATGCGCTGCTCCTCGACGAGCTGCTCGAGCGCGTCGAAGACCCGGTCGTCGTCGTAGACCGGGGTCGGCGGGCAGTGCAGCTGCAGCAGGTCGAGTCGGTCCTGGCCGAGGTTGCTCCGGCTGCGGTCGACCCAGTCGCGCAACGACGCCAGGGTGAACGCCTCGGGCACGTGCGGGTCGGCGCGCCGCCCGGCCTTGCTCGCGACGAGCAGGCCCTCGTCGGGTCGGTCGGCCAGCAGCCGCCCCACCAGCTTCTCGCTCCTCCCGTCGCCGTAGACGTCGGCGGTGTCGAGCAGCGTCACCCCCGCGTCGACCGCGGCGTGCAGCACCGCCATCGCGTCGTCCTCGCTGACCTCGCCCCAGTCGGCCCCGAGCTGCCAGCAGCCCAGCCCCACCACCGACACCGGTCGCCCGGTTCGTCCCAGCACACGCGTGTCCATGGCCGCGACCCTATGGCCGGTCGTCCGGCAGGCGCCGCCAGCGCAGGACCAGCCGGAGCTCGTGCGATCCGCCGGCCGGCACGACCGTCGCGCGACCCAGCCGGACGGCGTCGGGCGGCCCGGTCTGCGGCTCGACGCAGATGGCCTCCGGCCGCTCGGTGAACACCACCCAGTGGTCGGTGCGGCTGTCCAGCACCAGCTCCAGCGCGCCCGGCCAGGTCAGCTTCGGCAGCCCGGCCAGCCCGAGGAAGCAGTCGTCGTACGGCCCGGCCGGCGGCGGGACGAGCCGGCCGGTGGGCAGGCTGTCGGCGCCGAGCTCGTACATCTGCTGTGGTGCGAGGTGGAGCTCGACCGCACCTCCGCGGTCGAGTCGGCGCAGGAACCACGGGTGCCAGCCCACGACGACCGGCATCTGCTCCTCGGCCTCGACGACGAGCGCGGTCTCGAGGCGGTCGTCGAACAGTGACAGCTCCTGGCGCACCCGCCCGCGGAACGGCCACGGCGCAGCCAGCTCGTGCTCGATCACGGCGGTGGTGGGGGTGCTCTCCCGGACCGACCAGGCAGCGTCCACCGCGGTGCCGTGGATGGCGTGCGGCGCGGCGTGCGCCGGCAGCGGGTGGACCTGACCGTCCCACTCCAGCCGCGCCTGGTGCAGCCGCCCGGCGAAGGGGGCCATGGCGAAGCAGCCGTGCAGCGTGGGCGGGTGGCCGCCTGGCAGCGCGACGCCGGTCAGCAGCTCGAGGCCGTCCACCGCCAGCGAGGTCCACCGGCCGCCGTCGGCCGGGTGGACCGCGAGGCGGGCGCCCCCGGCGGCGAGCTGGACCTGTTCCGGGCTCAGCGGGCGCCCAGGGCGTGCTCGACGGCCAGCTGGTCCAGCCGACCGAAGCCCAGACCGCGCGCACCGACTGCGTCGGCGTCGAAGTCCTCGAAGGCGCTGGGATCGGCGAGCAGGTCCGCGAAGGTCTCTCCGTCGCCGAGCGTCGGGGTGGCCAGCTCGCCGACCCTGCTCTCGACCAGCGCCTGCTGCACCTCGGGGTCGGCGCGGAACGCGCGCGCCCGCTGCTTGAGCAGCAGGTAGGTGCGCATGTTGTCGGCGGCGGAGGACCAGACCCCGGTCATGTCCTCGGTGCGCAGCGGCTTGTAGTCGAAGTGCCGTGGTCCGTCGTAGGCGGGACCGCCTCCTGGGCCGCCGTTCTCGAGCAGGTCGACGAGGAAGAAGGCACTGAGCAGGTCCCCGTGGCCGAAGACCAGGTCCTGGTCGTACTTCGGGCCGTGCTGGCCGTTGAGGTCGATGTGGAAGAGCTTGCCCTGCCAGAGCGCCTGGCTGATCCCGTGCACGAAGTTCAGCCCGGCCATCTGCTCGTGGCCCACCTCCGGGTTCACCCCGACCATGTCCGCGTGCTCCAGCGTGGAGATGAAGGCGAGGGCGTGCCCGATGGTCGGGAGCAGTATGTCGCCGCGCGGCTCGTTGGGCTTGGGCTCCAGCGCGAAACGCAGTCCGTAGCCGCGGTCGAGGACGTAGTCGGCGAGGGTGTCGAGGCCCTCGCGATAGCGGTCCAGCGCGCTGCGCACATCCTTGGCTGCGTCGGTCTCCGACCCCTCCCGGCCGCCCCAGAAGACGTAGGTCGACGCGCCGAGCTCGGCGGCGAGGTCGATGTTGCGCATCACCTTGCGCAGCGCGTAGCGCCGGACGCTGCGGTCGTTGCTCGTGAACCCGCCGTCCTTGAAGACCGGGTGCGTGAAAAGGTTGGTGGTCACCATCGGGACCGCGAGCCCGGTCTCGTCCAGCGCCTTGCGAAAGCGCCGGACCTGCTCGTCACGGTCGGAGCCGACGGCGAGCAGGTCGTCGTCGTGGAAGGTGACGCCGTAGGCACCAAGCTCGGCCAGTCGGTGCACGGTCTCGACCGGGTCGACCGGCGGCCGGGTGGCGTCGCCGAACGGGTCGCGGGCCTGCCAGCCGACCGTCCACAGGCCAAAGGTGAAGCGGTCTTCCGGTTGGGGGCGACGATCCTCCGCAACGGGCATGGTCTGCTCCTTGGGCAACTTTGTTGGGGTTCGCAACATACGTAGTGACGTGGGTCATGGTCAATGGCGGAGGGATCAGTGGGTTCTTTGCCTAGTTTGGGCGCCTAGGAGTGCGCAGGGGACTTGCACGCGAGGCGAATGCCGTTTATGTTGCGCAGCACAACAAAGGCTGTGGTGCACGTCACATGCACGCCCGTGTGTGACTGCCCCCGGCCGACCCCCCGAGAAGGAGACTTGTCATGCGCAGGAAGTCCCTGGCCCGCGTCGCTGTCGCAGCGAGCATCTGCCTCACCCTCGCCGCCTGCGGCGACGACTCGACCGAGACCTCCTCACCTGGACAGAGCCCCTCGGCGGGCGGCGACAGCGCGGGCGGTGACGGCACTGTCGGCGTCATCCTCCCGGACGCCACGACGTCGCCGCGCTGGGAGTCAGCTGACCGGCCCTTCCTCGAGGCGGCCTTCGAGGAGGCGGGCATCGAGGCCGACATCCAGAACGCCGGCGGCAACGTCTCGACCTTCGGCACGCTCTGCGACGGCATGATCAACAAGGGTGTCGCCGTGCTGATGATCGTCAACCTGGACTCCGACTCCGGGTCCGCGTGCCTGGGCAAGGCGCAGGACGCCGGCATCCAGACCATCGACTACGACCGCCTCACCCTCGGCGGCGGCGCGGCCTTCTACGTGTCCTTCGACAACGTGGAGGTCGGCCGCACCATGGGCGACGGCCTGATCAAGTGCCTGGACGACGCGGGCACGACCCCCGCCAACCTCGTGCTCATCAACGGCGACCCCACCGACAACAACGCCGCGCTGTTCAAGCAGGGCTACGTGGAGGCGCTGCAGCCCAAGGTCGACAGCGGCGACTACACCATCGTCGGTGACCAGACCGGGGAGTGGGACGCCAACGTCGCCGGCACCGCCTTCGAGCAGTTGTTCACGCAGAACGGCGGTGACATCGACGGGGTCGTGTCCGCCAACGACACCATGGCGCAGGGCATCATCGCCCGGCTGAGTGCGAACGGCCTCAACGGTCAGGTCCCCGTCACGGGACAGGACGCCAGCGTCGAGGGCCTGCAGGCCATCCTCGCGGGCGACCAGTGCATGACCGTCTACAAGGCCATCGAGAAGGAGGCCAACGCCGCGGCCGAGCTCGCCATCACGCTCATCAACGGCGAGGACGCCGGTGGCCTGGCCACCGGATCGGTCACCGACACCGTGCTCAAGGTTGAGGTGCCGTCGGTGCTCGAGACGCCGCAGGCCATCTTCCGCGACAACGTCAAGGACGTCATCGACGACGGCTTCCAGTCGGCCGCGGACGTGTGCACCGGGGAGTTCCAGGCCGCGTGCGAGGAGCTCGGAATCTCCTAACGGACCCCCGGCGGCCCGGTGCGCAGCGCACCGGGCCGCCGGTGCCCGTCCCGTCCCCCTCTTCTCGGAAGGCACCATGACCGCGCCGCAGCCCGTCCCGACCGGCCCGACAGACCGCGCACGCACCTCCGAGGAGCCGCTGCTGCAGCTTCGAGGGGTGGACAAGCACTTCGGTGCTGTGCAGGTGCTGCACGGCGTCGACCTCGACGTCTACCCGGGGGAGGTGACTGCCCTCGTCGGCGACAACGGGGCCGGCAAGAGCACCCTGATCAAGGGCCTGGCCGGCATCCACGTCTTCGACAGCGGCACCTACACCTTCGACGGCAAGCCGGTGCACGTCACCGGGCCCAAGCAGGCCAACGCTCTGGGCATCGAGGTCGTCTACCAGGACCTCGCGCTGTGCGACAACCTCGACATCGTCCACAACCTGTTCCTCGGCCGGGAGCTCACCAAGGGCGGCCGGCTCGACGAGGCGGAGATGGAGAAGCGGGCCAAGGACACGCTGGACGGCTTGTCGGTGCGCACCGTGAAGTCGATTCGTCAGACCGTCGCCAGCCTGTCCGGTGGCCAGCGGCAGACCGTCGCCATCGCGCGGTCGGTGCTCTGGAACTCTCGGCTGGTGATCCTCGACGAGCCGACCGCGGCGCTCGGCGTCGCGCAGACCGAGCAGGTGCTCAAGCTCGTGCGCCGGCTCGCGGACAAGGGCCTGGCGGTCGTGCTCATCAGCCACAACCTGAACGACGTCTTCGAGGTGGCCGACCGCGTGGCCGTGCTGTACATGGGGCAGATGGCGGCCCAGGTCCGGCTCGCCGACGTCGACCGCAACGAGGTCGTCCAGCTCATCACGTCGGGTCGGTCGGGCAGCGCCGGGCTGAGCGCCGCCCAGAAGCTCGCCGCAACGGGTGGCAAAGAGGAGTCCCGATGACCGACACCACGACGACGACGCGGGACGACGGGCCGGCGGCCCCGGACGACGAGGCTGCGGTGACGGGCCGGCAGAAGGGGCTGTCCGGCACGATCGGCTCCTACCTCGACAAGCTGCGCGGTGGGGACGTCGGGTCGCTGCCGGCGCTGCTCGGTCTGGTCGTGCTGGTGGGCGTGTTCTCCGCGCTGCGGCCCACCTCGTTCACCAACGCCTTCAACTTCGCCAACCTCATCAACCAGAGCGCCGCGGTCATCGTCATCGCGATGGGCCTGGTCTTCGTCCTTCTGCTGGGCGAGATCGACCTGTCCGCCGGCTTCACCGCAGGCACCGGCGGCGCCGTCATGGGTATCGTCGTGACCCGCCAGGACCAGCCGTGGCCGCTCGCCGTCGCCGCCGGGCTCGCCACCGGCGCCGTGATCGGCGCCTGCATCGGACTGCTCGTGGCCCGGCTCGGCATCCCGTCGTTCGTCGTGACCCTCGCCGCCTTCCTCGGGCTGCAGGGGGTGCTGCTCCAGCTCATCGGCGAGGGCGGCAGCATCCCCGTGCGCGACTCCACGCTGATCGCCCTCAACAACAGCACGCTGCCGGTCTGGCTGGGGTGGCTGCTCGTCGCCTCGGTCGTCGGCGGCTACGCCCTGGCGGCCGTGCGGCACGAGCAGAAGCGCCGGGCCAGCGGTCTCGTCACGGCCGGCATGCAGGTGGTCCTCGCCAAGGCCCTGGTGCTCGGGGTCCTGCTCGTGGCCGCGACGGCCTACCTGTCGCAGGAGCGCAGCCTCAACCCGGCACTGACGTCGATCAAGGGCGTCCCCGTCGTCGTGGTGCTGCTGGTGGCCCTGCTGGTCGTGCTGACCTTCGTGCTGCAGCGCACCGCCTTTGGCCGGCACGTCTATGCCGTCGGCGGCAACGCCGAGGCTGCGCGCCGCTCCGGCATCGACGTGAAGCGGGTCAGGCTCATCTGCTTCGTGATCTGCTCCAGCCTGGCCACCGTCGCGGGCCTGCTCCTGGCCAGCCGCAGCAACGGCATCACGCCCTCGACAGGAGGCGCGGAGACGCTGCTGTACGCCGTGGGGGCCGCGGTCATCGGAGGGACCAGCCTGTTCGGTGGCAAGGGCAAGGTGAGCGACGCCGTGCTGGGCGGACTCGTCATCGCCGTGATCATCAACGGGATGGGACTGCTCAACCAGCCGGCCGCCGTGGTCTTCATGGTCACCGGGGGCGTGCTGCTCATCGCCGCCAGCGTGGACGCGCTCTCCCGCAAGCGCGCCACGGCCAGCGGACGCGCCTGAGCCGTGCCGCTGGTCCAGACCGGCCCGGCGCCGGCCTCCCTCGACGACGTGCGGCGCCGCAACCTCTCAGCGTTGCTGCAGCTCCTGCACGTGCGGGGCGCGACGTCCCGGGCCGACCTCACCACCCTGACCGGCCTGAACCGCAGCACGGTCAAGACGCTGACCGAGGAGCTGGCGCTGGCCCGGTTGGTTCGCGAGTCCGTGCCGGTCGGCCGCGGGGCGGCGGGGCGGCCCTCCATCCAGGTCGAACCCGCGTCGACCCAGGTGTACGTGCTGGCCCTGGACATCGGGGTGGAGCACCTCACCGCCATGCGCATCGGCCTCGGCGGCGTCGTGCTCGACCGGCGCTCGCTGCAGCAGACGCCCCCGGACTACGCCGTGCGTCGCACGCTCACCCGGGCTGTCCGGCTGCTGCGCGCCTTGCTCGACGGCGCTCCACCCGGGGCGCGGTGCGTGGGCCTCGGAGTGGGTGTCTGCGGAGTCGTGAGCGGCGCGGACGGCGTCGTGCGCTTCGCACCCAACCTGGGCTGGGTGGACGTACCGCTCGGCGCGATGCTGGCCGAGCGGCTGGGCACGTCGATGCCGATCCGGATGGGCAACGACGGGGACCTGGGGGCGCTGGCCGAGCACCTGCGGGGAGCTGCCCGCGGCCTGACCGACGTCGTCTACATCGCGGGTGAGGTGGGTATCGGCGGAGGGATCATCGCCGGCGGTCTTCCGCTCCGCGGGACCGGTGGCTACGGCGGAGAGATCGGCCACATGGTCGTCGACCTGCGCGGCCCGGTGTGCCGGTGCGGCCGGCGCGGCTGCTGGGAGACCCTGGTCAGCGACAACGCGGTGCTGGCCGCGACTGGCGCCCCGGCCGGGGCCACGCTGCAAGACGTCGTTGCTGCGTACGAGGCCGGCGAGGCCTGGCCACGCGCCGGCCTGCGCCGCGTCGCCCGGGCCATGGCCACGGGCACGGCCAACCTCGTGAACATCTTCAACCCGCAGCTCATCGTCTACGGCGGCGCGATCCGGCACGTCTTCTCCGCGGTGGAGCCGCTGGTGCGCGCGTCGCTGACGGGCGTGCTCGCGGCCCCGGCCGAGCAGGTGCGGCTGGAGATCGCCGGCCTGGGTGACGACTCGGTGGCGGTCGGCGCGGCCGAGCTCGCCTTCGCCGCCGTGCTGGAGGACCCGCTGGCGACCCTGGCCGCGCTGCCGCCGGTCGTACGGGCGTACGCATGACGCTGGTCGCGGGCGTCGACAGCTCGACGCAGTCCACGAAGGTCGTGGTGGTCGAGGCGGCGACCGGGACCGTGGTGCGAGCCGCAGCCGCCCCGCACCCGGACGGCACCGAGGTCGATCCCGCCGCCTGGGCGGCTGCTCTCGAGACCGCCTGTTCAGGAGGTCTTCTCGACGGTGTCGAGGCGATCGCTGTCGCGGGGCAGCAGCACGGCATGGTGGTGCTCGACGACCAGCGCCGTGTGGTGCGGCCGGCCCTGCTCTGGAACGACCTGCGCTCCGCCGCGGCCGCGCGCGAGCTCACGGCCGAGCTCGGCGGTCCCGCCGCCTGGGCTGCGGCGGTCGGCCTCGTGCCGGTCGCCAGCTTCACGGTCACCAAGCTGCGCTGGCTGGCCGAGCACGAGCCGGCGGCCGCGGCGGCGGCCGCCGCGGTCCTGCTCCCGCACGACTGGGTGACCAGCCGGCTGCTTACCGCCGGGGCCGCGCTCGTCACCGACCGCGGCGACGCCTCGGGCACCGGCTACTGGTCACCGGCCACCGGCGACTACCGCCTCGACCTGCTCGAGCGCGCGCTCGGCCGCCGGGTCGAGGTGCCACGCGTGCTGGCGCCTGACGAGCCCGCCGGTGTGACCTCCGACGGTGTGCTCGTCGCCCCCGGGACCGGGGACAACATGGGGGCGGCGCTCGGCCTCGGCGCGCAGGCGGGGGACGTCGTCGTCTCCCTCGGCACCAGCGGCACCGCGTTCGCCGTGCACGACGCCCCCGTCGGCGACCCCACCGGCGCCGTCGCCGGTTTCGCCGACGCCACAGGTCACTTCCTGCCGCTGGTCGCCACGCTGAACGCCGCGCGGGTGCTCACTACCGCGGCGCAGCTGCTCGGCACCGACCTGGCCGGCCTCGACGGCCTCGCCCTCTCGGCGCAGCCCGGCGCGGGGGGACTGGTGCTGCTGCCCTACCTCGACGGCGAGCGCACCCCCGACCTGCCCGACGCCCGCGGCAGCCTGCACGGGATGACCCGTGTCAACGCCACCCCCGGCAACCTGGCCCGGGCCGCGGTCGAGGGGATGCTCTGCGGCCTGGCCGACGCCGTCGACGCGCTGGTCGCCGTCGGCGTCGTCCCGCGCCGCGTGCTCCTCATCGGCGGCGCCGCGCGCTCGGCCGCGGTGCGGGCCGTCCTGCCGTCGCTGGTCGGCATCCCCGTCGTCGTGCCCGAGCCCGGCGAGTACGTCGCCCGCGGGGCGGCCCGCCAGGCGGCATGGTGCCTGACCGGACGGCTACCGGTGTGGGAGCTGCCCGGCGAGGTCGTCGCCGCAGACGACGAGCGCGACGGCGAGCGGGTGCGCTCCGCCTACGCGGCGTCGCGCGACCGCGAGACGGCAGCCTCGTGACGCTGAGCTGGGGGATCGCGGCCACCGGGCGGATCGCCCGGACCGTCGGCCTGGTCATCGCCGCTCACCCCCGGATGCAGGTCGCCGCCGTCGGATCGCGCGACGCCGACCGCGCGGCGGTGCTCGCCGCCGATCTCGATGCGCCCGCGTCTTACGGCTCGTACGAGGAGCTGGTGGTCGACCCGGCGGTGCAGGCGGTCTACGTCGCCACGCCGCACGCCCAGCACGCCGCGGTCGTCGAGCTCGCCCTGTCCGCGGGCAAGGCGGTGCTGTGCGAGAAGCCCATGACTGCCGCGCTGGAGGAGACCGAGCGGCTGGCCGCTCTGGCGCGCACGAGCGGGGTCTTCCTCATGGAGGGCATGTGGATGCGCTTCAACCCGCTGGTGCGCCGATTGCACGACCTCGTGCGGGACGGCGGTCTCGGGGTGCCGCGCGCCCTGCACGCTTCCTTCGGCTTCGCGGCCGAGCAGGACCCGACCGGGCGGCTGTGGGACCCGGCGCTGGGCGGCGGGGCCCTGCTCGACCTCGGCGTCTACACCGTCGACCTCGCGCGGCTCCTGCTGGGCGACCCGGTGCAGGTGACCGCCCGCGGTTCGCTGGCCGCCACGGGCGTGGACGCCGAGAGCACGCTGCTGATCACCGGGGCCGGCGGCGCGCAGGCCGTGTTGTCGCAGTCGTTGCTGACCGGGCTGCCTGGTACGGCGCTCGTGGTGGGCAGCAGTGGCTGGGCGGAGCTGGCGCCGTCCTTCCATGCGCCAACCCGGCTGGTGGTGCAGCGCAGCGGCGCAGAACCAGAGGTGCACGAGATCCGTGATCGAGAGGCAGGTTTCGTCGGCGAGCTCGAGGAGGTCGAGCGCTGCCTCGCCGAAGGACGCCCGGAGAGCGACGTCATGCCGCTGTCGGCGAGCACCGGCACGGCAGCCGTCCTGGCCGAGGCGCGCCGGCAGCTCGATGGCTGAGCCGCTGCGCGTCGCGCTGCTCGGCTACGGCCTGGCCGGTCGCGTCATCCACCGCCCGCCCCTGCTGGCCGTGCAGGACCTGGTCATCAGCCACGTCGTCACCGCCGACCCGGGCCGACGCCGGCAGGCGGCGCAGGACCTGCCGGGAGCGGCGCTGGTCGCCACCGCCGACGAGCTGTGGCAGCGCGCCGACGAGCTCGACGCCGTGGTCGTCGCGACGGGCAACGCCGTCCACGTCGAGCAGGCCACTGCCGCACTCGATCTGGGCAAGGCCGTCGTCGTGGACAAGCCGGTAGCGCTCACGGCGCACGACGCGGCCGCCCTCGCCGCGCACGCCCGCCGGGTCGGGGTGCCGCTCAGCGTCTTCCACAACCGGCGGTGGGACAGCGACACCCTCACCGCGCAGGCGCTTCTCGCGAGCGGCCGCTTGGGGGCGGTGCACCGGCTGGAGTCACGCTTCACCCGCTTCCGGCCGCAGGTCCAGCAGCGCTGGCGCGAGCAGGCCGGCAGCGGCGGAGTGCTGCTCGACCTGGGCACGCACCTCGTCGACCAGGCACTGCAGCTCCTCGGCCCGGTCGTGTCGGTGTCCGCCGACGTGGCCGCGCGGCGCGAGGGCGCAAGCGTGGACGACGACGTCCTGCTGGTGCTGCGCCACGCTTCCGGCGCCTCGTCGCTGCTGTGGTGCTCGGCCGCCGCGCCATGGCCGGGACCGCGGATCGTCCTGCAGGGCAGCAGGGCCGGCTGGAGCAAGGCCGACCTCGACGGCCAGGAGGACGCCGCCCGACGGGGCGTGCGCGCTGCACCCGAGCCGGACGGCACCGTCTGGGACGAGGCCGGCCCGCACCCCGAGCCCAGCCTGCCTGGCGACTGGGCAGCGTTCTACCGGGGCTTCGCCCGGGCGGTTCGCGGCAAGGGCCCGGTCCCGGTCGAGCCGGACGACGCGGTGGGCGTCCTGCGCGTGCTCGAGGCCGCGCGCCGCTCGGCCGAGACCGGCCAGACCGTGCCGCTCGTCCCCGCCGTCGACGTTGCCGCCAGGGGCGCCACGCAGCATCCGCCCGGCTGAGCTCGGTCGTACGCTGCGCGCGTGAGCCCGGGGCCGGTCCTGACCGGCGAGGTGGTGCGGACCACGGAGCGCATGGTGTTCCGGCGCTTCACCGTGGCCGACGCCGACCCGCTCGTGGAGCTCGACAGCGACCCGGCGGTCATGCACTTCATCACCGGTGGCCTCGCGACGCCGCGCAGCGAGATCGTCGACGAGGTCCTCCCGTGCTGGCTCGGCCACTACGAGACCTACTCCGGCTACGGCTTCTTCGCGGCGCAGGACCGGACGAGCGGTGAGTTCCTCGGCTGGTTCCACCTGCGGCCGGGTGAGGGGGCCGGCCCCGACGAGCCGGAGCTGGGCTACCGGCTGCGCCGGGCGGCCTGGGGCCGGGGGCTCGCAACCGAGGGCTCGCGCGCGCTCGTCGACGCGGCCTTCACGGAGCACGATGCCCGCCGCGTCTACGCCGAGACGATGGCGGTCCACACCGCCTCCCGCCGGGTCATGGAACGGACCGGCCTGGTGCTGGCGAGGACCTTCTGGCAGCCGTGGCCGTATCCGATCGACGGCGATGAGCAGGGTGACGTCGAGTACGAGCTGCGGCGCACGGACTGGGTGGCTCGGCAGGGCTGAACGGCCCACGGGTAGTACTGCCCACGGATCGTACTGATCGTCGTGTCGCAAAAAGCCCGATTCCGGGCCCGGAATCGACACGAGGATCAGTACGAGCGGGCTCGCGCCCGGCGTGCGTAGGCGGAGCTCCCGCCCGGCCCGCCCGCAAGCCGTCACGCAGGGCGCAGTGGCCCGCGTGGGAACGCCTCCCCGGCCGCACCTGCTTGAGGGGCATCGCGGGCCAGGTCGTAGGGTCGGGCCGGTGACCACTGCTGCCCTGACCCTGTCCGGACGCCGTCCGGTCCTCGCCGACGTCCTGCCTGGGGCGCGCAGCCGCGACGTCGCCCTGGTCGGCGGGGCAGCCCTGCTCACGGCGCTGCTTGCGCAGGTGGCGATCCCGGTCGCCGGCTCGCCGGTGCCGATCACGGGTCAGACGCTGGCCGTCGTCGTCACCGCCGCGGCTCTCGGGCCGGCGCGCGGCGTCGCCGGGCAGGCGCTCTAC
>JBBSLB010000038.1:0-15425 GCA_038255675.1 Mycobacteriales bacterium
CAGCCTGTTCGCGGCCCACATGGTCCAGCACATGCTGCTGTCGATGGTCGCGACGGTCTTCCTCGCGCTCGGAGCGCCGGTCACGCTGGCCCTGAGGTTGCTGCCCCGCCGGCCCCGCCGGGCGCTGTTGGCGCTGCTGCACTCCCGCTTCGCCCGGGTCGTCAGCTTCCCGGTCGTCCCGTGGGCGCTGTTCGTCGCAAGCCCGTTCGCTCTCTACTTCTCCGGCTGGTACGAAGCGACGCTCGGCGATCCGGTGCTGCACGAGCTGCTGCACCTGCACTTCCTTGCGGTCGGGGCGCTGTTCTTCTGGCCGCTGCTGGGCATCGACCCGGTCCCGGGCCGCGGCAGCCACCCGTTCCGGATCCTGCTCGTGGCGACGACGCTGCCCTTCCACGCCTTCCTCGGCGTGTCGATCATGAGCGTCGAGCCCGACGGGCGGGGTCTGCTGGCCGGGGACCACTACCTCCCGCTGCACGGCCTGGCCGAGTCGGTCTTCCAGCAGCAGCTCGGCGGCGGACTGCTCTGGGCCAGCGGCGACGTCATCGGGCTGCTGTTCCTCGCGGTGCTCGTGACGCAGTGGATGCGGGCCAGCGAGCGCGAGGCCCAGCGCGAGGACCGCCGGCTGGACCGGATCGACGCCGCCGAGGACCGCTCCGGCACGGCCGAGCCGACGTCCACGAACGCCTCCGCGCCGGTCTGACCGTGGGCCTGCTCGACCGGCTGCTGCGCCGCCGCACGCCCGGGGTCGTCGCGCTCGACCCGGCCGACCCCTCGCTCGTGCTGCTTGTCCGCGCGGCCGACGCCGCCCGGGCCGACTCCGCAGTTCTCGCCGACGCCGAGCGGGCCGGTCTCGACCTCACCCGGCCGCTACTGGTGCGCCACCACCTGGTCGGGCTGCCGGACGAGGCCGCGGTCGCGACGGCGGCCGACCTGCTCGGCCAGGACGGCTACGCGGTGCTGCCGGGAGAGCCGGGGACGGTGCTCGCCGTGCGCACCCAGGTGCTCACCGCGCTGTCGGCCAGCCAGGAGCGGTCCCGGATGGCCGGTCTCGCCCAGCGGCTCGGTGGCGACGTCGCGGGCTGGGACGCCCTGGGGCCGGCGGCCGAGCACCCGGATCACCAGCCAGGCCACCACCCATCCTGACCTGCGGGTTCTGCCCGGCCGACCCCTTGACCCCGGGTGCCGCTGCTCCCTAAGTTGCTCCCTGTGACCGCGGCCACACAGGCCCCGGCAGAGGCAAGGAGCACCACGTGGCATCCGGCAGCCGACTGACCGGGACGACGCTGAAGCCCGTCCCCAAGGCCCGCACGAGCGGATCGGCCGCGTGCGACGTCTGCGGGAGTCGCCTGTCGGCCTACAACGCCGGACCAAGCTGCTACACCCACACCGTCGCCACCCCCTGGAAGGGCCCGGGGCAGCTGCCCCGCTAGTGACGGCCCCCGCCCCCGCCCCGGCGCCGCTCCGCTTCGGCATCGCCACCGCCTCCTTCCAGGTCGAGGGGGCCACCACCGCCGACGGCCGCGGCCGCTCCATCTGGGACGTCTTCTGCGACCAGCCCGGCACGATCGCCGACGGCTCGGACGGCTCGGTCGCCTGCGGCTCCTACGACCGGCTCGACGACGACCTCGCCCTGGTGGGGGAGCTCGGCGTCGACTCCTACCGCTTCTCGATCGCCTGGCCCCGGGTGCAGCCCGACGGCCGCGGCGCGCCGAACCCCGCCGGGCTCGCCTACTACGACCGGCTGGTCGACGGGCTGCTGGCCCGCGGCGTCCAGCCGCTGCCGACGCTCTACCACTGGGACCTGCCGCAGGCGCTGCAGGACGCCGGCGGCTGGCCCGCCCGCGACACCGCACTGCGGCTGGCCGACTACGCCGCGGCGGTCGCGGCCCGGCTCGGCGACCGGGTCACCACCTGGGCGACGCTCAACGAGCCGTGGTGCTCGGCGTTCCTCGGCCACGCCGCCGGGGTGCACGCGCCCGGCGTCCGCGACGGGGCGGCTGCCTTCGCTGCGGCCCACCACCTGCTGCTGGGGCACGCGCTCGCTGCGCAGGCCGTGCGCGCCGCGGCACCCGGGGCCGATGTCGGCATCGTGCTCAACCTCGCGCCGGTGCGCCCGGAACCGGGCGCCGACCCGCTGGCGGTCGCGGTCGTCGAGGCCGTGCAGAACGGCTTGTGGATGGACGCGCTCGTCGACGGCCGCTACCCCGAGGTGCTGCCGGCGCTGGCCGACCCGGCGTTGGTGCAGGAGGGCGACCTCGCGCTGGTCCGCGGCAGCGCCGCCTGGCTCGGCGTCAACTACTACACCCCGCTGCGCGTCGGCCCGTACACCGGCGACACCGGCGGCGCCGGGCAGGACACCGACGCCTTCCCCGGGGCGCCGGACTTCTCCTTCGCCCCGCGCAGTCCGGTCACCGCGATGGGCTGGGAGGTGGACGCGACCGGCATGACCGACCTGCTGCTGGAGATCGCCACCCGCGCGGCCGGCCTGCCGCTCCGGGTGACCGAGAACGGCGCGGCGTACGACGACCAGGTCCGCGGGGACGACGGGACGATCGTCGACGAGGACCGGGCCGGCTACCTGCGCGCCCACCTCGCCGCGGTCGAGCAGGCCCGTAGCCAGGGTGCCCCGGTCCTGGAGTACGTCGCCTGGACGCTGCTCGACAACTTCGAGTGGGCGCTGGGCTACTCCAAGAAATTCGGCATCGTCGAGATCGAGCCTGGGACGCTGCGCCGCATCCCCAAGGCGTCGTTCCGGTGGTACGCCGGGCACATCAAGGCTCAGCGTGCGGCCAGGCCCCAGACCGCCACGTCGACGGCGTCGCCCTCGACCAGCACCGCGCCGCCGGCGACTCCGAGGGGGTAGACGCGGGTCACGCAGGACACCTGGCCGTCGACCAGCACGACGAGAACTGACCCGTCGCGCAGCAGCCCGACCGTCCGCGGGCCGTCGGCCACCTGGACGACGAGCGGTCGACTGTCGCCCCAGCCCGCCCGACTGGCCGCGCTGCGGTCCACGACCAGCTCCCGACCGGTCCGTCGTAGGACCACCTGCTCGTCCGGGCCGAGCTGCAGGCCGACCGCGCCGCCCTCGTCGAGCACGGCCGCGACCTCGACCGGGCCGTCGACCGGGCCCAGCGGTCGGCGCGGGCCACGCAGGGCGGACAGCTCCGACGCGAGCCGCAGCACGAGCCGACCGGAGGCGAGTGAGCAGGCCAGCGGCAACGAGAGCGCGCCCACCCGGCCGAGGTCGGCCCGTCGTTCGGCAGGCAAGGTCTCGCGCAGCCAGGCCCACAGCAGCCACCGCCCGCTGGGCTCCTGGCAGACGGCCGGGGCGTAGAGGCAGTCGCCGGCCTCGAGCGGGGCGGGGGCGCCGCCGGTGAAGCGTCCGCCGCGGGCCCGGCCGACGACCGCGACCACGCGTAGCACCGGCGCGTCGTGGGTGCCGTCCTGCACGGACAGCAGCAGCACGTCGCCCTCGGGCAGCCGCAGCAGCTGCGGGCACTCCCAGTGCCGCCCGCCGACGGCGGGGTCGTCGTAGAAGGCGCCGGTCGGCTCCCACGTCAGCCCGTCGGGAGAGCGGGCGTGCTGCACCGACCCGGCGGCCCCGAGCAGCAGGTGCCAGCCCTCGTCGTCCTGCCAGACGAAGGGGTCGCGGGAGAAGCCGGCGGCCACCGGCATCAGCGGCTCCGGGTCCACCTCCCAGGTCGCGAGGTCGTCGTCGAGCGCACGGGCGCGGCAGACGGCCTCGCGCCGGTCGGCGTCGGTCGAGCCGGTCACGCCGGTGTAGTAGGCGGTGGGTCGGCCGTCGACGACCGCCACGCAGCCCGACCAGCAGCCGTCGCGGTCCGGACCGTCCGGCGATGGTCGTAGCGCGGTCGGGTGCCGCTCCCAGCGGACCAGGTCGGTCGAGCTGACGTGGTCCCACTGCGGCGGCCCCCAGGCGGGGGAGTGCGGGTGGGACTGGAAGAACAGGTGCTGACGCCCGCCGAGGTGAACTGGTCCGTTCGGGTCGTTGAGCCAGCCGCGCTCGGGGACGACGTGCAGCCTCGGGACCAGGTGGTCCAGCGGCGGGCGGGCGGGGGTCAGCGCCGGGACCTCAGCCCTTCAGCCCGCCGGCGAGCAGGCCGCGCACGAAGTACCGCTGCAGCGCCAGGAAGATGATCACCGGCACGATGATCGAGACGAAGGCGCCGGCGGTCAGGCGTTGGAACTCCTCGCCGCGGGTGCCGGCCAGCTCGGCCAGGCGCACCGTGAGCGGCGAGGTCGTCGCGTTGCCCCCGGCGAAGATGAGCGCTACGAGCAGGTCGTTCCACACCCACAGGAACTGGAAGATCGCGAACGACGCGAGCGCCGGGCCGATGAGCGGCAGGACGATCTGGCGGAAGATCCGGGCATGGCTCGCGCCGTCGACGCGGGCGGCTTCCATCAGCTCTCGGGGCAGCTCGCTGATGAAGTTGTGCAGCAGGAAGATGCCGATCGGCAGCGAGAAGCAGACGTGGGCGAACCACACGATCGCGAAGCGCTGCGCGCCGACCAGGCTGTCGCCGATCGCCGGGATGAGCGTCACGTCGCCGAGCCCGACGCCTTGGGAGAACAGCCGCAGCAACGGGACGAGCGCCATCTGGAGCGGGACGATCTGCAGCGCGAAGATGCCGATGAACAGCCAGCCGCTGCCCTTGAAGGGGATCCAGGCCAGCGCGTAGGCGGCGAATGCTGCGAGTGCGAGCGCGAACAGCACCGTCGGGATCGTGATGACGATCGAGTTGATGAAGTAGCCGGCCAGCTGGCCGGACCCGGCAGAGCTGCTGAACAGCACCTCGTCGTAGTTCTGGAGAGTCAGCGAGGGGTTGGTGAAGAACGTCCACCAGCCGGTGGTGCGGATCTGCTCGGCCGGCCGCAGCGAGGAGATGAACAGGCCAGCGGTCGGGATGGTCCACAGCACCGCGATGACCAGGGCCGTGATGGTCGCGGCGCGCGAAGTGAGGTGCTTCTTGACCCGGCCGCTCGAGGTCTGGACGTCGTCGCGGGCGACGGCTGCAGTGGACTGCGACGCAACGGGGGCTGCGGCCGTGGTCATCGAAGCTCCTTCTGGGAGCGCAGCACGCGCACCTGGTAGATGACGATCGGCAGGACGAGCACGAAGAGCAGCACCGCGAGTGCCGAGCCCTTGCCCTCCTCGCCGAACCGGAAGGCCTGGTCGTAGAGCTCGGTGGCGACCACTCCGGTCTGGAACTGGCCGCCGGTGGTGGTGCGGACGATGTCGAAGGCCTTGAGCGTGGCGATCGAGATCGTCACCATGACGACGACGACCGCGGGCCGGATGCTCGGCAGCGTCACGTTGCGGAACATCTGCCAGGCGTTGACGCCGTCGAGGCGGGCTGCCTCGATGACGTCGGCGGAGACCGCCTTGATGGCCGCGGACAGGATGACCATCGCGAAACCGGCCTGGATCCAAATCATGATCACGATGAGGAACGCGGTGTTCCAGGGTGGGTCCTGCAAGAAGCGGTACGGCTCGAAGCCGATCATCACCAGCAGCTGGTTGGCGACGCCGATCTGGTTCTGCTCGGCCGGCCGGACGGCGTAGACGAGCTTCCAGATGATGCTGGCGCCGACCAGCGAGATGGCCATCGGCATGAAGACCAGTGCCTTGGCCAGCGCCTCGCCGCGCGCCTTGTCGATGACGATCGCGTAGAGCAGGCCGATGCTGGTGGCCAGCGCCGGCACGAGCAGCACCCAGACGGCGGTGTTGAGCAGGATGCGCTGCGCCGACGGCGTCGTGAGCATCCAGGTGTAGTTCTCGATGCCGACCCAGTCGAAGCTGCCAGGCCCCTTGAACGACAGCACGAACGTGCGGATCGCCGGGATGAGCAGCCCGACCGCGAGCAGCACGACCGCGGGGGCGAGAAAGGCGAAGAGCTGCACCTTCTCGCGACCTCGCTTGGGGGCCTTGTCGACCACGAGCAGGAGGATGCCGACGACGGCGAAGAACGCCACGACGCCATAGAAGAGCATGAGCAGCTTCGGCTGGGTGGAGTTCATCGCGCTCCTCGCGGCTGTCCGGCAGGCAGGGGTGGGAGGTGGTGCAGCGTCCGGCCCGGCAGGCTGCTGCCGAGCCGGACGCCGTCTGCTGGGCGGCCTACTTCGGGTAGCTGGCCTCGATCTGGTCCAGGATCTCGGTCGTGGACTTGCCGTTGATCCACTCGGTCATGCCCTGCCAGAAGCTGCCGGCGCCGACGGCGGCGGGCATCAGGTCAGAGGCGTCGAAGCGGAACTCGGCACTCGGGTCCTGGAGCGTCTCGACCGACAGCTTGTCGATCGGGTTCGCGACATTGGCCACGTCCAGGCCGGTGTTGGCGGAGATCCAGTCGCCGATCTCGGCCTTGGTGTTGGCGTACTCGTCGGAGGCCAGGTAGGTCTGCACCGCCGCGACCTCGGGACGGTCGTTGAACGCTGCCACGAACTCGCCGCCGCCGAGAACCGGCTTCTCATCCGCGTTCTCGCCCGGGAAGTAGAAGGCGAAGACGTCGCCGTCCTCGGCCACCACAGTGCCCTCGGGCCACTGGTTGGCGTAGAAGGAGGCCTGGCGGTGCAGCGAGCAGTCGCCGGTCAGGATCGGCAGGCCGCCGTCCTGGAAGGACGTGGTGGCAATGCTGCGGACGTCGCCGTAGCCGCCGTTCATGTACTGCTCGTTCTTGAGGATCGAGCCGGCCTTGTCGACGGCCGAGACGATCGCCGGGTCGTTGAAGGGGATCTCGTGGGCTACCCACTGGTCGTAGACGTCGACCCCCGCGTCGCGCAGGACCAGGTCCTCGGTCCAGTCGGTGGTGACCCAGCCGGTGGCGTCACCGGACTCAATGCCCGCACACCACGGCTTCTTGCCCGTGGCGGCGATGGTGTCGGACAGCTCGATGAGCTCGTCGAAGGTCGTCGGGATCTCGTAGCCGGCCTCGGTGAAGGACTTCGGTGAGTACCAGACGTAGGACTTGACGTTGGCCCCCATCGGGGCGGCGTAGAGCGTGCCGTCGACCGAGCCGTAGCCCTTCCAGGCCTCCGACCAGTGCTCGTCGACGTTGGCCTGGACGCCCTCGGGCGCCTCGACGACCTCACCGGCCTCGACGAAGCGCTGCAGCAGGCCCGGCTGCGGGATGAAGGCCAGGTCAGGGGCGTTGCCGCCCTGCACCTTGACGTTGAGCTGGGCCTCGAACTCGCCCGACCCCTCGTAGTTGATGGTGATGCCGGTGCACTTCTCGAACTCCTCGAAGGACTGGACAAAGCGATCGGCCTCGATGTCGCGGATCGACGTGTACATCGAGACCGAGGTGCCGGAGTTCCCCTGGTAGTCGGCGTACTCCTCGCAGCCCGGCGGGACGCTGGCGTCCGGGTCGGCCACGTTGTTGGAGCTCGAGTCGCCGGTGCCGCAGGCGGCGACCGCGAGGGTGAGGCCGAGAAGGCCGGCGGCGGCGCGGGACCCGCGTCCGAGGACTGTCATGTTTCGTACCTCCTGGAACGGGACTGTTTCGCGGGAGTCGCGGGCCCCGCAGGCATGTAAGCGCTTGCGGCCCTGGGCCGCAATCCCGTGACCTGCTTCACAGGATCACGAAGCCGTAACGATGGGTGGTTCCTGGCTTCAGCGGACCCGTGCCGCGGTCGAGCCCCGCCGGACCAGCTCGACCGGCAGGAGCACGTGCTCGGCCCGATGGCCGGTCGGCGAGGACGGGCCCAGCGCCGCCAGAACCAGGCCGCCTGCGGTACGCCCCTGCTCGGTCACCGGCTGGCGGATCGTCGTGAGGTCCATCAGCCCGGCCAGCTCGTGGTCGTCCACGCCGATGACGGACACGTCGTCTGGGACCTCCAGGCCGGCCTGCCGAAGGGCCGCGAGCGCACCGAACGCCATCTCGTCCGACCCGGCGAAGACGGCCGTCGGCGGGTCGGCGAGCGTCAGCAGCTTCTCCATCGCCGCCTGCCCCCCCTCGACGCTGAAGAAGCCTGCGACGTCGAGTGCGGGGTCCGGGACCAGGCCCGCGGCGCGCAGCGCGGAGGCCCAGCCGGCCCGCCGGTCCACCGGCGCGCTGAAGTTGTGCGGCTCGTCCGGATCGCCCCCGATGTGGGCGATACTGCTGTGCCCCAGGCTGATCAGGTGCTCGGTGGCGAGGCGCCCGACGGCCAGGTCGTCGATCCGGACGCTCATGAGCCCGGACACCGACCCGCCCACGAACACGACCGGCATGCGCAGCCGGCGCAGCGCGTCGAGCTCGCTGCCGGTCAGCGGGACGGTCAGCACGGCGACGGCGTCGACCCGCTGGCGCAGCACGTCGGGGTCGAACACCGGGCGGCCCTCGCCGGAGGTCGACGGCAGCACGACGAGCAGGACGTCGTACCCCCGCTGGCGCAGCTCCTGCTCGACCGCCTCGATCGCCTGCGCGAAGAACCACTTGGCGATGTGCGGCGTCACGACGCCGACCGTGCGGGTGCGGCCGCTGGCCAGGTTGCTCGCGCTCTTGCTCGCGACGTAGCCCATCTCCAGGGCAATCCGAGCGACCTCGGAGCGGGTCGAGGCCGACACGTGGGGCAACCCGCGCAGAGCTCGGGAGACGGTTGCGGTCGAGACTCCGGCGCGCTGCGCCACGTCCTCGATCGTCACGTGCACCGTGCACCTCCGTCCTGCAAGCGCTTGCAGCCGGGCGGAGTGTGGCCCATAGTGCGCGCCAGCACAACGACCCGCGGTCGCAACCCCGCGGCAACGGGTCCGGCACGTCCCGCGTGCGACTGTCCTGCCGCACCGGCTCCCACTCGGATCGTCCGGCACGTTCCTGCCGGTGGAGGAGATCAACATGGCAACGGTGACCTTCGACGGCGCGACCCGCAAGTACCCCGGCGGTGATCGACCGGCGGTCGACGCGCTGGACCTCGACATCGGTGACGGCGAGTTCCTCGTCCTGGTCGGGCCGTCCGGCTGCGGCAAGTCCACCTCGCTGCGCATGCTGGCCGGCCTCGAGCCGGTCGATGGCGGGGCGATCCGGATCGGCGACCGCGACGTGTCGAACATCGACCCGAGCGACCGCGACATCGCCATGGTCTTCCAGAACTACGCGCTCTACCCGCACATGAGCGTCGCCGCGAACATGGGCTTCGCCTTGAAGATCGCCGGCAAGCCGAAGGAGGAGATCGATAAGCGGGTGAAGGAGGCGGCCGACATCCTCGACCTCACCGACTACCTCGACCGCAAGCCCAAGGCGCTGTCCGGCGGCCAGCGCCAGCGCGTCGCCATGGGCCGCGCGATCGTCCGCAACCCGCAGGTGTTCTGCATGGACGAGCCGCTGTCCAACCTCGACGCCAAGCTGCGCGTCGCCACCCGCACCCAGATCGCCTCGCTCCAGCGCCGGCTCGGCGTCACGACCGTCTACGTCACGCACGACCAGGTCGAGGCCATGACCATGGGCGACCGGGTCGCGGTGCTGAAGGACGGCGTGCTCCAGCAGGTCGACCGTCCCCGCACGATGTACGACCGTCCGGCCAACATGTTCGTCGCCGGTTTCATCGGCTCCCCGGCGATGAACCTGTTCACCGTCCCCGTCGACGCCCAGGGCGTCCCGCAGCTCGGGAGCGAGCCCTTCTCCGTCCCGCGCGCCTCCCTGGAGGGCCGGTCCGGTGGGCAGGTCACCCTCGGCGTACGCCCCGAGGACCTGCACGTCGTCGACAACGGGCACGGCATCAAGGCCACCGTCGAGCTGGTGGAGGAGCTTGGCTCGGACGCCTACGTCCACGCGAGCGTGCCGCATGGCGCGGACGGCGGCGGCGAGGACGTGATGCTCATCGCACGGGTCAACCCCAAGGCCCCGCCGACCAAGGGCTCGACGGTGAGTCTTGCGCCGGCCGACAACGACCTGGTGCACGTCTTCGACCCGGCCGACGGCCGCCGCCTGTCGGCCTGAGCCGGGTGACCGGCGGACCGGGTCCGCCCGTACGATCCTGGGCATGACCAGCGCACCGTCGACCTCCGGCCGGACCCACGCGGTGGTCGTGTACGGCGACGACGTCGCCGTGCGCGACCAGGTGCGGGGGGCTGTCGGGCGCCGCCCCGCCGCCGACCTCGGCCGGATCGACTGGATTGAGTGCGAGACCGGCAAGCAGGTCATCGCGGTGCTGGACGGCGGTGGCATCGACGCCGTCGTCCTGGACGGCGAGGCCTGGCCGACCGGCGGCATGGGACTGGCCAAGCAGATGAAGGACGAGCTGCCGGACTGCCCGCCGGTGCTGGTGCTGATCGCCCGCCGCGACGACCGGTGGCTGGCCACCTGGTCGCAGGCCGACGCGGTCGTGTCGCACCCGATCGACCCGCCGGAGCTCACCGACGCGCTCGCCGAGCTGCTGCGCCGCCGTGAGGCCGGCCTGCCGGTGCGGCGCGCCGTCCACTGAGCGTGACGGCCTGGCCGGAGCTCATCGCCCGACTCCTGCGCGGAGAGGACCTGGGCACGGCCGACACCGCCTGGGCGATGGGCGAGGTGATGGCCGGTGAGGCCTCGCCGGCGCAGGTCGCCGGCTTCGTCGTCGCGCTGCGCGCGAAGGGCGAGACGCCCGAGGAGGTCGCCGGGCTGGTCGAGGTGATGCTGGCCGAGGCCGCCGAGGTCATCGTCCCCGGCCGCGTGGTGGACACCTGCGGCACCGGCGGCGACCGGGCCAACACCGTCAACATCTCGACGATGGCGGCGCTCGTCGTCGCCGCCGCCGGAGTGCCGGTCGTCAAGCACGGCAACCGCGCGGCGTCGTCGGCCTGTGGGTCGGCCGACCTGCTGGAGGAGCTCGGCGTGGTCGTCGACCTGCCACCGGCCGCCGTCGCGCCGTGCCTCGAGCAGGCGGGCATCGCCTTCTGCTTCGCCCCGGTCTTCCACCCCGGGATGCGGCACACCGCGGTCGCGCGGCGCGAGCTCGGCGTCCCGACCGTCTTCAACGTGCTCGGCCCGCTGACCAACCCGTCGCGGCCGGCCTCGCAGGCGGTCGGGGTGTCCGACCCGCGGCTGGCCCCGGTCATGGCCGGCGTGCTTGCGGCCCGCGGCGTCGACGCGCTGGTCTTCCGCGGCGCCGACGGGCTGGACGAGCTCACCACCACCGGCCCGTCGACGGTCTGGGTCGTCGCGGGCGGCGCGGTCGCCGAGGAGCAGTTCGACCCGGCCTGGCTCGGCGTGCCGACCGCGTCGATCGAGCAGCTCCGCGGCGGCGACGCCCCGCACAACGCCGCGGTCGCCCGGGCGCTGCTCGCGGGGGAGCAGGGCCCGGTGCGCGACGCCGTGCTGCTGAACGCCGCCGCGGCGATCGCGGCGCACACTGGGTCGGCGGAGCCGCTGCTCGACCGGCTCCGGGTTGGCTGGGACCGGGCGGCAGCTGCCCTCGACGGCGGCGACACCGGGCGGCTGCTCGCGCGCTGGGTGGAAGTCAGCCGCTCCCTGCGGGACTAGCGCGGCGGGTCCGGCGCGACGGAGCACCCTTCGCCCCCCCCAACGATCTTCGTCTTGTGGGGCGGTCGCTCGCGTGTCGCGGCACCTCGAGACGAAGATCGTCGCAGGGGGGTGATCGTCGCGGGGGTGCGGCGTCAGGCGTCGCCGAGGTGGTCGCGGCCGTGCGGCTCCTGCCAGCCCGACAGGTCCGGCCCCTTGGGCACGACCCGGGTCGGGTTGATCTTGTCGTGGGTGCCGTAGTAGTGCCGCTTGATGTGGTCGACGTCGGTCGTGTCGCCAAAGCCCGGCGTCTGGAACAGGTCGCGGGCGTACGGCCACAGGTGCGCGAACTCGGTGAGCTTGCGCTCGTTGCACTTGAAGTGGCCGTGATAGGCGGCGTCGAAGCGGACCAGCGTCGTGTAGAGCCGCACGTCGGCCTCCGACAGCTGCCGCCCGACCAGGTAGCGCTCGGTCGCGAGGTGCTCGTCCAGCTTCGCCAGCTGTGCGAACAGCGCGTCGTACGCCTGCTCGTAGGCCTCCTGGGTGGTGGCGAAGCCGGCCTTGTAGACGCCGTTGTTGACGGCGTGGAAGTTCTGCTCGGACATGTCGTCAATGGCCGCGCGAGAGTGCTCCGGGTAGAGGTCGGGGGCGTCGGCCCCGTGGAGGGAGGTCCACTGGGTGGACAGGTCGAGCGTGATCTGCGGGTAGTCGTTGGTGACGATCTGCTCGGTCCTGGTGTCCCAGAAGAACGGCACGGTGGCGCGACCCTCGAAGCCGGGGTCGCTGCGCTGGTAGAGCTCCATGACGTACGACGCGCCGGTCACCGGGTCGACGCCGCCCTCGTCGAGGGTGAAGCGCCAGCCCTTCTCGTCGCGGATCGGGTCGACGACCCGCAGCGCGATGGCGTCCTCGAGACCGAGCAGGGACCGGACGATGATCGAGCGGTGCGCCCACGGGCAGGCCAGGCAGACGTAGAGCACGTAGCGGCCGGCCTCGACCGGGTAGCCACTGCTGCCGTCGGCGGTGATGCGATCGGTGAAGCGGTTGGGCTGGCGGACGAAGGCGCCGCTGCTGGCTTCGGCGAACTGCGCGCTCACGCCTGCATCCCCAGCGAGAACGTCGCCTCGAGGTCGTGCTTGCTGTAGGCCTGGAAGGCGATGAGCGTCTGGGTCGCCAGGACGCCGTCGACCTTGTTGAGCCGGCCGGCGATGGCGTCGTGCAGGTCCTCGTGCCGGCGGACCCGGACCATCGCGACCAGGTCGACGTCGCCGGCGACGGAGTAGACCTCGCTGACGCCCTCGAGCTCGGCGATCCGCTGGGCGACCTCGGGGATCTGGTCCACGGCGGCACTGATCATGACGATGGCGGTGATCACCCCAGGAACCTATCCGCGGGCGCGGTGCACCACACTCGCGGAGGTGGACCTCCTCGAGAGCGGCGACGAGCGCGAGGCGGCCTCGGTGGCGGTCCAGGTGCGCCGCGTGCTCGCCCGGCGACCGCCCGCGTGGGCGGTGGGGCTGCTAGCTGTCGTGCTGCTTGCCGGGCTGGTCGGTGGCGGCGTCGCGGCGCGCGAGCAGCGGGCCGAGCTGGCCCGGCAGCAGGTGCGGGTCGACGCCGACGTGCTGCCGGGCCGGGCCACGTCGTCGACGGTGCGGGGCGTCGCGCGCGGAGAGCTGGTCGTCGTCGTGGTGAACCGGCGCGACGTGCCGGTCCGGGTCGAGGGGGTGCTCGCCGACGTGCCGGGGTTGGAGGTGCTCGACGTCGACGTCGAGCCGGGTGAGGAGGTGGCCGGCGGGCAGCAGCGCGCCGTGAGCGTGCGCTTCGTGGTGCAGGACTGCTCCCGGCTCAGCCTGCCGGGGACGCTGGCGGTGTCGCTCGCCACCGCGGGCGGACCGGTCGTGCAGGAGGTGCTGCCGGTGCTGGACCCCGACGACGACCGGCAGGGCGGGGTGCGGCTGGGGGCCTGCCCCGACAGCGCCCGCAGTGACCCGCCCGGTCGCCCGACCGACATCGGTGTACGACCGGCGGGCGGGACGGCGGAGCGCGAGGGCGCGGGGGCCTTCGGCGTTGCGCGGTTCGAGGTGCGCAACGGCGGGGACCAGGTGCAGCTGCTGGCGTTCGAGGCGCGGGTGCCGGGCGTGGCCTTCGACCAGCGCCGGCTCGGTGACGGCCGGTCGCTGGTGACCGACGAGGTCGTGGTGGCGCGGCTGGGGTTCCGGGTCGCGGACTGCGCCGCGCTGGAGCAGACGGGGGAGGTCGTGCTGCGGGTGGAGCGCTCCGGCGGGGTGCAGGAGCTCGTGCTCGAGGCGGTGCCTGAGCCGGGTGGGCAGGGTCGGCTGGACCTGCGGGTCGTGCTGGAGGCCTGCGGCTAGAGGTCAGGCGCTCGCCCGCGCCGGCCGGGCCTCGGGGCGCAGGCCGCGCCGGTCGTCGAAGGGGCGCACCGCGGCCCGGGCGTCCTGCGCCGCCTCGAGCCAGGCCCGCCGGCTGCCGGCGCCGAAGGCGGGGGAGGCCCAGGTGCCCTCCAGGCGGACCAGCCGGGTGTCGGGCAGCTCGAGCCAGCGCAGGACGCACTCGACCTCCTCGGCGGTGGCGGCCGGCAGCGGACCCGGACCGGGCAGGACCGTCTCGGCGGTCGCGAGCAGCGCGTCGACGTGGGGGCCGGGGCGCACGCCGCGCGGCACCGCGCCGGCCGCGACCAGCCGACCGGAGCGGACGACGGCCAGCTCCCAGCCGAGGTCGGCGGTCGGGCGGGCGGCGACCAGCTCGGGCACCGAGGTGAGCGCGGCGAGGCGCTGCAGCTTGGCGACGGCGCGGACGAAGGCGGTGAGCCGGTCGCGCTGCGCGGCGGCGTCCTCGAAGCGCTGGTCGTCGGCCAGCGCGCCGATGCGCGCGGTGAGGGCGTCCACCACCGCGGCCGGGTCGCCGCCGACGGCCGCTTCGTACGCCCGGGCGTGGACGGCGTAGGCGGCGACGGACTCACCCTGCTCGGGTCCCAGGCACGGCGCCCCGCAGCGGCGCATCTCGGCCAGGACGCAGGCGCCGGTCGGGGTGCGCGGCGAGATCCGCTTGGTGCACTGGCGCAGCGGGAGCACCTCGTGGACGGCGGTGACGGCCTGCTCGGCGGTGGCCGCGCGGCTGAACGGCCCGAGGTAGAGGGCGCCGTCGTCCAGCACCTTGCGGACGGTGGACAGTCGCGGGAAGGCCTCGACGGTGAGCTTGACCCAGATCGCCTTGTCCGGGCGCTTGCTGCGCCGGTTGTAGCGCGGGCTGTGCTCGGCGATCAGGCGCAGCTCGCGCACCTCGGCCTCCAGCCCGGTGCTGCAGACGACCGGGTCGACCCGCTCGGCGAGGCCGACCATCTCGGCCATCCGGGTGCGGGTCTCGCTGGCTGTGAAGTACTGCCGGACGCGGCCACGCAGGTTGGTGCTCTTGCCGACGTAGAGCACTCGGCCGCGGCGGTCACGGAACAGGTAGACGCCGGGCAGGGCGGGCAACGCGTCGGCGAGGTGGCGCTTGCGGCGCTGCTGCGGGCTGACCTGGGCGGAGAAGGTGCGCAGCTCCTCGAGGCTGTGCACGCCCAGACCGCCGAGCCGGGCGATGAGGCCGTGCAGCACGTCGACGGTCGCGCGGGCGTCGGCCAGAGCGCGGTGGTTGGGGGTGGTGGTGCTCCGGAACAGCGGGGCGAGGGTGGACAGCTTGCAGTTGGGCGCCTCGTCGCGGGTGAGCACGCGGCGGGCCAGCCGGGCCGTGTCGAGCGAGTCGTGGCCGGGCCACTCGATGCCGGTGCGCGTGCAGCCGGCCTTGAGGAAGCCCAGGTCGAAGGGCGCGTTGTGGGCCACGAGCACGCCCCCGCGGGCGAACTCGAGGAAGGCGGGCAGCGCCTGGTCCAGCCGCGGGGCGCCGGCGACCATCGCGTCGGTGATCCCGGTGAGCACGGCGATGAACGCCGGGATCGCCGCCCCCGGCCGGACCAGCGTCTGGAACTCCCCG
>JBBSLB010000039.1:0-15319 GCA_038255675.1 Mycobacteriales bacterium
GCGTCGCGCCCCTCATGGCCGCCGGTCTCGGCGATGGCCGCCCACAGCGCGGCCGCCTCGCGCAGCCGGCGTGGGCGCAGCTGCAGCCCGACGAGCGTGGCGAAGGTCTGCTCGGCCGGACCGCCGCTGGCCCGACGGCGGCGGACAGTCTCGCGCAGCGCGACCGCCGACGGGAGCTTCTCGGAGGCGGCGGCGTCCACCACTGCGTCGACCCAGCCCTCGACGAGCGCCAGCGCCGTCTCGAGGCGGGCGAGCGCGGCCTGCTGCGCCGGCGTGGGCTCCATCTCGAACAGCCCCTCGCCCATGGCGCGCTGCATCGACTCGGGGTCGGACGGGTCGATCGAGCCGACCGCGCGCTCGATGGCGGCCGGGTCGACCTCGATGCCGCGGGCGTAGGCGTCGACCGCGTCGAACAGGTGGGCCTTGAGCCACGGCACCGACGCGAACAGCCGCTGGTGCGCCAGCTCGCGAAGGCAGACGTAGAGCAGCACCTCGCTGGCCGGGACCTCGAGTCCCTCGCTGAAGGCGGCCAGGTTGACCGGCAGGATCGCCGGGCGTCCGGGCGCAGACAGCGGCAGACCGATCTCGCTGGCCGAGAGCACCTCGCCGGCGAGGGCGCCGAGGGCCTGCCCGACCTGCGCGCCGAAGACGAAGCCGCCGACCTGATCCATGATCCCCTTGAGCGGACCGAGCCCGCCGCCCAGCCCGCCGCCGCCCAGCCCGCCGAGCAGGCCGGCCAGCTCGGGGGGAGCGCCCTCGGGCAGCCCGCCGGCCAGGCCCTGCTCCAGCGCGCCGCCCATCGCGGCGACCACGCGACCGGCGACGGGGTCCACGAGCGAGCGCCACGACGGCAGCGTCGACTCGACCCAGCCGGTGCGGCTCCACGCCTGCGGGCTGGCGCCCGTCGCAGGCAGCGTCGTGACGGGGTCCAGCCACAGGTCGGCCAGCCGGCAGGCGTCGGTGATCGCGCTCTGCTCCTCGGCCGTGACGGGCCGGTCGTCGGCGCGGGTCTTGCCGGTCGCGACCTCGGTGGCGAGGTCCCAGTTGACCGGTCCGCCGCTCCAGCTCATGAGCCGCTGCATCTGGGCGAAGACCGCGCCCATGTCGCCGCCGAACGGTCCGCCGGCGCCGCCGAACATCGCCGACAGGCCGAACGGGTCGTCGCCCCCGGAGGGCTCCTCCGGACCGTCACCGGGCCCGAAGCCGAAGGGCGGACGGGTCATCGGAGCGCGCTCGTCTGCATGCCGACCACGCTACGCCCGGGTACTGCACGAGGCCGCCGGTGGTGATCCGCCGACGGCGAACGCGGGACCCCCGCGCGGTCGGTGTCACCGGGGCCGCCGAGGGTCTGGGCGCCGCCCTGCTCGTGCGGCTCGCCGCACACCCCGGCGTCGCGCGCGCCGTCCCCCTCGACGGCCCGGGCGCCGCACCGCTGGAGGGCGTCGGGACCGTCGTGCACCTCGCCGTGTCGTACGACCCCGGCGCCGAGCCGACGGCCCGGCACGAGCGGACCGTGCGCGGGACCGCAGACCTGCTGGACCGGGCGCTGGCGGCAGGTGCCACCCGGGTCGTGCTGGTCAGCTCCACCGACGTGCACGTCTCCCCGGACGGACCGCTGCCCGCACCGGAGGACCTGCCGCTACGCGCCGAGCCGGACAGCTCGCTGACCGCCGACCTGCTCGAGCTCGAGCGGCTGGCCGAGCACGCCCGCCTCACCGGCCTCGACGTCGTCGTACTGCGCCCGGCCACCCTCGTCGGCGGCCCGCTCGGGCCGGCGTACGACGGGGCGCTGCTGTCCTCGCTGGACGGCCAGCGGCTGCTGGCGGTGCGCGGCGTCGAACCGCTCTGGCAGCTCTGCCACACCGACGACCTGCTCTCGGCGCTGGAGCTGGCCGCCACCGGCGGCATCAGCGGCGCCGCGGCGGTGGCCAGCAGCGGCTGGCTGACCCAGCGAGAGGTCGAGCAGCTCAGCGGCCGACGCCGGCTCGAGCTGCCGGCCGCCGTGGCGCTGTCGACCGCCGAGCGGCTGCACCGGGCCCGGCTCACCTCCGGCTCGCCGGCCGAGCTGGAGCGGCTGCTGCACCCGCTCGTGGTGCAGACGCGACGGCTGGAGGACGCCGGCTGGGCGCCGCAGTGGACCGCCCAGCTGGCCCTCATCGCGCACCTGTCCGAGCGCACCGCCGCCGGTCCGGGCCGGGCTTACGCCGCGGGGGCCACGGCGGCCGGGGCGACCGTCGCCCTGGTCGGCACCGCCGCCCTGGTGCGGCGCGCCCGCCGCCGTCGCGGCCGCTGAAGCGGCGTCGTACCGTCCCGGCATGGACGTGATCCGGCTGCTCGCCCTGCGCGACACCCCTCTCGACGTCGCGGAGGTGCTCGCCGCCGTCGAGGACCCGCGGGCCGGGGGTGTCGTGTCCTTCACCGGCCTGGTACGCGATCACGACGGCGGACGCGGCGTGACCGAGCTGGAGTACTCCGCCCACCCCGACGCCGAGGGGGCGCTGCGGCGGGTCGCCGAGCAGGTCGCCGCCGACCTGCCCGTGCACGGCCTGGCTGCGGTGCACCGCACCGGGCTGCTCCAGGTCGGCGACGTCGCGGTGGTCGTCGCGGCCTCCGCGGCGCATCGCGGTCAGGCCTTCGAGGCGGCCCGCCGCCTCATCGACGACCTCAAGGCCAGCGTTCCGGTGTGGAAGCGGCAGGTCTTCACCGACGGCGAGCAGGAGTGGGTCGGGACGCCCTGACCGCCTACCCTCGGGCGGGTGCCCGACTGGCTGCTGTGGCTCCTGCCCGTCCCGCTAGCGACGGCCGGCGCGATCGCGTGGAACGCGTGGACGAGCCGCGCCCGGGGGCCGCAGGACACCGCTGAGGGCGTCGCGGAGTACGAGCGCTTCCGTGCCGCGCTGGCCCGCCGGGACGAGCCGGACCAGCAGCAGTAGCCGTCGGGGGCTCGACCGGCACGCAGACCACCGGGACAGGGCCGTCCGGGCGAACCGGCTCAAGGTCGACCGGGGCACGTGCCGACGACTGGGTCTGACCGGCGGGCGCCCTGGCCCGCCAGGACGAGAGGCACCCCGATGGAGCACGTGGTCTTCTTCCCAGCGGCGGACGGCTCGCCGGCGTTCCGGCGCGTCCCGACGCTCGACGAGGCGGTGCGCCTGGTCGAGCACCTGCGCAACGTGGAGGGCCTGTCGACGGTGAGCGTGCACAGCCTCACCGAGGTGCCGCTGTCGTTCCGCGCCTACTACCGCGTCGAGGTCCCCACCGAGGCCGCACTGATGGACGCCGTCCCGGCCCAGCCGCTGGGCGAGCCGACACCGGTGGCTGAGCTCGTGGCCCTGGCGCCGGAGGCCGAGGAGCCGGCCCCCGCGCTGGTCCTGGTCGAGGACGTCCCCGCCGACGACGCGGTGCTCGTCTCCAACGGCCACGGCCCGACGACCCCGGCGAGCCTGGGCTTCTTCGCCTGAGCGCACCGCCGTACCGGCACCTAGGCTGACGCGGTGTCCCGGCGAGCCCTGTCCCTGCTGCTCGCCGGCGTGCTGGCGCTCGGGCTCACCCTGACGGCCGCCGTCGCGACCGTCCCGTACGTCGCGCTCGGACCGGGACCGACCTACAACACGCTCGGCGAGGTCGACGGCACCCCGGTGCTCGAGATCGACGGCCGCGAGGTCTTCCCGACCGACGGGCACCTGGACCTGACCACCGTCGGCGTGCAGCCCTCGCTCACGCTCGCCCAGGCCCTGCAGGGCTGGTTCGCCCGCGACCTGGCCGTCGTGCCGCGCGAGGTCGTCTTCCCCGCCGGTCGTACGGACGACGAGGTCGACGCCGAGAACGCCGCGGCGATGGAGGCCTCCCAGAACGACGCGGTGGGCGCAGCCGCGCGCGAGCTGGGCCTGCTGCCTGAGATCGTCGTGGCCGAGCTGAACGACGACTCGCCGGCGCAGGGGCTGCTCGAGGTGGACGACGTGCTGACGGCCGTGGACGGCGCCGCGGTGGCCGACGCCGATGCGCTGCGCGCCCGGATCAGCGACCGCGCCCCGGGCGACCCGGTGTCGATCTCCTACGTCCGTGACGGCCGGCCCGCCACCGCCGAGGTGGTCACCGGCACCGCCACCGCCGACGGCGCAACCCGCCCGGTCATCGGCGTGCTGCCCGAGGAGCGCTATCCGCTCGACGTGACGATCAACCTGGCCGACGTCGGCGGGCCGAGCGCCGGGTTGATGTTCGCCCTCGGCATCCTCGACAAGGTCGGGGAGGAGTCGCTGACCGGCGGCACGTACGTCGCCGGCACCGGCGAGATCTCCCCGGACGGCACGGTCGGCCCGATCGGCGGCATCACCCAGAAGCTCATCGCCGCTGGGCGCAAGGGCGCGGTCGCCTTCCTCGTACCGGCGGCCAACTGCGCCGAGGCGGTCCGCAACCCACCGGAGGGTCTGGTGCTGGCTCGCGTCGGCTCCCTCGACGAGGCGCTCGACGCGCTCGAAGCAGTGCGCGACGGGGACGACCCCGTCACCTGCGCCGCCTGACGTACGACCGGCTAGTCCTCCAGGGTCGCGAGCAGCGCGGCGGCCAGCGCCGGCGCCAAATCCTTGCCGGTCACCCGCTCGTCCTGCTCGTCGGTCGCGCCGCGCAGGCGCAGCACGCAGGCCGAGCCGCCGCCGCGCACGACGCCCACCACCATCCGCACCTCGCGCCGCTCCGGGTGCTCGGCCGCAGCCGCGGCGGGGTCCTCGACCTCGGCGAGCGCGGCTTCGGCAGCGGGCGGCAGCACGAGCACCTCGTGCGCCAGCACGACGCCGAGCACCTCCTCGCCGAACACCATGGACGAGAGCTGCTGGTCCAGCGGCGCGTCGGTGAGCGGTTCCTGTGCGATCGGGGTGAGCGAGGCGGGGTCGCCAGCGACCAGCCCCATCGTCTGCGCGAGCTGGGGCTCGGCGCGCAGCAGCTGCTCGGTCTGCACCAGCGCGAACAGCTGCGGCGGCTGGTCCCAGCCGGCTTCCGCGACGTGCCCCTCGACCTCGCCGACGACGGACTGCAGGGGGCTGGTCAGGGGATCCCCCGGGAGTGCCATGGCGTTCATCCTGCCCGTCCGCCACGCGCCGCGAGGAACCAGCCGGCGTGTGGAAGGGTTGGACGTACAACATCCCCGAACGAGGAGGCGCCCCGCGTGGCCGTCCGCACCCCCGGGGCGGGCCTGCCGGCCCGTCCCCGCCTGCTCGGACCCGTCCTCGTGGTCCTGGCCGTCCTGCTCCTGCTGGGCGGTGTCGGCATCTCGCTGTACACCGACCTGCTGTGGTTCTCGAGCGTGGACTACCGGCAGGTCTTCACGACCGTCCTGACCACCCGCCTGCTGCTGTTCCTTGGCTTCGGGCTGCTCATGGCCGTCATCGTCGGGGTGAACGTCTACCTGGCCTACCGGGTCCGGCCGCCGTTCCGGCCGATGTCGCTGGAGCAGCAGAACCTCGAGCGCTACCGCGTCGCCGTCGAGCCGTTCCTCACCCCGGTGCTGCTTCTCGGCGCCGGCGTCTTCGGCGTGTTCGCCGGGCTGTCGGCGGCCGCCCGCTGGCAGACCTGGCTGCTGTGGCGCAACGGGTCGCAGTTCGGCCAGCTCGACGCGCAGTTCGACCGCGACATCTCCTACTTCGCCTTCACCTACCCCTTCCAGCGGTTCGTGCTGGGCTTCCTGCTCACCGCCGTCGTGCTGGCGCTGCTCGCCGCCGCGGCCACGCACTACCTGTTCGGCGGCGTCCGGCTGCAGACGGTGGGGGAGAAGGTCAGCCCTGCCGCGCGGGCGCACCTGTCGGTGCTCATCGGGCTGATCGTGCTGATCAAGGCCTTCGCCTACTACCTCGACCGGTTTGGCCTGGCCTTCTCCAACCGCGGCTACGTCGAGGGCGCCGGCTTCACCGACGTCAACGCGGTGCTGCCGGCCAAGAACATCCTCATCGGCATCGCGCTCATCTGCGCGCTGCTGTTCTTCGCCAACATCGTCGTGCGCAACATCCTGCTCCCGGCCGGGGCGCTGGGCCTGCTCGTCGTGTCCGCGGTGGTCATCGGCGGCGTCTACCCGGCCTACACCCAGCAGTTCCGGGTCAACCCGAACGAGGACTCCTTCGAGGAGCCGTTCATCCAGCGCAACATCGAGGCGACGCGGGCGGCGTACGGCATCGCCGACACCGAGGTGATCGACTACCAGGCCTCGCAGGACGTCGACCCGGCCGAGCTGCGGGCCCAGGCCTCGCAGATCGACAACGCCCGGCTGCTCGACCCGAACTACCTCGCGCCGACCTTCGAGCAGCTGCAGCGGCTGACCTTCTACTTCGGGGTCAACGACCAGCTCGACATCGACCGGTACGACGTGGACGGCGAGCAGCAGGCGTTCGTCATCGCCGCGCGCGAGGTCGACATCAACAACCTGTCTGGCGCCCAGCGCAGCTGGATCAACGAGCGGCTGGTCTACACGCACGGCAACGGTCTGATCGCCGCGCCCGCCGACCGCGTGGACGACGAGGGCCGCCCGCTGTTCGTCGAGCCCGGCGACGCCGACAACCCGATCGACCTCGAGCAGACCCGGCTCTACTACGGGGAGCTGTCCCCGAGCTATTCGATCGTCAACACCGACCAGGCCGAGATCGACGGACCGCCCGGCATCACCGGCGACCAGGCGGGCGAACAGGTGCAGGACGGTCAGGCGAGGTTCAGCTACGACGGCATCGGGGGGGTGGAGCTGTCCAACCTGGGCCGCAAGCTGGCCTACGCGCTGACCTACCGGGAGCCCAACCTGCTGCTGTCGGGCGCCATCCAGGACGACAGCCGGCTGATGTACATCCGCGAGCCACTGGAGCGGGTGCAGAAGGTGGCGCCGTTCCTCGAGCTCGACGCCGACCCCTACCCGGCGGCCGTCGACGGCCGGATCGTGTGGATCGTGGACGGCTACACCACGAGCAGCGGCTACCCGTACTCCCAGAGCGTCAACTTCGGTGACGCTGTCATCGACAGCCAGAGCCGCAGCGGACTCGCCCTGCAGCAGCGGGTCAACTACATCCGCAACTCGGTGAAGGCGACCGTCGACGCCTACGACGGGACCGTCACGCTCTACCAGTTCGGGGACCGCGACCCGGTGCTCGAGACGTGGAACAAGGCGTTCGGCGGCGACCTGGTGCAGCCGGAGAGCGAGATCAGCGACGAGCTGCGCGCCCACCTGCGCTACCCGGAGGACCTGTTCAAGGTGCAGCGCGAGCTCCTGACGCAGTACCACGTCAGGGACGCGGGGGAGTTCTACACCCGCGAGGACTTCTGGGAGATCCCGGCCGACCCGGCCGAGGCGGTCAACGACGCCTCGACCGACGCCGTCGCCGACCCAGCAGCCCCGGCCGGTCAGCCCGCCCTGGATGCCGCCGCGCTCACCGGTCCGCCGCAGCCGCCGTTCTACTCGCTGCTGCAGTTCCCGGGCGAGCCGCCGGGGACCCAGTTCCGGCTGTCGACGTCGTTCACCGGCCTCAACCGGCCCAACCTCGCTGCCTTTGCCTCGGTGTCCTCCGACCCCGAGAGCTACGGACAGATCCAGGTGCTCAAGCTGCCACGCGGCAACCCGCCCAACGGCCCAGGGCAGGTGGCCAACCAGTTCCTGTCCGAGCAGGTGGTCGCGGAGTCGCTGTTCCCGTTCCGGCAGAACCGGGCCGAGGTGACGTTCGGCAACCTGCTGACGCTGCCTGCCGGACAGGGCCTGCTCTACGTCCAGCCGGTGTTCGTCCGAGCGCAGGGCGGCGAGAGCTTCCCGACGCTGCAGCGGGTGCTGGTGAGCTACGGCAACGAGGTGGCCGCCAACACCTCCCTCGCCGCATCGCTGGGCGACCTGTTCGGCGCCCCGGTGTCTCGGCCGGACCCCCCGGCCACACCGCCGCCGGGCGGCACGCCGACACCTTCGCCGACGGCGACGCCGCCGGCGCCGGTCGCGGGTGATGTGGCGGCCCTCATCGCCGAGGCTGCCGACGCCTTCGAGGCCGGCGAGGCCGCGCTGCGGGCAAACGACTTCGCGGCGTACGGGCAGGCGCAGGACCGTTTGCGCACGGCGCTCGACCGGCTCGCGGCTGCGGAAGGCGCCCCGGCCGCCACACCGGCGCCGACGCCAACCGGCTGAGTCCTCCGCCCCCTCTCCGGAGGGGGCGGAGGTGGGTGGCGTTTGCACCGGCCCCTGCGGGTCATCTAGTGTTGGGATCACCGCAACGCGGGGTGGAGCAGCTCGGTAGCTCGCTGGGCTCATAACCCAGAGGTCGCAGGTTCAAATCCTGCCCCCGCTACAACAATCAGAGACCCCGGCACTGTTTTCAGTGCCGGGGTCTCTGCTGTGCACCACCAGGTGTCGCCGCCAACTGACAGGTCGCATGTCCATCGGTGTCGGGCCGACGGTCGTGATCGCACCCTGGCGGGTGCAAGCACCTCCTAGCCGCGACTCGCGCATGAGGCCGTCCTGTTCCGCCCGATCGGATCTCGGTGCCGGCGTCGGGCTCGGCCGGTCGCTGCTGGCACCGAGAACGAAGCGAGCACGACGCGCGACAGGTGCCCCTCGCGAGCGGCCGCTCACGCCCGGTCTCGGGACCGTCCGCCGCGATTGCGGGCGGACGACGGCTCAGGAGGGCGCGGCGTCGAACGTGTCCGGCACAGTCAGGAGTCCGGCGCGGCTGGGCGGCCAGACGATGACGAAGGCGCGGCCGACCACCTTGTCCTGCGGGATTGTCCCGCCGCCGGGAGCGTCCCGATTCGCGCGGCTGTCTGCTGAGGCGCTGCGATGGTCACCCATGACCCAGAGGCGTCCGTCGGGGACGAGCACGCCCTCCGCGCCGGATGGGCAGTCGGCGCTTCCGGTCCCGGCTGCGCAAAAGGATTGGCGGTCGTCCTAGAACAGGTACTTCTCATCGAGCGCGACCGGCATGTCCTGGCCCGCGGGTTGCACCGTGACCCTGCCCTCTGGTGTGCAGCACGCGACGCGGTCCCCCGGGATCCCGATGACGCGCTTGACGTAGTCCTTGTCGCCGGGCGGGGCTGCGCCGACCGCCCTTGCTGCGCTCCGGAGGAGCTGCTGCAGAGGGTTCCCAGCCGGTGGGAGCATCACGTCGCTGTTTGCGCCCCAGCTGCCTTCGCCGTTGAACACCACGACTTCGCCGCGCCTCATGTCCCGCACGTCGTAGACCAGCTTGTTGACCAGGATGCGGTCCCCGACACAGCCGGGACAGCCGTGCAATGTCCGCTCCATCGACCCGGACGGGATGAAGAACGCTTGGACCACAAGGGCCTTGATCAGCAGCGCCAGGACGAACGCGACCACGACAAGGACCGGCAGCTCCTGCCAGAACCCGCGCCGCGCACGGACAGCGGGCAGGTCCGGCGCCACCGAAGGGCCACTTCCCGGTCCGCGGTCGGCCTCATCCACGTCGACCCGCCGATGCAAGGCGGACCTGCTCAGACAAGACCTGGGCCTGCACCGCCCGCTCTGCGTGAACGACCGCCGCCACGCCCGGCCGCGGCGAGTACCCGAACGCCTCCGAGGGAATCGCCTGCATCGCACCCGCGAACACCACGAACGACAGGACCACGACGTGACCGCGCCGGCGCTGCGCTCGACGCTTGGCGCCGCTGAGCGCGGCAACGGGATCGATCGACGGCGCCTGGCGCTCCGACTCCTGCACCGCGTCCTTGAGCAGCAGCCCCAGTCCCTGTCCTGTCATGCGGCATCGCCGTCGACCAGAACGCGTAGGTCCGACTCTCGAAGAGCCGCCATCGCCCGCGACGCCCTCGACTTCACCGTTCCCAGGCCGATGCCGAGCGCGTCCGCGATCTCCCGCTCGCTCAGGCCTTCGTAGAAGCGCAGAACCACGACCTGCCGCTGCCCCAACGGCAATAACCGCAGCGCGGCGAGCACCGAGAGCCGCGCATCGACATCGGCATGAAGGGCTGCAGTAGTGGCGAGCACAGCCAGTGGTGCATGAGCCCGACGCCGAAGCCGCCAGGTGCTCATCGTGCGAACGACGGCCTGCCGCACGTAGGCATGCCGCTGAGGGTCCTGGATCGACGCCCAGCGCTTCTCGCAAGCGATCAGCGCGGTCTGCACCCCGTCATCGGCCGCCGCCCAATCACCGCAGAGCAGGAAGGCGAGGCGGCGCAGATCCCCGTAGCGCACACGCACGTAGTCCTCAAAGGACACTGCCGGATCAGGCTCCACACATGTAGGACATCACGAACGGGGCCATCGGTTCCGTCGGTGGAGGACAACGTGTGCGACCAGCACCGTCGACCGCACAGGCCCACGGGGCGATCGCGCAGCAGCAGAACCCGATCACCCGAGCGTTCGGCCGGCCCACTCTTAGGAGCGGGGGCTTGGCGGGATGGCCGTGACCTGTAGTCGCCGCTCGCGGCCGTTCCGGTCCCGAAGCAGCACGACGTTGCATCCCTGGGACTAGCGACTGCCCGTCGTATCGTGGCCGTATGCAAGAGGACGAGGCTGACGAGCTGTTGCGTCACATCGTCGGACCCGACGCGTGGCCCTGCTGGACCAGCCCCGAGCGGCGGGAGTTCGAGACTGCGTGGAAGGAGCAGGAGGAAGGCGAGTGGGTGGTCGTCCTCCACTTTCGCCAGGGACCGAATCGGTTCGAGCACCGCCTTCGGGACCTGCCCGAACTCTTTGGCGAGACGCGATCAGCGGCGGACAGAGCGGACTACATCGCGCACTTCATCGTGATGGAGCTCCACGGCAACGACTTCCCTCGCAGCAACGATGGCCGCTGCTTGCGCGAAGGCTGGGGTTGACCCGCGCGTCGCATAGGTGCGGCGGCTGTCCTCGACCGCCGTTGCCTGCAACGTCTCAGAGCCGGTACTAAAATGCACGCATGCGGGCGCTGACCGAACGTGAGAGGTCGGTACTGAACGCCCTCGTCGTGGCCGGTGTGCGTCAGGACGAGGCCACACGGGCTGCGTTGCTTGCACAGTGTCGGCGGTCATGCAATTCCCCAGTTTGAGGGCTGATCGCGTCAGGTAATTCCCCAGGCTCGGCGTCACGGAATTCCTCAGGGGCTGCGTCACGGAATGCCCCATGAGGAGACCGGCGTGTCGGGCGGGGTCCTCCGGTCCAAGTCGAGTCCCCTCGCCGCACCAGCGGCGAGAGAGGACACAGGTGGCAAGGAGGACGTTCGAGATGATCGATGTGACAGAGATCTTGGTGCACTGGCATGCAGCGCGATCGCAGGCTGAGATCGCGAGCAGCTTGGGGGTGGACCGCAAGACGGTCCGCAAGTACACGGCGCCGGCGATCGCCGCCGGGATGGCGCCGGGCGGTCCGGCGCTGAGCGAGCAGCAGTGGGCGGAGCTGGTCCGGGGCTGGTTCCCCGAGCTGGTCGACAGCCGGTTGCGGCAGTCGAGCTGGCCGGCGATCGAGCCGCATCACGACTACGTCAAGGGCCTGCTCGGTGAGGTGACGGTCTCCACCGTGCACCAGCGACTGCGGGACGAGCACGGGCTGGAGGTGAGCTTGTCGAGCCTGCGCCGGTACGTGACGGCGAACCTGCCGGCTGAGGCGGCGGCCTCGCTGGTGACGGTGCTGCGGGAGGACCCGCCGCCGGGTGCGGAGGCGCAGGTCGACTACGGCATGCTCGGCAGCTGGCTCGACCCGGTCCGGGGGGTCCGGCGTCGGGTGTGGGCGTTCGTGATGGTGCTGGCCGCAAGCCGGCACATGTTCGTCCAGCCGGTGCTGAGCATGGACCAGCAGGCGTGGAACGGCGCGCATGTCGCAGCGTTCGAGTTCTTCGACGGCGTGCCGGCGCGGATCGTGCCGGACAACCTCAAGACCGGCGTGGCCAAGCCCGACCTCTACGACCCGAAGATCAACCGGGCCTACGCCGAGCTCGGTGCGCACTACGGCGTGCTGATCGACCCGGCCCGGGCCTTCAAGCCCAAGGACAAGCCGCGGGTCGAACGGCCGATGCCCTATGTCCGGGACAGCTTCTGGCGCGGCCGGGAGTTCCACAGTCTGGAGCAGATGCAGGCCGAGGCGGTGCGCTGGTGCCTCGAGGTCGCCGGCCGCCGGTCCTGCCGGCCACTGGGGGTGCGGCGCCGGCGGCGGTGTTCACCGCGACCGAGGCCGGCGCGCTCGCTGCGTTGCCGGTGCGGGCCTTTGAGCTGGCGAGCTGGTCACGCCCGAAGGTCGGGCCGGACATCCACGTCAAGGTCGGGCCGACGCTCTACTCGGTGCCATGGGCGATGATCGGCTCCCACGTGGATGTGCGCGCTACTTCAACTGCGGTGCAGGTCTTTTCTGACGGCCGGCTGGTCAAGACCCACGTCGCTGCGGCCGGAAAGGGACGTGTCACCGACTACGCCGACTACCCGCCGGAGAAGATCGCCTTCCACATGCGCACCCCGGCCTGGTGCCGCAAACGCGCCGAGCAGGTCGGCCCGAAGACCGTCGAGGTGATCGCTGAGCTACTCGAGGTCAACGCGCTGTTCCGGCTCCGCGCCGCCCAGGGCGTGCTCGGCTTGGCCGACAAGCACAGCCCCGACCGGCTTGAGGCGGCCTGCGCGCACGCTCTCGCGGTCGGCGACCCGACCTACCGCACGATCAAGGGCATCCTGGCCGCCGGCACCGACCGTCAGGACGCCCCAGCCCGCCCGGCCGGGGACGGCGGCGCCGCGGCGCACCTGCGCGGCCAGGCCGCACTGGCCCTGGTCGTTGAGGACGGCGTGCTCGTCGACCCGGTCACCGGCGAGGTCCTCAGCAACGACGACGTCGATCGTGACGACGTGAGTGCGGAGGTGGCGTCATGACAGCGACCCATCAACTCGAAGCGACGCTGCGGTCGCTGAAGCTGTCCGGGATGCTCGACACGCTCGAGGCCCGGCTCGTGCAGGCCCGCGCCGGTGAGCTCGGGCACCTGGAGTTCCTGCAGGTGCTCTGCGAGGACGAGACCAGCCGCCGGGCCGCGGCCGCCGTCAGCCGGCGGATGAAGGCCGCCCGGTTCGACGAGCAGGTCAGCCTGGAGGAGTTCGACTTCACCGTCTCGGCAAAGCTCCCCGTCGCCACCCTGCGCGACCTCGCGACGCTGAGGTTCCTCGACCGGGGTGAGTCCGTCGTGCTGCACGGCCCGGTCGGCGTCGGCAAGAGCCACATCGCCCAAGCCCTCGGACAGCTGGCCTGCCGCCGCGGCCGACCAGTCACCTTCCTCAAGGCCAGCCGCGCACTGGCGCACCTGGCCGGCGGACACGCCGACCACAGCTGGAACTCCCGGCTGCGCAAGCTCGCCACCGTCGAGCTGCTCGTCCTGGACGACTTCGGCATCCGCGCCCTGACCGACGCCCAAGCCGACGACCTCTACGAACTGATCACCGAACGCGCCGGCAGGTCCACGATCTTCACCGCCAACCGCGCGCCCGCCGACTGGTATCCGCTGTTCCCCAACCCTGTCGTCGCCGAGTCCCTGCTCGACCGGCTGATCAACACCAGCCACGTCGTGCTCATGGACGGCCCGAGCTACCGCCCCCGCAAACGCCCCACCCGCGCGTCACACCAGCCCAAGGAGGCCACCACGAAGTAACTTCTACACACGGACCCCGTGGGGCATTGCGTGACGCCAGCCCTGAGGAATTACGTGACCGTCCACACACAGGTCGCGGTGGCCCGAGTAAGCGGACCTAGTTGTGGCTGCGGATGTGCGTCCCTGGCGCTGGTCGTCGATCATCACGAGGCACCGGCGGCCGCTCTGCGCGAGTTCAGCGGCGACAGCCTTGAACCGCTCGATCAAGCGGTGGGGTTCCGGGTTCTGCTCGAACACGGCTACCTGGCCGATGTGGAAATCTTCGGCTACGGCGACGCCGACGCTGACGTGTGGCCGTCGCCAGACACCATCCACTAGGTGGAACTCTGCGCCATCGGACACGTCCGCTCGAACCCGCGGAGCGCGCGCTCCCCGCCAGTGCGCGTGAGGGCCGTGATGACCGTTGCTGGATGGGCGCAGCAGATCGCACCCGCCCCTGCGTCGCGCACGTCGCCTGGCGGGTGCGATCACCTGGCTGGAGACCATCAGCAGCGGCACCTACCTTCGGTGCCGCGGGGGTCGGTAACGGCACCTTCCGGTGATCGCGAGGGGCACCTACCTGGCGTCCCCGACCCTCGTCGGGGGGTCATGCCCCGCCGGGGCGCCTGGCGGCCAGGTCGACCAGCAGGTCGCCGATGCGGACTGCTGCTTCGTGGTCGCTCTCGCCTGGTAGGGGTGCGAGGTCGAGGACGTCCTGGGGACCGCCGGACGGTTCGACGCAGGCACGCACGGTGTCGCTGGTCCAGGGCCAGGAGCTCACCCACTCGATGCGCGCCCAGGACTGGATCAGCGGGCGGTCCACGCCGTACCGGGCGCCGAACCTGCGCCTGATCTCGTGAGCGATCCTGCGGCCGCGTCCCTCGTGCGGGCGAAGGGCACGGGCGGCGTCGAGGGCGTCGAGGTAGCGCACGAGTCCGAACACGTACGTCTGGCGGACGGTCTGGCCCCGATCGCTGGGGCTCCAGCGGACGACGTCCCCGTCCCGGCGGACGACGACGCGGAAGGCGTCGCAGCCGAGTTCGCCGCAGGTGCAGACACCCACCGCGACATCACAGCCGTCGAACGAGGGCAGGAGGTCCAGGCTCGGGCCGAGCAGCGCATCCGGGTCGCGGCCGATGAGCGAGGGAGCGCTGTCGAGCACGTCGACACCGTCGATCACTGGTCGCAGCGTGGCGTCGCCACCCCCACCCCGGTCAGGCTCGACGTCTTCGAGGACGAAACGGAAGGACAGGACGTTCAGGGGCGGCGCAACTGGCGCCTCGGGTGAGGTCATCGTCTCGGCGTGTGGTGCCGGGTCCCGTGCAGGGAGCCACGTGGCTCGCTGTGCAGGCTAGGGCGGCGATGCGCGCCCGGCAAGGCCACCCGGGGGGTACTGCACGCAGGGCCAGGCGCGAACCGGCGAGGCCAAGGACGCCTAGGAGCGGCTCGAGGCCGTTGCCAACGTGCGAGCCGCCGACGGTCGCGAGCAGCACTTCTCGGTAACCCCGAGGGGCGCCTACGCGTTCTCCCGGAGGGGGTTCGAGTCCAGCGCTCGTCGGTCGTCGACGATCGCCTTGATCGCCCAGGCGGTCCCTAGCCACGCGAGCAGTGTCAGGACGCCGATCGTGCCGGTCGCCAACTCGCCAAGCCCTAAGAAGGCAAACGGCAGGAGGACGGCGCTGACGATGAACGGCCAAGTCCGCACGACCTCGGGAACGCCTCGCTGAACAGCCAGCAGCCGCGACCTCGTGAACTGCCAGACCACA
>JBBSLB010000040.1:0-15265 GCA_038255675.1 Mycobacteriales bacterium
ACGCACCCAGGGGTCGGAGCTCAAGATCTTCGGAAGGTCCCCCGGGGCCCGCTACTGGGGATCTTCCGATCATCGGGCTGGAGCACCTCCGCGCTCTCGCGCCCGCCGTACCGTCCGCTGTGCCGGACGACGCCAGCGTGCGCCAGAGCGGACGCTACGAGGGGCGGGGGTCGACCAGCGCTCGCTGATAGCCGGTTAGGCGTCGGGCGTCAGCCCTTGGACGTGGACGCCCCTCCGAAACGGAACTCCACGACATCGCCGTCCTGCATGACGTAGTCCTTGCCCTCCATCCGCGCCTTGCCGGCGGCGCGGGCGGCCTGGGTGGAGCCGGCCTCCATGAGGTCGTCGAAGCCGATGACCTCGGCCTTGATGAAGCCGCGCTGGAAGTCGGTGTGGATGACGCCGGCCGCCTCCGGGGCGGTCGCGCCCTTCTTGATCGTCCAGGCGCGGGTCTCCTTGGGCCCGGCGGTGAGATAGGTCTGCAGCCCAAGGGTGTCGAAGCCGATGCGGGCCAGCTGGTGCAGCCCGCTCTCGGCCTGGCCCATCGACTGCAGCAGCTCCAGCGCGTCGGCCTCGTCCATCTCGATGAGCTCCATCTCGACCTTGGCGTCGAGGAAGACCGCCTCGGCCGGGGCGACGAGCGCCTGCAGCTCGGCGCGCAAGGGGTCGTCCGTGAGCTCGTCCTCGTCGAGGTTGAAGACGTAGAGGAACGGCTTTGCGGTCAGCAGGTGCAGCTCGCGCAGCGGGCCCCGGTCGAGCCCCGAGCCGAAGATCGTCTGCCCGCTCTCGAGCACCTTCTGGGCGGCAAGGACCGCCTCGAGCTGCGGCACGACGTCCTTCTTGATCCGCGCCTCCTTCTCCAGCCGCGGCACCGCCTTCTCGACCGTCTGCAGATCGGCGAGGATCAGCTCGGTGTTGATGATCTCGATGTCGTCCTTGGGCGAGACGCGGCCGTCGACGTGCACGACGTTGTCGTCCTTGAAGACCCGGATCACCTGGCAGATCGCGTCGCTGTCGCGGATGTTGGCCAGGAACTTGTTGCCCAGGCCCTCTCCCTCGCTGGCGCCCTTGACGATCCCGGCGATGTCCACGAAGTCGACGGTGGCGGGGATGACCTTGGCCGAGCCGAAGACCTCCGCCAGCTGGGGCAGCCGGTCGTCCGGCACGCCCACGACACCGACGTTCGGCTCGATCGTGGCGAAGGGGTAGTTGGCCGCCAGCACGTCGTTCTTGGTCAGCGCGTTGAACAAGGTGCTCTTGCCGACGTTGGGCAGGCCGACGATGCCGAGGGAGAGGCTCACGGACGACGACGGTACCGGCGCGGCGCGTCACCCGGATCTGTCGGACCCGGCTGTCAGGGTCGGCCCATGACCACCGCCCTCGCCCTCCTGGTCGGCCTTCTGCTCGGTTTGGCCGCCGGCCTGCTGCTCGGCCGCCGCAGTGCCCGCCGCGACGAGCAGTCACTGCTCACCTCCTTCGAGGGGCTGGCCTCGCGCGCCCTCACCGGCAGCCGCGAGGCAGCGTCCGGCGAGCTTGCGGGGCAGCGCCAGGCCGTCGAGGCGCTCGTCGTCCCGCTCCGCGAGCAGCTCCACCTCGTCGAGACCCAGCTGCGCGGCCTCGAGATCGAGCGGGCGCGCGCCCAGGCCGAGCTGCGCGAGCAGGTCGCCGGCGTCCGCCGCACGAGCGAGCTGCTCGGTCGCGAGACTGCCTCGCTGGTCGACGCACTGCGCCGCCCGCAGGCGCGCGGCCGCTGGGGCGAGGTCCAGCTCCGCCGCTGCGTGGAGTACGCCGGGATGGTCGACCGGTGCGACTTCTCCGAGCAGGAGAGCTGGACCGGCGCCGACGGTGCGGTGCTGCGACCAGACCTCGTCGTGCGGCTGGCCGGCGGCCGTTCGATCGTCGTCGACGCCAAGGTGACGCTCGCGGCCTACCTCGAGGCGGTCGAGTGCGACGACGAGGCCGAGGCCGCCACCCGGATGGCCGCCCACGCCCGCCACCTCCGCGCCCACGTCGACCGGCTCGCCGACAAGGCCTACTGGTCGGCGCTGCCCGACTCCCCTGAGTTCGTCGTGCTCTTCGTGCCCGGCGAGGCCTTCCTCGCGCCCGCGCTGCAGCACGACCCCTCGCTGCTCGAGCACGCCTACTCCCGCCATGTGCACCTGGCGACGCCGACCACCCTGGTCTCGCTGTTGCGGACAGCCGCCCACGCCTGGCAGACCGAGCAGCTCACCGACAACGCCCGGGCCGTCGTCACCGCCGGCAAGGACCTCTACAGCCGGCTGGGCACCCTCGGCAGCCACGTCGACAAGCTCGGCCGCTCGCTGGGGTCGGCCGTTGCGGACTTCAACCGGACCGTCGGCTCGCTCGAGCGCTCGCTGCTGCCCGCCGCCCGGCGGATGTCCGAGCTCGGCCTGGCCGAGGAGCTGCCGTGCGCGCCCGCGGTGGTCGAGGCGCTGCCGCGGCCGGTCACCGCGCCCGAGCTGGTGCCGCCGCTGTCCAGCACCGGCTGACCGACCGGCTACAGGTCGACGCCGTACGCCTGGCAGAAGTCGACAGCGGCCTTGGCCACGACGGCGGCAGGGGTCGCACCGGCGTCGGGGTGGTCGGCCATCAGCCGACGGGCCACTTCCGGGGCGTCCAGCTCCCCGATCGCGCGCAGGTGCTCCCAGGCGTAGACGGCCAGCTCGCGGGCTGTCTCCTCGGGCAGCCCGGGGTCGGCGGTGCGCGCGGTCGCCGCGACCCAGTCCGCGTCGTAGCTGCCCTGCGGTGGCCCGAACACCCGCTCGCCCTCGCCGTAGGACCCGGTCCCTGACCCACCTGCCGCTGACACACGGGTCACGGTAGGCGCAGGGGTGGTCCGCCGTCACGGGGGTAGCGTTCGACCCCGTGACCGGCACGGGTGGCAGGACCGGGCAGCCGCTTCCCGCGGGTGCCTCCGTCGGCGACCGGCGCGGCCTGACCGCCACGGGCGCCGTCGCCCTGGCGCTGCTGCTCGGGCTGCTCGGCGGCGCGTTCGACGTCGTCACCGGCCCCGGCCTGCGAGAGGTCTTCGCGGTCAGCTTCGTCGCCGGCTGCGGGCTGGCCGCCCTGACCGTGCACCGGGAGGACCTGCTCGCGGCCGTCGTCATGCCGCCGCTGGTCTACGTCGTGCTCGTGCTCCTGGGCGGGGTGATCGAGCGGACCGCGTCGAGCGGGTCGTTCCTCGTGCAGCAGGCGATCGAGCTGGTGAACGCGCTGGTCGTGGGGGCGCCGGTGCTGCTCGCCGCGACCGGGCTCGCGGTGCTCGTGGCGCTGGTGAGACGCAGGCGCGGGCCTAGCTCTCGTTGATGCCGGCCTTGCGCAGGTCGCGGCGCAGCTCGGGCGGCAGCGCGAACAGCAGGTGCTCCTGGGCCGACTCGACCTCCTGCACCTCGCCGTAGCCACGCTCGGCCAGCCAGGCCATCACCTGCACGACGAGGTCCTCCGGCACCGAGGCGCCGCTGGTCAAGCCGACCGTCGTGACGCCCTCCAGCCAGGCCTGGTCGATCTCGCTCGCATCGTCGACCAGGTACGAGGCGCGGGCGCCGGCGTCCAGGGCGACCTCGACGAGCCGGACCGAGTTGGAGCTGTTGCGCGAACCGACGACGATGACCAGGTCGGACTCGACGGCGATCTCCTTGACGGCGACCTGACGGTTCTGCGTGGCGTAGCAGATGTCCGCCGACGGCGGGCCCTGCAGCAGCGGGAAGCGCTGGCGCAGCGCCTCGACCGTCACGTTGGTCTCGTCCACCGACAGCGTGGTCTGCGACAGGTAGGCGACCTTGCTCGGGTCGCGCACCTGCACCTGCGCGGCCTCCTCGACGCCATCGACGAGGTGCATGTGCTCGGGCGCCTGGCCCGTGGTGCCGACGACCTCCTCGTGGCCCTCATGGCCGATGAGCACGATGTCGAGGTCGTCGGCCGCGAACCGCTTTGCCTCCATGTGGACCTTGGTGACCAAGGGGCAGGTCGCGTCGATCGTCTTGAGAGCGCGGACCTTGGCCTCGGCGTGCACGGTCGGGGCGACGCCGTGGGCGGAGAAGACAACGGTGGCGCCCTCGGGCACCTCCTCGGTCTCCTCGACGAAGACCGCGCCCTGGGCCTCGAGGGTCCGCACCACGTGGGCGTTGTGCACGATCTGCTTGCGGACGTAGACCGGCGCGCCGTAGGCCTCCAGTGCCTTCTCCACGGTGAGCACGGCCCGGTCCACACCGGCGCAGTAGCCGCGCGGCTTGGCCACCAGGACTCGCTTGGACGGTCGCACAGGGGTCTCCGTCATGGGCTCCATGCTACGTCCGTAGCCTCGGGTCGCCCGGTGATCTTCCTCCCACCGCGTGTACCCGCGACGGTCGCGGGCACGCAACCGTCCGAGCCTGGCCCGTCCCCTGCCCTAAGGAAGCCTCGTATGCCCAGCCCCGTGCCGACCCCCGTCGCCGCCGCCCTCGGGATCGTGCCGACCGTCCTCGACGGCGTTCGACGCCTGCCCGGCAAGGTCGTCCAGCTGCCCCTCTACGCCGTGAGTCACGCGCTGACGACGCTCGGCACCGCCCGCCGGGAGTACGACGCGCTGGCCGAGCGCGGTGAGCACCTGCTTGCACGCCTGCGCGGCACGTCGTTCGACGAGGTCGAGGACGTCGTCGAGGACGCCCTGGAGGGCACGCCCTTCGCCAAGCCGTACGACGTCGTCGAGGACGCGCTCGAGGACGCCGGCGAGGCGGTCACGAAGCTCGCCCGGGCCGGCACCACCCGGGCGCGCAAGGCCGCCGGCACCGCAACCCGCCGGGCCGGTGCCGGGCTCGACAAGGCCGCCGACGGCGTCGAGGACGCCGCGGCGAAGGCCGCCAACACCGTCGAGACCGCGGTCGCCGACATCGCGGCGGAGGTCCCCGAGGCCGAGGCGCCCAAGGGCGAGCCCACCCCCACGGCCCCGGACGCGACCCCCGCGAACGTCGACACCGCCGCCAGCCCCGAGACCGTCGAGGTCGTCGAGCGCGTCTCCGCCACCGTCGGCGGCGAGGTCCTGGCCCACGAGGACCTGCCGCTGCCGGACTTCGACCACCTCACCCTCGGCTCGCTGCGGGGTCGGATGCGCAGCCTCGACCTGCCGCAGCTGGTGCAGATCCGCGACTACGAGAAGGCCCACGCCGACCGGCTGCCAATCGTGACGATGCTCGACAACCGCATCGCCAAGCTGGCCAACGACCCGACCGCCCCGCTGTCCGGCGGCGGCACCGACGGTGCGGAGACGGCGGCCGCCGCGAAGGGCGGCTCGAAGGTCAGCCCCAGCACCGCCGATGCCGGGGCGAGCCACCCGACGGTCGCCTTCGGCGGCCTCGGCGGCGCCGGCAAGCCCAGCTAGACCCTCGTACGTCTGGAGGCCGTCCCGCACCCGCGGGGCGGCCTCCGCCGCGTCCGCCCCACCCCGCCCCGTCCGTGATCCACGTGAGGTTGTAGGCGCCCCAGCGGCTCAGAACCACCTCGAACCTCACATGGATCACAAGACGCCGCGGGGGGGGTGTCGCCGGCGGCCCCATTAGGCTGCCGGGCGTGCCCCTGGCGAACAGCGCGGAGTCGCCGCTGCCCGTGCGCACCGTCGCCCGCTCGCTGATGGAGTGGATCGACAAGCTGGGCCGGGTCTGGGTCGAGGGGCAGGTCACGCAGGTCAACCGCCGGTCCGGCACCTGCTACCTCGTTCTCCGCGACCCGGTCGCCGACATGAGCCTGAACGTCGTCGCCGCCCGGACGCTGGTCGACGGGGTCGTTCCGCCGTTGGCCGAGGGCGACCGGGTGGTCCTGCACGCCAAGCCGGAGTTCTACGGGGGCCGCGGCACGCTGAACCTGAAGGCGATAGAGATCCGGCCGGTGGGCGTCGGCGAGCTGCTCGCCCGGCTCGAGCGGCTCAAGGCGCTGATGGCCGCCGAGGGCCTGTTCGACGCCGGGCTGAAGAAGCCGCTGCCGTTCCTGCCGCGCACCGTCGGGCTGGTCACCGGCCGGGCCAGCGCCGCCGAGCGCGACGTGCTCGAGAACGCCAAGCGGCGCTGGCCGGCGGTGCGCTTCGACGTGCGGGAGGTCGCCGTGCAGGGCCACCTCGCCGTCGAGCAGGTGATCGGCGCGCTCCTGTCGCTCGACGCCGCCCCCGAGGTGGACGTCATCGTGCTGGCCCGCGGCGGCGGCAGCGTCGAGGACCTGCTGCCCTTCAGCGACGAAGCGCTGTGTCGGGCGGTCGCCCGCTGCCGCACCCCGGTGGTGAGCGCGATCGGCCATGAGCCGGACAGCCCACTGGTCGACCTGGTCGCTGACGTCCGCTGCTCGACGCCGACCGACGCCGGCAAGCGGGTGGTGCCCGACGTCCGCGAGGAGGCCCAGCGGGTCCGCCAGGCCCGCGACCGCGCCCGCCGCGTCGTCACGCACCTCGTCGCGACCGAGTCCGCCCGGATCCAGGCGCTACGGACCCGCCCGGTGCTGGCCGACCCGCACGTCCTGGTCGACCGGCGCCGCGACGACGTGGGGTCGCTGCTGGCCCGCAGCCGCCGGTGCACCTCCGCGGCACTGGAGCGGGCGGCCGACGACCTCGGGCACGTACGCGCGCGCGTTTTGGCGCTCAGCCCGCAGGCGACCTTGGGCCGCGGCTACGCCGTCGTGCAGGACGAGGACGGCGCGGTGATCCGGGACGCCGATGCCGTCGAGCCGGGCACCGACCTGCAGGTGCGGCTGGCCGCCGGCGTGCTGTTCGTCACGGCGGAGTAGCCGGGCCCGCGGCGAAACCGGGCAGCCGGGTCAGCTCGGCGGCGTCGTGCGGACGCGCGCGCCGTAGGTTCGTCACATGAGCGAGTCTCCCAGCGCACGCCCCACCTACGAGCAGGCGCGCGACGAGCTGGCCGACGTCGTCCGCCAGCTCGAGCAGGGCGGGGTCACCCTGGAGCAGTCGCTCGCCCTGTGGGAGCGCGGCGAGCAGCTCGCCGGCATCTGCCAGTCCTGGCTCGATGGGGCCAAGGCCCGCCTCGACGCGGTGCTAGCCGACGGTCAGGCTGCCCAGCAGGACGCGTAGCTCCGCGAGGCTCGCCGTCGCCCGCGTCGTCCCGACGACGACAGTCACCGGGCCGTACGACGAGATCAGCGAACGCGAGCCATCGGCCTCGACGCGCTGCTCCCACTCCACGCCGTCCACGGTGACCGGCTCGGCCGGCTCGGCGCCCTGGCCGACGGCCGTCTCGACGAACTCCTGTCTCGGCCCGGTCGACGCGGCGTACTCCGCGTACTGCTCCTCCGGCGTGACGTAGCCGACCCGCAACGTACGGTCGCCGCCGGAGTAGGTCGCGGACGTCGCCCGCCACCGCGCGGGCAGGCCCCGCGGCACCGGGGCCTGCGGGACGTCGGTCGCGAAGGCGCTGATCGGCCCGGCCGGGTCGACGACCCGGATGGCCGCCTCGTCGCGGGCCGGCGCCTTGGCGAAGAACCAGACCGGGATGATCACCAGCACGACGAGCCCGAGCGAGCGCACCATGTCCGCGGCGGTCTCGCGCCCGCGCTTCTTCCTGGGCGTCCCGGGCTCGGCGACCTGCGTGCTCACCCCACCAGTGTCGCTGCTCAGCCCGCCGCCAGCACGTCCGCCATGGCGTCGAGCACGCCCAGCGCCTCGTCGATCGTGTTGTAGAAGTGCGGCGAGACGCGGATCCCGACCCCGGGGCGGTGGTCGACGACGATCCCGCGCGCGATCAGCCCGTCGGTCACCCGGTCGGCGTCGCCCGGGTCGATCGTCACATGGCCGCCGCGCCGGTCCGGGTGGTGCGGCGAACGCACCGTGAAGCCGCGCTCGAGCGCGGCCTCCAGCAACGGCTGCGTCATCGACGTGGAGCGCTCCCGCACCCGCGTCATGCCGATCTCGGCGAGGGCTGCGTAGGCGGGCTCGGCGGCATACGCGGCAGGCACGCCGGGGGTGCCGCCGGCGAAGCGCCGGACCCCTGTGGCATAGGCGATCTCGGGGTCGAAGGCGAACGGCGAGGCCTGGCCGAACCAGCCCGGGGTCGCCGGCTCGAGCCTGTCGACGACGTCCGGGTTGACGTACATCCAGCCGTTGCCGGGTCCACCGGAGAGGTACTTGACCGATCCGCCGAGGTAGACGTCGGCGCCGAGCGCGACGACGTCGACCGACAGGGTGCCGGCGGCTTGATAGCCGTCGACGACCATGAGAGCACCGACGGCGTGGGCCTTCTCGACGACAGGTGCCAGATCGACGACCGTCGAGGTGCGGAAGAGCACGTGGCTGCACTCGACGAGCAGGGTGCGCTCGTCGATCGCGTCGACCATCCGCTGGACGTCGAAGGCGATCCCGTCGGGCTCCCCGGGCACGACGACCACCTCGCCGCCGGACCTGCCGAGCTGCGACCAGGTGTGCAGGCTGCCGGGCCACTCGAGCGCACTCGTGACGACGCGGTTGCGCGGGGCGTGCCAGTCGAAGCAGGAGACGAGGTCACCCAGCAGGTCGGCGACGTTCTGCCGCATCACGGTGGTACCGGGCGGCGCACCGACGAGCGAGCCGACCAGGTCGGCGACCCGCTCGACGGTCGGCACCCAGGTCTCCCAGGCGACGACGCCCTGCTCGGCCCACAGCCGGGTGAAGTCGGCGAGCCGCTCGGGGGTCTCGCGGTGCATCGCGCCCAGGGTGTGGCTGGCCAGGTAGGTCTTGCGAGCCAGCACCGGGTAGTCGCCGCGCCGGTCGAGCAGGTCGTCGTGCACGGCGGTCACGGCTTGAGCACCCCCGTGGGCTCCCCCCAGACCGCCCGCGACGTTGCGGCGGCGGCGAGCAATGGCGCAGTGTCGATCTCGACGAGCGTCTCGGCGATGCCGCGGTCGGGCCAGCGGCAGCCGAGGACCAGCGGGCCGGGCGGCGGCAGCGGGTGGAGCCAGTACTGGCCGGTCCAGGTCAGCGCCGAGGAGGCGGCGCGCAGCAGCACCAGGGTCGGCCCGCCGCCCAAGGGAGCCTCCACAATCGGCGCGTCACGGGTGCCGCTCGTCGCCGCACTGCCGTCCGAGCCCTGGACGCCGAAGCGGAAGCGCCCCGGGCTGCGGCTGAAGTCGTTCATGGAGTAGGTGAGGTCTTCGCCGCGCTGCTCGTCGGCGAACAGCACGACCACGGCGAGGTGCAGCCCGTCGGAGTAGCCGGTCACGCTGCGCAGCGCCACCACGACCTCCTCGGTGCGCACCAGCAGGAACGACGACAGCGCCAGCGCGCCGATCTCGTCCTGGGGCGGTCCGCTCTGCGGGCTGCGGTGGCGCCGGTGGTGCTCCCAGTCGGCGCCGCTGCGGACAGCGCGGTGCGGCTCGTCCTCGAACAGGTTCATATGCTGGTTCCTCCAGGGCGTCCGATACGACTGATCAGCTCCAGCACGTCGCCGGCCAGGCGGCCGGCGGAGGTCTCGTCCTCGCACACGGCCACCTCGTGGCCGGCCTCGCTCACGACCGTCGTGAGCACCAGCACGAGCGCGTCGCCCCAGGGCTCGGCGTCGTCCGGACCGGAGGCCAGCAGGGTGGCGTTGCGGCGGGTCCACTCGCGGTAGCGCCGGCGAGCCACCAGCTCGAAGCCGGGCGGGCCCCCGCCGGCCAGGAACAGCCGGGCAAGGTCTCGCTCGGTCCAGCAGCCGTCGAGGTAGGCCCGTGAGCCGGCGACGAACAGCGCCACCGGGTCGCGCTCGCCGCGGGCGGCCGCCGCTCGTACAGCGGCCACGACGCGGGCCTCCTGGCGCTGCTGGTAGTCCTCGAACAGCGCAAGGTAGAGCTCGGCCTTGCCGCCGAAGTGGTGGTAGAGGCTCCCGACGCTGGCGCCCGCGCCCGCGACGACCTCGGCGATGGAGGCCTCGGCAAAACCCGACGCCGTGAACACCTCGCGCGCAGAGGCGAGCAGCGAGGTACGGGTGGTGGCCGCGCGCCCGGCGAGGCGCAGCGGCGGGCTGGCCTGGGTGGAGGTCACCGGCGCGCCTGGAGCTCGGACCACGGCACGCGTCGGCGCTCGCTGACCCGGCCGATCTCGCTCCACTCGTTCGCGCCGAGCCGGGCGACGGGGGCCAGCAGGTCGATCGCCGGGCGGTCGCCGCGCAGCACCCGCTCGTCGACGGCGATCCAGACCACCTCGCCGAAGACCACGGTCGACCCGCCCGTGTCGTCTGGTCGTCCGAAGGCACGGGTGCCGAGCAGCCGGCACTCGAGGACGACCGGCGAGCCCTTGACCCGGGGCGGAGCCACCAGCCGGCTCGGCTCGCGCTCGATGCCGACGGCGTCGAACTCGCTCACGTCAGCGGGGAAGTCGGTGCCGGTGAGGTTGACCTGCTCGATCAGGTCGAGCGGGCAGGTGCTCACGACGAACTCGCCGGTGGCCTCGGCGTTGCGCAGCGAGTCCTTCGCGCCGACGGAGGTGAACTGCACGACGGGCGGCTGCACCGAGGAGATGGTGAAGAACGAGTGCGGGGCCAGGTTGTCCACCCCCTCGGCCGACCGGGTGGACACCCAGGCGATGGGGCGCGGGACCACCACGCTGTTGAGCAAGGGGTAGACGGCCGCGCCGAGCTCGGCAGGGTCGTAGTCGCGGCGCACCGCGCCCACTCTGCCACCGCGACCCCGCGCTGCCCCGGCAACGCCCCGATAGGGTCCGCCCATGAGCCCCCCGAACACCCCAGAGGCACCCGACCGCAACCTCGCGATGGAGCTGGTCCGCGTGACCGAGGCGGCCGCGATGGCGGCCGGTCGCTGGGTCGGCCGCGGCGACAAGCTCGGCGGCGACGGTGCGGCCGTCGACGCGATGCGCTCGCTCATCAGCTCGGTGTCCATGCGTGGCATCGTCGTCATCGGCGAGGGCGAGAAGGATCAGGCGCCGATGCTCTTCAACGGCGAGGAGGTCGGCAGCGGCGAGGGTCCGGAGTGCGACGTCGCCGTCGACCCGATCGACGGCACGACGCTGATGGCCAAGGGCATGCCGAACGCCATCGCCGTCATGGCCGTCGCCGAGCGCGGCACGATGTACGACCCCAGCTCGGTCTTCTACATGGAGAAGCTGGTCACCGGCGCCGAGGCCGCCGACGTCGTCGACATCAGCGCCCCCGCCAGGCACAACGTCGAGGCGGTCGCCAAGGCCAAGGGCGGCGCCGTGCAGGACGTCACGGTCTGCATCCTCGACCGCCCCCGGCACGAGGACCTCGTCCGCGAGGTCCGCGAGGCCGGGGCACGCATCACGTTCATCTCCGACGGCGACGTCGCCGGCGCGGTCATGGCGTGCTCCGAGGGCACCGGCGTCGACCTGCTGCTCGGCATCGGCGGCACCCCCGAGGGGATCATCACCGCCTGCGCGGTGAAGTGCCTCGGCGGCACCATCCAGGCCAAGCTCTGGCCGCAGAAGAAGAGCGAGTTCACCAACGCCGCGGCGGCCGGGCTCGACCTCGACGCGGTCCTGTCAACCGACGACCTCGTCCGCAGCGACAACGTCTTCTTCGTCGCGACCGGCATCACCGATGGCGAGCTGGTCCGCGGTGTCCGCTACCGCGGCGGCGGCGCGACCACCGAGTCGCTGGTCATGCGCTCCAAGTCCGGCACCATCCGCCGAATCACCTCGCAGCACCGGCTCACCAAGCTGCGCGCCTACGCCAGCGTCGACTTCGAGCACACCAGCCGCTAACCGTGCGGATCGCGACCTGGAACGTCAACAGCGTCGGGGCGCGACTGCCCCGCCTGCTGCCCTGGCTGGAGGAGGTCGCCCCCGACGTCGTCGCGCTGCAGGAGACCAAGTGCGCTGACGCCGCCTTCCCGTACGCCGACCTCAAGACCGCCGGCTACGACGCTGCCCACTCCGGTGACGGGCGCTGGAACGGCGTCGCGATCCTGTCGCGGGTCGGACTGGACGACGTGTCGAACGTGCTGCACGGTCACCCCGAGCCGCGGCTGGTCTCCGCGCAGTGCGGACCGCTCCACGTCACGTCCGTCTACGTCCCGAACGGGCGTGCGCTCGACGACCCGCACTACACGTACAAGCTGGCGTGGTTCCGGGCCCTGCGGGAGCGGCTCGAGAGCTTCTCGCCGCAGCAGCCACTGGTCGTCATGGGCGACCTCAACGTCGCGCTGCACGACCGGGACGTCTGGGACATCAGCGGTTTCGACGGCTCGACACACGTGACGCCGGCCGAGCGCGCGGCCGTGCAGGAGCTGCTCGACTGGGGGCTGGTCGACGTCGAGGCGCGGCCCGGCAAGGGCGATGTCCCGTTCACGTACTGGGACTACCGCGCCGGGATGATGCACAAGAACCTCGGGATGCGGATCGACTACCTGCTGACGACGCCCGCGGCGCCGGTGCGCGACGCCTGGGTCGACCGTGAGGCCCGCAAGGGCAAGGGCGCCTCCGACCACGCCCCCCTCGTCGCCGACCTCGACCTGTAGCGCGCGGGCGGAGCGCGAGGTTCCGTCGGCGCCGCGCCCCGCCCCGTTCCGTTCCGTTCCCCCCGGGCGCTTGCGTCTGCTCTACCGGACCAAGCCCGCGCTTACGGAAGCGGACGCAACGCCGGGTCCCGCCCCTCCCGGATGCTTGCGTCCGCTCTACCGGACGTAGCCCACGCGCACGGCAGCAGACGCAAGCTGGGTCAGGCGGCGGGGCGCTGCCAGCCGCGGGAGACCAACAGCTCCTCCAGCGCGTCCAGCACACGCTCGCGGTCCAGTGCGTAGGTCGCGATCGGCAACCGCACCACCGACCGCCCCTCGCTCAGCAGGGTGATGTCGCGGACAACGTCATCAAGCCGCTGCTGCGGCTCCTCGTGCCCGGCGCCGTCGATCTCCAGCACGATGTCGTACGCGGGCAGGTCGCAGTCGAGGTACTCCGTCCCGGACGGCCTGCGCCGCACCACCTGGCGGTCCGGCTCGGGCAGCCCGCGCCGGCGCATGTCGGCGGCGACGTCCAGCTCGCTCAGCGCCTCGATGCCGCCGACGAGGTCGCGCGCCACGCTGCGCAGAAGCAGGCGCCGACGGTGGCGGCGGACCGCGGCCACCGCCGCGGCCACGTCCGTCGCGCGCGCCCGGCGCTGTTGGACGACAAGCAGCAGGACGTACGCCGCCTGCCGATCGGTTGTCGCCCACAGCGCGGCATGCACCGCCGCGACCGCCGGCACGGTGCGACGCAGGCCGGCCCCGACCATGTCCGCCTCCCGGAACAGCCGGCTCTCGTGGACGACGACACCGCTGGCCCGCGACGGGGTCGAGCCCTTGGGGGCGATGACGTGGACGATCTTGTCAGTGAGCGAGGTGACGCCCGCCTGCTGCAGTGCGGAGACGCCGTCAAGCGCGACCCGTGCCCCGACCTCGAGCACCGCCCGCCACCTCCTCGTCTCCGGCGACAGCGGGCCGTTGTGCAGCACCAGGGTCTGCCGGCCCGTCCGCCGCCACCGCCCTGACCTCACCTCGAGCCGACTGACCCAGCGTGGGACTCCGGCGGCGGCCAGCTGTCTCCTCGAGACGACATGGGCCTGGTCCGCCGCAAGCCGGCGAGCGGCGGTAAGGGCCTCCGGCCGCCCCAGCAGTGGGGTGCTCGGCTCGGGGACGAGGCGTCGTACGGGCACGGTCGCAGCCTGCGAGCCGGCCGCCGCCTGCGCACCCGGCCGCGGGCCACCTGTGGACAGCCGCCGGTACCCCTCCCGCTTGCGTCCGCTGTACCGGACGAAGGCCGCTCAGGGCACAGCGGACGTTACGGGCTGCGACGGGCACTGAGGAGCCGCCTCGGGAGTCAGCGCCGCTTTCGTCCGCTCTACCGGACGAAGGCCGCGCATGGCACAGCGGACGCTAGGACAGCGGGCTGCGGGCGGTGCCAGCGGGCGGTGCGGCTGCGGGCGGTGGCAGCGGACGCTAGGACAGCGGGCTGCGGGCGGTGCGGCAGCGGGCGGTGCCAGCGGGCGGTGCCAGTGTCGGCCGCCGGACGTCCCGGTAGGTCCGCTCAGCCGCTGCGGGGCAGTGCGGCGCGGGCCCGGTCGGGGGCGACGCCGACCGCCTCGAGCAGGTCGACGACGGCGGCGCGCAGCTGCCCCACCACGACCGAGCTCGACAACCCGCCGCGCAGCACCGCCGGGTCGAGCACGCCGGCCAGCTCGGTCAGCGCGCGCAGCGCCCGGTCCTGCTCCCCGGCGACGTCCTCTGCGAGCAGGTCGACCGCCGCGGCCAGCTGCTCGAGCAGGCCGGGCAGCGACGGCGGCAGCGGGTCGCCCTCCCCCAGCGCGAAGAGCACCCGGCGGACGAGGACCCGCACGTTGCGGGTGGCCCGGTCGACGCCGGCGGCCATCCGCGACTGGGCCTCCCAGACACGCCCGGTGTCGCGGCGGAGCGGCGAGAGCCGGGTGATGTCCCGCCCGGTCAGCAGCGCCTCACCCCAGGTGGCCAACGCCGGTGAGGTGGCCCGGGCGCGGGCCAGGGCGAAGGCAGCGCTCGCGGTGTCCTGCTCGCGCAGCGCCGCGGCGGTGTCGCGCAGCACCGCGGCCAGCTCGCGGATCGCGACCCCCGCCGCCCGGTGCGCGGGACCCCACGGCGCCGCCGGGATCAGGGCCGCCACGGCGAGCGCCGTCGCCCCGCCGACCATCGCGTCCTGCCAGCGCTCGATGTCGCCGCCCTCCACCCGGGGCAGCGCGACCACGAAGACGGCCTGCAGCCCGGCCTGCGCGGTGACCAGCGTGCCGCCGTCCAGGGCCAGGGCCAGCACGAGCGCGATGGCAACGACGAGGCCGATCTGCCAGGCGCCGGTGCCGATCACGCCGACCAGCGCGTCGCCGACGGCCACCCCGATCGTGACGCCGACGGCGAGCTCGGCGACCCTGCGCAGCCGCTGCGCCGCGCGCACCCCCAGGCAGACGACGACGGCGACGCAGGCGAAGAACGGCCGGTCATGGCCGAGCAGTCCGGTTGCCAGCGCCCAGGCCGTGCCGGCGCCGACCGCGCACTGCAGGACCGACCACGAGCCGGTGCGCACCCGCGCTACCGAGGCCGCGGCGCGCTGTCGTACGGCTGCTCGCGCGCTCTGCCGGGTGGCCACCCGCTCACCCTCTCAGGCGGCTTGGCAGGATGGCCCCATGGCTGACCAGACGCAGGAGTGGCGGATCGAGCACGACACGATGGGTGAGGTGCGGGTCCCGAAGGACGCGAAGTACCGCAGCCAGACCCAGCGGGCGGTCGAGAACTTCCCGGTGAGCGGGCAGCCGCTCGAGCGGGCCCACATCGCGGCGCTGGCCCGCATCAA
>JBBSLB010000041.1:0-15223 GCA_038255675.1 Mycobacteriales bacterium
GCCAGGCCCGCCTCGACGGCGGCCCGGACGTACTCGATGCCGTCGGCGAGGGTGAAGGCGATCTCCTGCACGGGCGTCGCCCCGGCCTCGGCCATGTGGTAGCCGGAGATCGAGATGGTGTTCCAGCGCGGCAGCTCGGTCTTGCAGTACGCGAAGATGTTGGTGATGAGCCGGAGCGAGTGGCCGGGCGGGTAGATGTAGGTGCCCCGCGCGATGTACTCCTTGAGCACGTCGTTCTGGATCGTGCCGGTGAGCTGGTCGCCGGAGATGCCCTTCTCCTCCGCGACGAGCGCGTAGAGCAGCAGCAGCACCGACGCGGGGGCGTTGATGGTCATCGACGTCGAGACGCTGTCCAGCGGGATCTGGTCGAACAGGATCCGCATGTCCTCGAGCGAGTCGATGGCGACGCCGACCTTGCCCACCTCGCCGGACGCCACCGGGTCATCGGAGTCGTAGCCCATCTGGGTCGGCAGGTCGAAGGCAACGCTCAGCCCGCCGGTGCCCTGGGCGACCAGGTGCCGGTAGCGCTCGTTGGACTCCTTGGCGGTGCCGAAGCCGGCGTACTGCCGCATGGTCCAGGGCCGACCGGTGTACATCGAGGCGTAGACGCCCCGGGTGTAGGGGTACTCGCCCGGCTCGCCGAGGCGCTCGGGCAGACCGGGGGCCACGTCGTCGGGCCCGTAGAGGGGAGCGATCGGGAACCCGGACTCGGACGCGCGCGTCATGGGGGCAGCCCTTCCTGGCTGGGTGGGGTCGTGGGCGGAGCCTAGGCGTGGCCCGCCCAAGGGGCCGACCCACGCCCCGAGCCCGCCGTGACGAGTACGGACCGGCGACAGCGGGGTAGGAGGGCAGGGTGGATTCAGGGCAGCGCGTGGTCGCGGGGCGCTACCGCCTGCTCGCCCCCCTCGGGTCGGGCGGGATGGGGACCGTCTGGCGCGCTGACGACCTCGTTCTCGGTCGGGCCGTCGCCGTCAAGGAGGTGACGTTCCCGCACGGGCTGTCCGACGCGGAGCGCTCCGTGCTGCGCGAGCGCACCCGCCGCGAGGCCCGCGCTGCGGCGCGGCTGGACCACCCGAGCGCCGTCACCGTCTACGACGTGGCCGAGGACGGCGATGCGCCCTACCTCGTCATGGAGCTGGTCGAGGCACCGACGCTGGCCGAGGTGGTCCGCGACAGCGGGCCGCTCAGCCCGCAGCGCACCGCCCAGGTGGGCCTTGACCTGCTGGGCGCGCTCGAGGCCGCGCACGCGAAGGGCATTGTGCACCGCGACGTGAAGCCTTCCAACGTCATGGTCCGCGAGGACGGTCGGGTGGTGCTCACCGACTTCGGCATCGCCACGACCACCGGCGACTCCTCCCTCACCCACACCGGCCTGCTGCTCGGCTCCCCCGCCTACATCTCCCCAGAGCGCGCCCGCGGGGAACCGCCCCAGCCAGCCTCCGACCTGTGGTCGCTCGGCGCGACGCTGTTCACCGCGGTCGAGGGCAAGCCGCCCTTCGACGGCGGCGAGCCGCTGCTCACCGTCAGCGCCGTCGTGACCGGTGACCACCAGCCGTTCGTCAGCGCCGGTCCGCTCGGCCCGGTGATCGACGGGCTGCTGACCAAGGATCCGGCAGACCGGCTCGACCTGGCCGGCGCCCGCCGCGCCCTGCAGCGCGTGGCCGACCGCACCCCGGTCGGCGTGACGTCCACGATGCCGATGGGCTCTCCCGCAGCCGACCCCGCCGCTCCTGCGTCGAGCACCGTCGCGCTGGACCTGGCCGAGGTGGCGCGCACCGCGGCCCCGGTCCGCCCGCCGCTGCGCCGTCCGCCGCCGGTGGCCCCGGCCCCCCGCCCGGACCGCTCCGGGAGCGGCGGCCGGCGCGCAGCCCTCGCCGCGGCCGGTGTCGCCGTGCTCGCTGCCGGCGCCGTCGCGCTCGCCCTGGCCGACGACGACGAGCCCCGTGACCGGGTCGCCGCGCCAGCGACCAGCACCGCCGGCTCGCCGACGCCGGGCTCCGAGCCGGCGCCGAGCTCTGAGCCGACCGCGGCCACGCCGCCCGTCCAGCAGCCCGAGCCGTCCCCGACCGTGCCGGCAGCCGAGGAGCCGGCCGCGCCGGGCGTCCCCGCCGGCTGGAGCACCGACACCGGCGGCGACGGCTGGACCGTCGCCCTGCCGCCGGGATACGAGCAGACCCGCGCCGGCGAGTACGTCCAGGCCGCCACGGGCCGGACCCTGCGCGTCGACACCGGTCCGGCCAATCCCCCCGCTGTCGCGGACCGCGAGGCGCAGGCCGCGGACTTCGCCCGGCGACACCCGACCTACGAGCAGATCCGCATCGAGGCGGCGGACTACCGCGGCTACGAGGCAGCCGACTGGGAGTTCACCTACGAGGGCCTGCACGTGCTCAACAGGGTGTTCGTGGTGGGCGAGACGGGCCACTCGCTGTTCCTCCAGACGCCGGAGGACGACGTCGAGGGCGCACGCGCTGATCTGCTGGGCATCGCGGCCGCCTTCCGGCCCGCTGGCACCTGACCCGGCGTGCGCCCCGGACCGAGGACGCGGTAGGCAGGAAGGGTGGACAATCCCGAGGGTCGGCTGGTGGCCGGGCGCTACCGCCTGCTGTCACCGCTCGGGTCGGGCGGCATGGGCACGGTCTGGCGCGCCCAGGACGAGGTCCTGGGCCGCGGCGTCGCGGTCAAGGAGGTCCTGTTCCCGCCCGGGCTGTCGGCGCAGGACCGCGACGTCCTGCGCGAGCGGACGCGGCGCGAGGCGCGCGCCGCTGCCCGGCTGGACCACCCGAGCGCCGTCACCGTCTTCGACGTGGTGGAGGAGGCAGGCTCGCCCTTCCTGGTGATGGAGCTCGTCGAGGCGCGCCCGCTCTCGGAGGTCGTGCGCACCGAAGGACCGCTCACCGCGGCCGCCACCGCCCGCGTGGGGCTCGCGCTGCTCGGCGCGCTCGAGCTCGCGCACCGGCACGGGATCGTCCACCGCGACGTGAAGCCCGGCAACGTCCTGCTCAGCCACGGGGCGGACGACACCGGCCGCGTCGTGCTCACCGACTTCGGGATCGCCTCGTCCGTCGGCGATTCCAGCATCACCTCGACCGGCCTGCTGCTCGGCTCTCCCTCGTACATCGCCCCGGAGCGGGCCCGGGGACTGCCGCCGGAGCCGGCCTCCGACCTGTGGTCGCTCGGGGCGACGCTGTTCACCGCCGTGGAGGGCCGACCGCCGTACGACGGGGGCGACCCGTTGACGACCGTCACCGCCGTGGTGACCGGCGAGCACGCGCCGTTCGAGCGCGCCGGGCCGCTGCGCGAGGTCCTCGAGGGGCTGCTCGAGCGCGAGCCGTCCCGCCGCCTCACCGCCGTTGCCGCCCGACGGATGCTCGAGCGGGTCGCCGCCGAGCAGGACCCCTCCCCCACCATGGCGCTGCGGGTGCCGCCGCCCCGCCACGTCCCAGCCCCGTCGGCCCTCTCCGAGCGCACGTCGGCCCTGCCCCTCTCGCAGGTGTCCGCTGCCGCGGCTCCCGCGCCCGCCGCCTCGGCACCGCAGCCCCACCGCCCGGCCTGGGACCGCCCGGCGCCCGTCGCGCGCCGCCGCCGGTCGCGCGGCCCGACCCTGGTCGTCGGACTGGTCCTGCTCGCCGCTGCCGTCGTCGCCCTGGTCGTCGCGCTCGACCCCGGCGGCAGCGACGACGCGCCACCTGTGGCCGTCGGGCCCTCCCCCTCGGCGGCCGCCTCCGCCGACCCCGCGACGGCCCTGCCGGAGGGCTGGACCCGACTCGAGGCCGAGCAGGGCTGGAGCATCGGCGTGCCGCCGGGCTTCGTGCGCTCGACCTACCGCGGCAGCCAGGTGCAGCTGCGCGACCCCGACGCGCGCCGCACCCTGCGCGTCGACGTGCAGGCCGCTGCCGACGGAGGGGCCGAGCAAGCCCTCTCCCGGCTGTCCCCCCAGCTGGGCAGCCAGCTCGACGACTACCAGGAGCTGCGCCTGGAGGCGGCCGACTACCGGGACCTGGACGCCGCCGACCTGGAGTTCACCTACGTCGACCAGACCGAGCTGCGGGTGCTCGACCGGGCCGTCGTGGCCGAGGACGGGCGCACCTACTACCTCTACTGGCAGGTGAACGCGAGCGACTGGCAGGACGCCCTGCCGGTGTTCGAGCAGATGCTGGAGACCTTCATCCCGGCCGGGTGAGGGCCACCGACGTGGAAGGCCTCACAGCACGCGCCGCCCTCCCGCCGTGCCGGTCCGGCCACACGTCGTTAGCATGACTCTGTCCGGGTGAGCACCTGGTCGCGACGGGAAGGCAATCGCTGTGCAGGCACCGGCAGGAACCCTCTACCGGGGGCGCGAGGGCATGTGGAGCTGGGTGGCGCATCGCGTCACCGGCGTCCTCATCTTCTTCTTCCTCTTCGCGCACGTGCTCGACACCGCCCTCGTGCGGGTGTCCCCCGACTCCTACAACCGGATCATGGACACCTACAAGACGCCACTGGTCAACCTCATGGAGGTCGGCCTTGTCGGCGCGGTGCTCTTCCACGCCCTCAACGGCATCCGCGTGATGCTCATCGACTTCTGGGCCAAGGGCACCCGGTACCAGAAGCAGATGACCTACGTCGTCGTCGCCGTCTTCCTGGCCGTCATGGTCCCGGCGACCTACCGCATGACGGCGCACACCTTCGCCGCGCTGTTCGGGAGCACCACGTGACCGCCGTGAGCGAGACCCAGCACGACCAGCTGGTCATCGAGGCGCCACGCACCCGCACGCGCCGATCCCCGTCCGGCCGCGGCACCAACTTCGAGATGTACGCATGGATCTTCATGCGGATGTCCGGGCTGCTGCTGGTCTTCCTCGTGCTCGGGCACCTGTTCATCATGCTGCTGCTCGACGACGGGGTGCAGCGCATCAACTTCGGCTTCGTCGCCGGTCGATGGGCGTCGCCGTTCTGGCGCACCTGGGACCTGATGCAGCTCTGGCTCGCCCAGCTGCACGGCACCAACGGCCTGCGCGTGATCATCAACGACTACGCCGAGCGCGACGGAACGCGCTTCTGGCTGAAGATGCTGCTCTACACCTCCTCGTTCCTCGTGCTCGTGCTCGGCACTCTCGTGATCTTCACCTTCGACCCCGACCTCGCAGGCTAGGGAGCGGCATGGCCATCGGTACCGTCCACCACCACCGCTACGACACGATCATCGTCGGCGCCGGAGGCGCCGGCATGCGCGCGGCCCTCGAGGCCGGGAAGCGCTCGCGCACCGCCGTGCTCACCAAGCTCTACCCGACCCGCTCCCACACCGGCGCGGCGCAGGGCGGCATGTGCGCCGCGCTCGCCAACGTCGAGGAGGACAACTGGGAGTGGCACACCTTCGACACCGTCAAGGGCGGTGACTACCTGGTCGACCAGGACGCCGCCGAGGTGATGTGCAAGGAGGCGATCGACGCGGTCCTGGACCTGGAGAAGATGGGGCTGCCCTTCAACCGCACCCCGGAGGGCCGGATCGACCAGCGCCGCTTCGGCGGGCACACCCGCAACCACGGCGAGGCGGCGGTGCGTCGCTCCTGCTTCGCGGCGGACCGCACGGGCCACATGATCCTGCAGACGCTGTACCAGCAGTGCGTGAAGGAGAACATCGACTTCTTCAACGAGTTCTACGTGCTCGACATGGTGATGTCGGAGGTGGACGGCAAGCGCGTCACCAGCGGCGTCGTGGCGTACGAGCTCGCGACAGGCGACACGCACGTCTTCCACGCCAAGGCAGTCCTGTTCGCGACCGGCGGCTTCGGCAAGGTCTTCAAAGTCACCTCGAACGCGCACACGCTGACCGGTGACGGGATGGGCATCGTCTACCGCAAGGGCCTGCCGCTGGAGGACATGGAGTTCTACCAGTTCCACCCGACGGGCATCTGGAAGATGGGCATCCTGCTGTCCGAGGCCGCGCGCGGCGAGGGCGGCATCCTGCGCAACAAGGACGGGGAGCGTTTCATGGAGCGCTACGCCCCGACCATCAAGGACCTTGCGCCGCGCGACATGGTCGCGCGCGCCATCTACACCGAGATCCGCGCCGGTCGAGGAGCCGGCCCCAACGGTGACCACGTGCTCCTGGACCTGACGCACCTGCCGCCCGAGGTCATCGACGCCAAGCTGCCGGACATCACCGAGTTCGCGAGGACCTACCTCGGCGTCGAGCCCTACGACGAGCCGATCCCGATCCAGCCGACGGCCCACTACGCGATGGGCGGCGTGCCGACGAACATCGACGCGCAGGTGCTGTCGGACAACGAGACCGTCGTCCCGGGCCTGTTCGCCGCCGGGGAGGTCGCCTGCGTCTCGGTGCACGGCGCGAACCGCCTGGGCACCAACTCCCTGCTCGACATCAACGTCTTCGGCCGCCGTGGCGGGCTGTCGGCCGCGGCCTACGCCAACTCGGTCGACTTCGTCGAGATGCCGCCGGAGCCGGAGAAGGACACCCTCACGCTGCTGCAGCGCCTGCGCGACGGCGGCGGCACCGAGCTCGTGGCCCGGATCCGCAACGACCTGCAGGAGACGATGGACGCCAACGCGTCCGTCTACCGCACCGAGGCCACCCTCAAGCAGGCCGAGGTCGACCTTGCTGCGCTCAAGGAGCGCTACCTGCGGGTCGGCGTCGCCGACCGCGGCAACCGCTACAACACCGAGCTGCTCGAGGCGGTCGAGCTGGGCTTCCTGCTCGACCTGGCCGAGTGCCTGGTGGTGTCGGCCAAGGCGCGCAACGAGTCGCGCGGCGGCCACTTCCGCGAGGACTACCCGACCCGCGACGACGTCAACTTCATGCGCCACACCATGGCGTACAAGGTGCCGGACGCCAGCGGCGCGACGAGCTTCCAGTCCGACGTGCGACTGGACTACAAGCCGGTCGTGCAGACCCGATACCAGCCGATGGAGCGCAAGTACTGATGGGTCAGAAGCAGACAGCAGGAACCGCCTGATGACGGTTGTCGAGGAGCGACCGGCCGCCGAGCAGGCGCCGGTCGCGGACGACCAGCGGACGGTCACCGTCAAGGTGCGCCGCTTCGACCCGGAGGTCGACCCGGAGGCCAACTGGCAGAGCTTCGAGGTGCCGGTGGAGAAGGGCGACCGCCTGCTCGACGCGCTGCACCAGATCAAGTGGTACCAGGACGGCTCGCTGTCGTTCCGTCGCTCCTGCGCCCATGGCGTCTGCGGGTCCGACGCGATGCGCATCAACGGCGTGAACCGGCTGGCCTGCAAGGTGCTGGTGAAGGACCTGGGTGAGGAGATCCTCGTCGAGCCGATCAAGGGCCTGGCGGTCCTCAAGGACCTGATCGTCGACATGGAGCCGTTCTTCGAGGCCTTCCGGGCCATCAAGCCGTTCCTCATCACCGACGGCCGCGAGCCCACGCGCGAGCGGCTGCAGTCGGCCGAGGACCGCGAGCGGTTCGACGACACGACCAAGTGCATCATGTGCGCGGCCTGCACCACGTCGTGCCCGGTGTTCTGGAACGACGACGCCTACTTCGGCCCGCAGGCCATCGTGGCGGCGCACCGCTTCATCTTCGACAGCCGCGACGACGGCGCCGCGGAGCGGCTGGAGATCCTCAACGACAAGGAGGGCGTGTGGCGCTGCCGCACGACCTTCAACTGCACCGATGCCTGTCCGCGCGGCATCCAGGTGACCAAGGCGATCCAGGAGGTCAAGCGCGCGTTGATCTTCCGGCGCGGCTAGGCCTGTCGCCACCGCCGCGTTGACCGTCATCACGCCGGTGTCGGTCACCGACGCGCGCCTGTCCCGACGGTAGCGTCCGGCCTCGTGCGCCGCCCCGTCTCCGTCCTGCTGACCGCGCTGGTGGGAGTGGCCCTCGGGGCCGGTCCGGTGGGCGCCGCGACCAGCGGCGGGAGCGCCGAGACGCTCGGTGGGCCCCGGCTGGCCGACGGCGGCGTAGTGGTCGACCGCAACGCCCCCGCGCTGCCCGAGGGCATCACCGCGAGCAGCTTCGTGCTTGCCGACCTCGACAGCGGACAGGTGCTGGCGGTCAAGGACGCCCACGGGCGCTATGCCCCCGCAAGCACGCTCAAGACGCTGACGATGCTGGCGTTGATCCCGGAGCTCGAGCGCGACGAGCTGGTCACCCCGACCTTCGACGACGTCAACGTCGAGGGGAGCAAGGTCGGCCTGGTCGACGACGTCGCCTACCCGGTGCACGAGCTCTTCACGGCGCTGATGACCGTCTCGGGCAACGACGCCGCGAACGCCCTCGCCACGGCCGCCGGCGGGCAGGAGGCCGCCGCCGAGCTGATGAACGACGCAGCCGAGGGCCTGCAGGCGCGCGACACCCGCGCGGTCAACCAGCACGGACTGGACGCCGAGGGGCAGGTCAGCTCGGCCTACGACCTGGCGCTCATCGCCCGGGCCGGCCTGGCCGACCCGCAGTTCGCGGCCTACGCCTCGACGGTCAGGGGCAGCGTCTCCGCGCCGGGCGGCGCGCGGATCGAGGTCTACACCAAGAACCGGCTGCTCAAGGACTACGAGGGCGCGCTGGGCATCAAGAACGGCTACACCACCCGGGCCGGCGCCAGCTTCGTCGGCGCCGCCGAGCGCGACGGGCGGCGCCTGGTGGTCACCCTCATGCGGGCCGAGCCGCGCGTGGCCGACGAGGCGGCGAAGCTGCTCGACTGGGGCTTTGCCGCCGCCGCCGGCGTGAGCCCCGTGGGGCGCCTGGTGGACCCGCTGCCTGTGGCCGTACCGCTCGGCCCAGAGGCGGCTGCACCCCTGGCTGCACCCCTGGCTGCCGTCGGCGCGGGCTCCTCGGCTGCCACGTCCGGCGACGGCGGGAGCGGTGTGCCGGCCGCGCTGGCCGGCGCGGGTCTGGCCGCCGCCGCTGTGCTCAGCGTCCGGCACCGCCCGGCGCCGGCTCGTGCTGCTGCGGGGGCGGCGGTGCGCCCGCCCGTTCGCCTTCCGGCCCGGTCCCGCGTGCCGGCTCGCCCGCTCCCCCGGACCGTCGCCACCAACGTCGACCCGGCAGCGGCGAAACGCCCTCGCCGCACCGGCGTCGCGTAGCGGTCAGCGGCGCAGCAGTCCGAGCAGGGTCTTGCCGACGTGGATGCCGACGGCGGTGACGGCCATGCCGATCACCCCCGCGGTGAAGCCAGCGGCCTGCCGGACGCGGACCTCGGCGAGCGGCTCCTCGCGCACCAGCGTCGCCGTCCCGCCGCCGCCGGCCTTCAGCGCGTCCACGTGCCGGCCGTCGGGCACGTCCTGGGACGGCGTCGCGCCCTGGACGGCGGCAGCGAGCGGGCTCGGCGCACCGTCCTGCTGGAGCGTCGGCGGGGAGTCCGGGTCCTGGTCGGCGAACTCGATCGGGATGCCGGCCTCGCGGGCAGCCTGGGCGTTGGCGGTGCCGGAGGGCTCGATGTCGGAGTCGTACGGCGCGGTGACCGTCCAAGCGGCGCAGATCAGCAGCATCCGGCTGACGATGTTGATCCACACCAGCAGTCCGACGATGACGGCGAAGCTGCCGTAGAGCGGGTTCTCGGTCGTGCGCTCGATGTAAAGCGCGCCGACCCGCTTCAGGACCTCGAAGAGCACCGCGGCCAGCAGTGCGCCCTTGAGGACCCGACGAAACGGCGACTGCACCTTCGGCAGCCGCCAGAACAGGAACAGGAACAGCGCCGTGCTGGTCGCGAGGCCGAGCAGCAGGCCGACGACCCAGGTGACGGCGGTCGCGACCGGCTGGTCCTCCAAGCGGAGCAGCTCGAGCGCATAGCCGGAGAAGGCGCCGGTCAGGGCGGAGACCGCGACCGACAACAGCAAGGTCACGCCCAGGCCGAGCAGCACGACGACGTCCTTGGCCTTCTTGACCACGACGTTGCCGGCCTTGACGTTGTGGTGCCAGATCGTGCGGATCGCCTCGCGCAGCGCGTCGACCCAGCCCAGGCCGGAGTAGAGCAGACCGACCAGACCGAGCAGACCGGCCGCCCCGGCCTTGCGGTTGTCGGTGAGGATGTCCTTCAGGCCGAGCTGGTCGGCCAGGCCCGGCGCGTAGTTGTTCACCTCGCGCACCACCGTGCCGACGGCCTCGTCGCCGAGCGCGTAGCTGAGCACCGACGTCGCCAGGGCCAGGATCGGGAAGAAGGACAGGAAGCCGAAGAAGGTCACGGCCGCGGCCTGCCGGTCACCGGCGTCGGCCTGGTAGCGGCTGTACGCGCGGATCAGGTGGTCGAGGGCTGGACGCTTCTCGCGCGCGCTCGCGAGCGCCGCCGTGGGACTGGGCATGGCCCGCCCCTACCCGGCTGCGGCTGCGATCAACGGCCCGGCGGCTCGGCCGGACCCGGGAGTCCCCCCCTCCCGAACGGGAAGTCGCGCTGCGGCCGCCACACGCCGGCGCGGTCCTGCTCGAAGAGGGTGAATCCCCACACGTCGAACTCCGCTTCGTAGCCGGCCAGCGCCTCGAAGGCGCGGTCCAGCGCCGGCTCGGGCAGGTCGTGCGCCACCGTGACGTGGGGGTGGTACGGGAAGGTCAGCTCGCGGGCCAGCGGCCCGGCGCGCACCTGACGCTCCACCCGCTCGCAGTGGGAGATCCCCACGGCCAGCGGGACGAAGACCACCGGCGACACCGGCCGGAAGGTGCCGGAGCCACGCAGGTGCAGGTGGAAGGCCCGCTCGGCGGCGGCGACCAGGCGCAGGTGCTCCTCGACGACCTCGAGCTCCTGCTCCGACAGCGACGTCGGCGGGAGCAGCGTGACGTGCGGCGGGATGCCGCCGGCGTTCGGGTCGCCCAAGCGCTCGCGCCAGCCCTGCAGCTCGCTGGTGAAGGGCTCCGGGATGCCGATCGCAACACCGAAGTCGCGCCGCGCCGTCACAGCACCGGGGCGAGTAGCCCGACGCGCTCACGGACCGTGTCCATCGTGGCGACCGCGATCTCGCGGGCCCGGGCGGCGCCGTCGGCGAGGACCCGGTCGAGCTCAGCCGGGTCGGCGACGAGCTCGTCGTACCGTGCCCGGACGGGGGCGAAGAGCTCCACGACGGCCTCGGCCACGGCAGCCTTGAAGTCGCCGTAGCCCTTGCCCTCGAACTCCCGCTCCAGGTCTGGGACGGCAGTGCCGGTGGCGACGGACAAGATCGTCAGCAGGTTCGTGATGCCGGGCTTGTCGTCGGCGGCGACGACCTCGCGGCCGGTGTCGGTGACCGCGCTCCTGACCTTCTTCGTGATCGTCTTCGGGTCGTCGAGGACCCACACCGTGCCGTTGCCGCCGATGCTCTTGCTCATCTTGCGCGCCGGGTCCTGGAGGTCCTTGATGCGCTCGCCCGGCCGGCCGGCGTAGGCGCCCGGGAGCACGAACGTCTGACCGTAGCGTGCGTTGAAGCGCTGGGCGAGGTCGCGGGTGAGCTCGAGGTGCTGGCGTTGGTCCTCGCCGATCGGGACCGAGTCGGCCTGGTAGATGAGGATGTCGGCGGCCTGCAGGACCGGGTAGGTGAACAGCCCGACCGATGCCCCCGAGGAGGAGTGACTGCCCTTCTCCTTGAACTGCGTCATCCGGCTGGCCTCGCCGAAGCCGGTCAGGCAGCCCAGGACCCAGGCGAGCTCGGTGTGCTCGCGGACGTGGCTCTGCGCGAAGACGGTGCTGCGCTCGGGGTCCACCCCCAGCGCGAGCAGCTGCGCGACCGACTGCCGGGTGCGCTCGCGCAGCTTGTCGGGCTCGGGCAGCTCGGTGAGCGCGTGCAGGTCGGCCAGGAAGAACAAGCAGTCGCTCTCGTCCTGCATGGCGGCCCAGTGCCGGACCGCGCCGACGTAGTTGCCGAGCTGGAAGCTGTCGCCGGTGGGACGGATCCCGGACAGCACGCGGGACGGCCGGCCGAGCTCGGCCGCGCGGGACTCGGACATGACCTGCATCCTGTCACCGTGTGGGATGTCGCTGTCGTGGGGGCTGGGCCGGCCGGCAGCGCCGCCGCGCTCTCGGTGCTGCAGGCCCGGCCCGGCGCTCAGGTGCTGCTGCTGGACCGCAGCGACTTCCCGCGCGACAAGTCCTGCGGGGACGGCGTCGCCCCGCACGCCGTCGACGAGCTGTGCACGCTGGGTGTCGGTGACCTGCTGGCCGACCGGGTCCCGGTACGCCGGCTGCGGATCGTCGCGCCGGACGGCTCGGTCGTCGCCAAGCCGCTGCGCCGCCCGGACGTCGTCGTGCCGCGCACCGTGCTGGACGCTCGGCTGGTAGGCGCCGCCGTCGACCGCGGCGCCGTGCTGCGCCGGCACACCGTCCGGCGCGTCGAGGTGCGGCCGGACGCTGTTGTGCTCGACGGCGAGATCGCGGCCCGGGTGGTCGTCGCGGCCGACGGGGCCAACGGCGTGCTGCGCCGCCGGCTGGGTCTGGGCCGGCAGCCGGCCCGAGCGACCGCGGTCGCGGTCCGGGGCTACGCGGTGGCGCCGGCCGGGGAGCCGGAGCAGGCGATCGTGCTGTCGCCGCGGGACTGGCCGGCCTACGCCTGGTCCTTCGCCGCAGGTGACGGGACTGCCAACGTCGGCTTCGGGATGCTGCTCCCGGCGCTGCAGGCCAAGCAGCGGGGTGGGCGCGAGGAGCTGTACGCCGGCCTGGCCGAGCTGTTGCCCGGCGTGCAGGCGGAGCGGCTGGTCACCCACCACCTGCCCCTGTCCACCGCGCGACCCGTCCAGCCGTCCGGGCGGGTGCTCCTCGTCGGCGATGCCCTGTCGCTCATCAACCCGTTGACCGGCGAGGGCATCTACTACGCCCTGCTGTCCGGCCGGCTGGCCGGCGCAGCCAGCGGCGCGACCGACCCGGGCGCGGCCTACGGCGCGGCGCTGCGGTTCGCGCTCGGCCGACACCTGTGGCAGACCGCGCTGCTCGCCCGCGCCACGGAGCGAGCCGGGCTGGTCGACGCCGCCGTGGCAGCCACCGCACGGTCGGACCGGGCGTTCGACGCGCTGGTCGAGGTGGGCCTGGGGCGGGGACTGGTGACCCGACCGCTGGTGACGGCCCTGCTGGCCGAGCTGGGACGCCGGGCCGTCAGGCGAGCGCGCGGCTGAGCAGCTCGGCCTCCTTGCCGGCGAGCTTGACGACCATGTCGCCGATGAACCGCTCGGCCTTGCCGCCGATGAGCGGGATCTTGACGGTCACCTCGCCCTCGATCGCGTGGCAGGTGCCGGTCGCGGTGGGCTCGAGCCGCATCGTGCCGCCCATGCTCGCGGGCGACCCGGGGATCGAGACGCTCCACCGGCCGTGCCGCTCACCACCGGCCGCGGGGCCCCACTCATCGGTCTGCACGACCCGACCGTCGGCGGGCAGGAAGCGCTCGAGGAAGCCGGGTCCCCCACTCGGCAGCTCGCGCGAGACCACGAACCGGACCCCGCCGTCGGGGTGCTCCTCGCGCTCGACGACGGAGCTGCCGTCCTTCAGCTCGGCGGCCTTGCGGGCCGGCCAGTCGGGCGAGGTGAGGATCGCGAAGACCTCCTCGACGCCGCCGCTGCTCTCGTGGCTGGTCTCGACGTGGGTGCTCATCCGGCCTCCACGCGGACGCTGGACGGGGTCTGCGGCGACGCGTCCTCCAGCGGCGTGACGCGCACCCGCGCGGTGCGCCGGCCGTCCAGCTCGCTGACCTCGAGACGGTGCCCGTCGACCTCGACGGCCTCGCCGAGGCGCGGCACGTGGCCCAGCGTCGCCATGACGTAGCCGGCGAGCGTCTCGTACGGCCCCTCCGGCAGACAGACGCCGGTGACGGTGCGCACCTCGTCCAGGTTGAGCAGGCCGTCGGCCTCGACGTCGCCGCCGCGGAACTGCAGCGGGTCAGCCGCCTGCACGTCGTACTCGTCGCGGATGTCGCCGATGACCTCCTCGATGAGGTCCTCCAGCGTGACGATGCCGGCGGTGCCGCCGTACTCGTCCACGACGATCGCCATGTGGTGGCCCTCGCGGCGCATCTCCGACATCGCCGGGAGCACCCGCTTGCTGCCGGGCATGAGCTTGACCTCGCGCACCACGTCGGCGACGCGCATGCCGCGGGCCCTGACCGCCGGCACCATGAGATCGCGCACGTGCAGGAAGCCGACGATGTCGTCCTGGGAGGAACCGGCGACCGGGTAGCGGGAGTGCGGCTGCTCGCTGGTCTCCTTGATGGCGCGACTGAGCGTCATGCCGGCGTCGAGGAAGGCAACCTCGGTGCGCGGGAGCATCACCTCGCGCAGCTGGCGCTCGCCGGCCGCGAAGACGTCGTCGATGAGCTTGCGCTCGTCCTTGGTGAGCGACTCGTGCGCCGCCACCATCCCGCGCAGCTCCTCCTCGGAGATGGTCTCGCGCGGGGAGTGGGGGTCGCCGCCGAGCATCCGGACGACCACGTCACTGCTGCGGCTGAGCAGCCAGATGACCGGTCTCGACAGCGTCGCGATCCGGTCCAGCGCGGGCGCAAAGGCCATCGACACCGCCTCGGGTCGCTGCAGCGCCAGCCGCTTGGGTGCGAGCTCGCTGAACACCAGGGAGAAGTAGGAGATGATCAACGTGACCAGGACCAGCGCGACGGTGTCGGACGGGCCCTCGGCAAGACCGGCGTCCTCGAGCAGGTCCGACATCGGGACGGCCAGGCGGGCAGCGCCGAACGCGGCGGACAGGAAGCCGGCGAGGGTGACGCCGACCTGCACGGCGGCCAGGAACCGGTTCGGCTCGGCGACCAGGCGGGCCACGCGCTGTCCACGCCGGCCGCGCTCGGCCAGCGCCTTGGCCTGCCCCTCGCGCAGGCTGACCAGGGCCAGCTCGGTCGAGGCGAAGACGCCGCCGATGAGGATGAAGACCGCGACCAGCAGGACGTCCAACCAGGGTCCGCTCACGGCGTGCTCTTGCCCGTCCGGGGGGCAGGGCACGCCGGTCTACTGGGAGGCTCCACGCCGGCCAGCCTAATCGTGCGATCGAGGGTGCCGCCCGCCAACCGGTCGCCGTTGGTCCGGCGAGAACCGCCGCTCGGCGCGCAGTGCATCTCGAGCGGATCACAGTTGGGCGTGGTTCTGTGTCCCGGCTCACACATGTGCTTCTGTCCGCAGTTCCACCCGGAGGAGGAGAGCGTGCTCGAGGTTCACGATCTGCGCGTGACGTACGGCGGTGCCGTGCAGGCCCTGCGCGGCATCTCCCTGGAGGTCCCGGAAGGCAAGGTGGTCGCCGTCCTGGGCAGCAACGGCGCCGGCAAGAGCACGCTGCTGAGGGCGATCTCCGGGACGCTGAAGCCGCACCGCGGCAAGGTCGA
>JBBSLB010000042.1:0-14710 GCA_038255675.1 Mycobacteriales bacterium
CAGCAGCGCTGCGTCGGAGTCCTTGCCGAGCACGAAGCGGTGCTTGGCGGTCACGTCGGCCAGCGCCTCGTCGAGCTCGGGATCGACGAGCAGCACGGTCGCGCCGCAGTGCTCGACGATGTAGGCGACCTCGTCGCGGCTAAGCCGGAAGTTGACCGGGACGAGCACCCGGCCCCACGTCGTCACGCCGAAGAAGAGCTCGAGCAGCCGCGCGCTGTTGTGGCTGACGACGGCGATGCGCTCGCCGCGCTCGACGTCGAGCTCGTCCAGCCCGGCGGCGATGCTGCGCGCCCGCTCGGCGAGCTCGCCGTAGGTCAGGCTGCCGAGGCCGCCGTCCTGGGTCGGACCGGGCTCGTCGACGACGCCGGTGCGCAGCGGGTAGCACTGCTCGGCCCGGTCGATGAAGTCGGCGGTCGTGAACGGCACCTTCATGCTTCAGGTCCTCCTGCGTCGGTGTGACGCACGCTACGTCGTCCTCCTCGTCCTCACGAACGCGGACGGTCCACCAGCCGAGAGAGCACGATCGTGCTCTGCGTGTGGTCGACGTTCGGCTCGTCCCGCACCCGCTCGATCGCGCGCTCGAGCTGCTTGATGTCGCTGGCCAGCATGTGAAGCAGCGCATCGGCCGAGCCGGACACGGTGCACGCCCCGACGACCTCCGGCACCCTCAGCAGGCTTTTGCGAAGAGCCTCCGGAGCGACCGTCCCCTTGCAGAAGATCTCGACGTACGCCTCGGTGGTCCAGCCGAGTGCCGCAGGGTCGACCAGTGCGGTGAAGCCGCGGATCACGCCGCGGGCGACGAGCCGGTCCACCCGCCGCTTCACCGCCGGCGCCGAGAGCCCGACCGACTGCCCGATCTCGTTGTAGGTGGCCCGGCCGTCCTCGAGCAGGAAGCTGAGGATCTGCTGGTCGATCTGGTCCACGTCGTCCTCCTACGCAAGGAAGCGCCGGATCCGGCGCTTCTGTGCAAGAGAACCACGCTTGGTGCGCAAGGGATGGTGATTGCTTGCACGCCTCGCTGTCTCTAGCGTCGTCGGCATGACCTCCACGACCCGGACCTCCCGCCCCCGCCGCTACCTGATGTGCCGACCCGACCACTTCGAGGTGTCGTACGAGATCAACCCGTGGATGGACGCGACGCGGGGCGCCGACCGCGACCGGGCGGTCGAGCAGTGGGAGGCGCTGCGCGCGGTCTACGCCGACCTCGGCCACGAGGTCGAGCTCATCGAGGCGCTGCCGGGCCTGCCGGACATGGTCTTCGCCGCGAACGGCGGCCTGGTCGTGGAAGGCGTGGCGTACGGCGCCCGCTTCACCCACCCTGAGCGGCAGGCTGAGGGCCCGGCCTACCTGCAGTGGTTCTCCTCGGCCGGCCTCAAGGCCGTGGTGGACGCCCGCGAGGTCAACGAGGGCGAGGGTGACCTGCTCCTCGCCGGCCGGTGGCTGCTGGCCGGCTGGGGGTTCCGTACCGACCGGGCCGCGCACGCCGAGGCGCAGGAGCTGCTGGGTGTGCCGGTCATCAGCCTCGAGCTGATCGACCCGCGGTACTACCACCTGGACACCTGCCTGACCGTCCTGGACGACGAGACGATCGCCTACTACCCACCGGCGTTCTCCGAGGGCAGCCGCGAGGTGCTGCGCCGGCTGTTCCCCGAGGCCTTGATCGCGACCGACCAGGACGCCGCGGCGTTCGGGCTCAACGCCGTCTCGGACGGCCGCAACGTCGTCCTGTCGCGCGGAGCGGTCGACCTGAGGGCCGAGCTCGCAGCCCACGGCTTCGTCCCGGTGCCGGTCGACACCAGCGAGCTGCAGAAGGCCGGCGGCTCGGCGAAGTGCTGCACCCTGGAGCTGCGCTCCTGAGCGCACCCGACCGGCTAGGTGTCGCCTGCCGTACCCCGATGGCCGGCTCGTAGGCTCCGAGCCGTCCCCCGCCTCCAGCCCGAGGAGACCTTCGTGGTCCGCGCCGCCGTCCTGTCCGCCCCCGGCGAGAGCCTGAACGTGGCCGAGCTCGACCTGCCCGAGCCCGGACCGGGTCAGGTCCGGGTGCGGATCGCGGCCACCGGCGTCTGCCACAGCGACTTCTCGCTGGCCCGCGGGACGCTGCGCCAGGCGATGCCTGTTGTGCTGGGCCACGAGTCGGCCGGAACGGTGGTGTCCGTTGGCGAGGGCGTGACGAGCTGCGCCCCGGGCGACCGGGTCGTGCTGTGCTGGGCACCGCCGGACGGCACCTGCTGGTACTGCCTGCAGGGCGAGCCGTGGCTGTGCGAGACCTCCAGCAGCGCGGCCGGCACGCCGTACGCGACGGTCGACGGCCAGGACGTCTACCCAGGCCTGTCCACCGGCGGCTTCGCCGAGGAGACGGTCGTCTCCGCGCGCGCCGTCCTGGCCGTGCCCGACGAGGTGCCGCTCGAGCACGCCGCCCTGGTGGGCTGCGCCGTCATGACCGGCGTCGGCGCGGTCCTCAACACCGCGAAGGTGCGCGAGGGCCAGTCGGTCCTGGTCGTCGGACTGGGCGGCGTCGGGCTGTCCGTCGTGCAGGGCGCGGTCCTCGCCGGCGCCGGCAAGGTGATCGTCGTCGACCGCTCCGCCGAGAAGCTCGAGCTCGCGATGTCCATGGGCGGTACCGACGCCCTCGAGGCCGGCGGCGAGCTCGCCAAGCAGGTCCGCGGGCTCACGGAGCGTCGCGGCGCCGACCACGCCTTCGACTGCGTCGGCCTGCCCGAGACGATCCGCAGCTCGTGGTCGGCCACCCGCCGCGGTGGCGTGACGACCGTCGTCGGCATCGGCGGCAAGGACTCCCAGGTGTCCTTCAGCCCGCTGGAGCTCTTCCACTTCGCCCGCACCCTCCAGGGCTGCGTCTACGGCTCGACGAACCCGCTGGTCGACATCCCGAAGGTGCTGGCCCACGCCGCCGAGGGCCGGCTCGACCTGGGCGCGCTCATCAGCGGGACGGTCGGCCTCGACGGGATCGACGGCGCGTTCGCCGACATGGCGGCCGGCAAGGGAGCACGCACGCTCGTCGTGCCGTAGCGGGCGAGAGCCCTCAGGACAGCTGACGCTCCAGCGCCACGACAAGCCGCTCGTCGGCATCCCCGGACACGGTGCTCTCCAGCCGCAGCAGGGCGCTACGCCCCTCCAGCTCGAGGGCGGCGACGCTGTTGGCGAAGCGCGGCCCGTGCTCCATCCGCCAGCTCGTCTCCGGCTTCGGCACGCCGGCGGACCGGGCGAGCAGCCGACCCACGGCCCGGCCGGCAACGGTGCGCGCGAAGCGGTCGCCGAGCTGCACCGACCGGTTGACCGGGTTGCGCACCGGCGAGCACACCGCTTGGTGCACGTGGCTGGTGACGCCGCGGTCGTCGGCGAAGTGCGCCCGCGCCAGGTAAGAGAAGTGCACGTCCCCGCCCAGGAAGGTGATGCTCGCGGGGGCTGGCCCGCATCGGCCTGAGCCGACTTCCTCGACGAGCTCCATCACCCTGTCCCACGACTGCCGGAACGCCGCCCAGTGCTCCAGATCGGCTCCCTGGCGGATCTTCTCGCCCCAGTCGCGCCACCGCCGGCCCCAGGCACCGTCGCAGACGGCTTCGTTCCAGGCCTCGAGCCCGTGGATCGCGGGCGGCAGGAGCACCGGCAACGAGGAGGCGAGCAGCAGGTGCGACGCGCAGTCGCGGGTCTGCTCGACGATCCACGCCCACTCGGCGTCGTCGACCATCGAGCGGTCGCCGGTCTCGAGCACCCGGCCGCCGCGCGAGTCCAGCACCAGCAGCCGGACGTCGCCGTAGTCGCGGCGGTAGCTCCAGCGCACCCCCTTGCCGCCGTCGGCCTCGCCGTCGGCCTTGCGCGCGTAGGCCCGCAGCAGCTCCTCGCCGTCGTCGACCTCCTTCAGCGCGGCCCACAGCTCGTCCACCTCGAGATCGGCGGGCGACAGGTTGCCCAGGTGCTGGTAGAGCCAGTAGCTCATCAGCCCGCCCTCGATCCGGGCCGCCCACCAGTCCTTCTTCTGCATGGTCTGGCGCCAGATCGCCGAGGTGTTCCAGTCGTCGTGCACGTCGTGGTCGTCGAAGACCATCGCCGTCGGCAGCGTGGACAGCACCCAGCGGATGAGCGGGTCGCTCCACGCCTCCTCGTACAGGACGGTGTACTCCTGGAAGTCCGCGACGCCCGCTCCCGGCGGCTGCTCGATGCCGCGCGTCCGCTTGACGTAGGCCAGCGTCTCGGGTGACAGCTCGTCGGCATAGACCTGGTCGCCCAGCAGCAGCAACGCGTCGGGCCAGGCCGGCTCGTCCTGCGTCAGCATCCGCCGGCCGTAGGCGTGCAGCGCGTCGATGCCGACGCCGTCCTCACCCTCGGTCGAGGTGTACGGCGGCTCGTGTGGACGCGTCACCCGGCAGGACCCGAACAGCAGCCGGAAGGCCTCCTGCCCGTCGCGGCTCCGGGTCCGCACCGTCGGTGCCGGGTACGGGTCGTCCTGCCGTGGCCAGACCCGCAGACCGTCGAGCTCGACGTCGTACGCCGTTGTCGTCCCGGGCTCGAGCCCGCGGCAGATGACGAGGGCGAAGTGGTGCCCGGCGACGGTGAAGGTGGGCGTGCGGCCACCGAGCACCTGCACCTGGCAGGGCGCGTCGGTCTCCACCCAGACCGTGGCCGAGGTCTCGTCGACGTGGCGCAGGAGGGGTCCGAGCAGCAGGTCTGGCACCGGGTCATCCTCGCCCACGCCGGGGTAGGGGTGCCGCATGACGCAACCAGAGCAGTCGCAGGTGTTTGAAGGTACAGACGTGGTGGTCGACCTGGGACAGATCGAGGAGCCAGCAGAGCAACCCGCCTCCAGCGACGCCGAGCAGATGACCGATGACGGTCAGATGGGCGGTACGGGCGGCGAGAACGGCGGTGGCGCAGGCTGATCCGCTGCTAGTCGGTCAGCGCCGGCTCGTCCTCCTGCGCCGCGAACTGGCGGCGGTAGAGCTCGGTGTAGAGCCCGCCCTGCTCGAGCAGCTCGTCGTGGCGGCCGTGCTCGACGACGCGCCCGTCCTCGACGACGAGGATCTGATCGGCGTCCCGCACGGTGGACAGCCGGTGGGCGATGACCAGCGAGGTGCGGCCCTCCAGTGCGGTGGCCAGTGCGCGCTGCACCGCCGCCTCGGACTCGCTGTCCAGGTGGGCCGTCGCCTCGTCAAGCACGACGATGCCGGGCGCCTTGAGCAGCAGCCGGGCGATGGCCATGCGCTGCTTCTCCCCGCCGGACAGCCGGTAGCCGCGGTCGCCGACGAGAGTGTCGAGCCCGTCCGGCAGAGAGCGGACGAGCGGTCCGACCTGCGCGGCCTCCAAGGCCGACCACAGCTGCTCCTCGGTGGCGTCGGGCGCGGCGTAGCCCAGGTTGGCGCGGATCGTGTCGTGGAACATGTGGGCGTCCTGCGTGACGACGCCGACCGCGTCGCGCAGGGACTGCATCGTCACGTCGCGCACATCGTGGTCGCCGATGCGAACCCTTCCGCTGCCGACGTCGTACATCCTCGTGACGAGCTGGCTGATGGTGGTCTTGCCGGCGCCGGACGGACCGACCAGCGCGACGAGCTGGCCGGGCTCGGCCCGGAAGGAGATCCCGCGCAGGACGGTTGCCGAAGGCGTCTGGTCGAGGACGGCCACCGACTCCAGCGAGGCCAGCGACACCTGCTCAGCGGTCGGGTAGGCGAACACGACGTCGTCGAACTCGATGCTCGCCGCCCCCCGCGGAAGATCCACCGCACCGGCTCGCTCGGCCACCATCGGCTCGAGGTCGAGCACCTCGAAGACCCGCTCGAAGCTGACCAGCGCCGTCATGACGTCCACCCGCACGTTGCTGAGCGCCGTGAGCGGTCCGTACAGCCGGGTGAGGTAGGCGGCGAGGGCGACGACGGTGCCGACGCCCAGGCTGCCGGACGCCGCCAGCGTCCCGCCGACGCCGTAGACCATCGCGGTCGCGAGCGCTGCGACGGTGGTGAGGGAGACGAAGAAGATCCGGCCGTACATCGCGCTGGTGATGCCGATGTCGCGGACCCGGCCGGCCTTGTCGCGGAAGGACGTCTCCTCGACCTCCGGCCGGCCGAACAGCTTGACCAGCAGGGCGCCCGACACGTTGAAGCGCTCGGTCATGGTGTTGGTCATCTGCGCGTTGAGGGCGTAGGACTCGCGCGTCAGCGTCTGCAGCTTGGTGCCGATGAGCTTGGCCGGGATGACGAACACCGGCAGCAGCACCAGGGACAGCAGGGTGATCTGCCAGGACAGCACCAGCATGGCGATGAGCGTCAGCACGACGCCGATGACGTTGCTGACGACGCCGGACAGGGTGCCGGTGAAGGCCTGCTGGGCGCCCAGCACGTCGTTGTTGAGCCGGCTGATGAGCGCACCGGTCTGGGTGCGGGTGAAGAACGCGATCGGCATGCGCGAGATGTGCGTGTAGACCTGCGAGCGCATGTCGAAGATGAGGCCCTCGCCGATGCGCGTGGAGCACCAGCGCGACCACAGCTGCAGGCCGGCGTCGATGATCGCCAGGCCCGCCACGAGCAGGGCGAGCGCGACGACCAGCCCCTGGTCCCCGGTCTCCGGCGGGTTGGTGCCGATGCCGTCGTCGATGATCTTCTTGAAGATCAGCGGGTTGAGCACGGCGAGGAACGCCGCCGCCACGATGAGGACGAGGAACAGGGTGAGCTCGCGGCGGTAGGGCGCCGCGAAGCGCGCGATGCGCCTCGCGGTGCCCGGCGCGAGCTTCTGATCGGCGACGGTCGGATCCTTGCGGAAGGACCGCATCATCGAGAACTGGGCCATGTCCTGCATGCGGCGGCCCCTCAGCTCGTCAGAAGGCGGAGATCCCCGTGAGCGCGCGGCCGATGATCAGCTGCTGGATCTGCGACGTGCCTTCGTACAGCGTGGTAACGCGAGCATCCCGCAGGTACTTCCCCGCGGCGTACTCGTCGATGTAGCCGTAGCCGCCGTGGGCCTGCACGCAGGCGTTGGCCGCCCGGACCGACATCTCGCTCGCGTAGTACTTCGCCTTCGAGGCGGCCAACGAGTAGTCCTCGCCGCGGCCCTTCAGGTCGGCGACCCGGTAGGTGAGCAGACGGGCGCAGTCGACCTCGACCGCGGTGTCGGCGATGAGTGCCTGCACCAGCTGGTGGCCGGCGACCGGCTTGCCGAACTGCACGCGGTCCTTGGTGTAGGCCACCATCGTGTCGAGCGCCGCCTGGCCCAGGCCGGTGCAGGAGGCGCCCAGCGACATGCGGCCGTCGTTGAGCGCGGTCAGGGCGACCCGGATGCCCTTGCCCTCCTCGCCGCCGAGCAGCGCCTCGGGGCCCACCTTGACATCGCGCAGGACGAGCTCGGCAGTGTCACAGGAGCGCAGGCCGAGCTTGCCGTGGATCGCCTTGGCCTCGAAGCCAGGCGCGTCGTTGGGGACGAGAAAGGCGCTGACGCCCTTGGCCCCGGGACCGCCGGTGCGGGCCATGAACAGCGTGAGGCCGGCGATGGTGCCGTTGGTGATGAAGATCTTGTTGCCGTTGAGCACGTAGCCGCCGTCGGGCTGCTTGACGGCCGTGGCCTGCAGGTCAGCCGGGTTGGAGCCGTAGTCGGGCTCGGTCAAGCCGAAACAGCCAAGCACCTCACCGGTCGCCATCCGCGGCAGCCACTGCTCCTTCTGCTCCTGGGTCCCCCAGCGCTCGATGGAGCCGGCGACCAGGCCGAGGTGCACGCTGACGATCGAGCGGACATTGGCGTCGCCGCGGCCGAGCTCCTCGATGTAGAGGACGTAGGACATCGGGTCACCACCGCCGCCGCCGAACTCCTCAGGGATGGACAAGCCGATGAAGCCGGTCTGCTTGAGGCCGTCCAGGGCCTCCTGCGGGAAGCGCTCCTCACGGTCGTTCTTGAGCGCGGGCGGAGCGACAACGTCGTCCACCCAGTCCTTGACGGCCTTGCGGACAGCGTCCTGCTCGGCGGTAAGCGTCATGTCCATGTGTGGGGGCTCCCGAGCGTGTGAGGAGGTCTGCGGTGCGGGCAAGCCTGCCATCGACCCCCGAGCCGTGCCCGCCCGGGGGGACGGAACTGCCCGGTCGTCCGCCCAGTGGTCTAGGCGCTCTTCTTGCGGGTCGCGCCGCCCCGGCCGCGAAGGCTGGCGCCGGACTCGTTGAGGATCCGGTGCACGAAGCCGTAGGACCGGCCCGAGGACTCTGCGAGAAGCCGGATCGACTCCCCCTTCTCGTACCGCTTCTTCAGGTCCGCAGCCAGCTTGTCGCGCTCGCCGCCGGTGACCCTGCTGCCCTTCTTGAGCTCTGCCACGAGGTGCCCTCTTCTTCCGCTGGTCTGCTGGTCGCAGGGCCTGTTCCCAGCGCGATCTTCCTCGAACCCGTAGCGGGCAGATCGGTCGCAGCCGGGCACGGCCGAGCGGCGTCAGGCGTAGGCTAGGGAAGGCTGCCCTAACCACGAGAGACTCGAGTCGGAAGGACCCCCGTGCGCCTGCGCTCCCCCCTGCTGACCCTCGGCCTCGTGGCGCTCCCGCTGCTCGTGTCCGGCTGCGGGATCGTCGGCGGCAGCGACGGACCGGCGATCCAGGTCTTCTCCGCCCGCTCCTACGGCGCCGAGCAGGCCTACGCCCGCTTCACCGAGGACACCGGCATCGAGGTGGAGTTCCTCAACGGCAGCGACGCCGAGCTGCGTGAGCGGCTGCAGGCCGAGGGCGAGGACAGCGAGGCTGACGTCTACCTGACGGTCGACGTCGCGAACCTCTCGCTCGCCGCCGAGCAGGACCTGCTGCAGCCGGTCGAGTCAAGCCAGCTCGAGGCCGCCGTGCCGGCCAGCCTGCGCGACCCCGACAACCGCTGGTACGGCTTGTCCGAGCGGGCCCGCGTGATCATCTACAACACCGACGCGGTCGACCCCTCGGAGCTGAGCACCTACGCCGCGCTGAGCGACCCGCGATGGCAGGACCGGATCTGCTTCCGGACCTCGACCAGCGCCTACACGCAGTCGCTGGTGGCGTCGATCATCGCGAACGACGGGCCGGCGGCCGCCGCCGAGGTCGTCGAGGGCTGGCTGGCCAACGACCCCCAGATCCTGGCCAACGACACCGAGATCGTCCGCACGGTGGCTGCCGGTGGCTGCGATGTGGGGATCACCAACCACTACTACGTGGCGCGCGAGCTGGCCGCGGACCCCGACCTCGCGCTCGGCATCGTCTTCCCCAACCAGGAGACCACCGGCACCCACGTCAACATCAGCGGCGCCGGCGTGACCCGCTCGGCCGACGACGTCCCGTCGGCCACCCGCTTCCTGGAGTGGCTGGCCACCGACGGCCAGTCGCTGTTCGTCGACGGCAACGTCGAGTACCCGGTCAACCGCTCGGTCGAGCCGGTGGAGGTCCTGCGCGAGCAGGGCGACTTCCGCCGCGACGAGCTCAACGTCGGCGAGCTCGGCCGCTACAACGCCGACGCCGTCCAGATCCTCACGGACGCCGGCTACCGGTGAGCTCCCGCGCGGGCCGTCGCTCCAGCTCCGTCGTCGTCGCCACGGCGGCGACGCTGGTGCTGCTGCCCGTGCTCGCCGTCGGCATCGGCGTCGTCACCGCCGGCGCAGCGCCCTGGGGCCGGGTCGCCGACTCCGGCTGGGTCTCGCTGCTCGGCACGACCCTGGCGCTGCTCGCTCTCGTGCTGGTCGGCGCGACCGCGCTGGGCGCGGGCCTGGCCTGGCTGACGACCGCCTACCGCTTCCCGGGCCGGCGGGCGCTGCAGTGGATGCTGGTCCTGCCGATGGCCGTCCCGGCGTACATCCTGGGGCTGGTCTGGTCCTCGCTGCTCAGCTTCCCCGGCCCGGTGCAGACCTCCTGGCGCGCGGTCCTCGGCGACGACGCGCCCTTCCCGCCGGTGCGAACCCTGCCGGTCGCCGCGGCCGTCCTCGTCCTGACGCTCTACCCCTACGTCTACCTGCTGGCCCGGGTCGCCTTCCGCGACCAGGCCGCCACGCCGTACGGCGCCGCCCGCACGCTCGGCCTGCGCCCGCTGCAGGCCGCGCGGCGGGTCGTCCTTCCGCTGGCCCGGCCGTCGCTCGCGGCCGGTGCGCTGCTCGTGGCACTCGAGACGCTGTCGGACTTTGCGACCGTGCAGTACTTCGGCGTCGACACCCTCTCGGTCGGGATCTACAAGGTCTGGCGCGGGCAGTTCGACCGTCCGGCGGCCACCGTGCTGGCGTTGCTGGTGCTGCTGCTGGCGCTGCTGCTGCTCGGTGGGGAGCGCTGGCTGCGCCGCGGCGCCCGCTTCTCCCCCACCGTCCACGACACGACGCCGATGCCCGCCGTACGCCTGACCGGCGGGCGCGGCTGGGCCGCCACCGCTGCCTGCAGCGGGGTGCTCCTGCTCTCGGTCGGCATCCCTGTCGTCACCCTCGTCTCCTGGTCCACCACCACCCCGCTGCTCGGCCCCGGCGGCAGCTTCGACGCGGGCTTCCTGGCCGCGGCCGCCAACAGCGTGCTGCTCGCGACGCAGGTCGCGGTGGTCGTCGTCGCGGTCTCGCTGCTGCTCGTCCACGCCGCCCGCGTCGACGGCCGCCGACGGATCGCGCTGGGCGTCCAGGCGACCGTCTCCGGCTACGCCGTCCCGGCCCCGGTGCTGGCTATCGGTGCGCTGCTCGTGCTGGCCGCCATCGCCGCCGGCCTGGATGCTCTGGGCCTGCCCGGCGGCGCCGGCCTGGTCACCGGCTCGGTCGCCGCCCTGGTCGTCGTCTACACCGCGCGCTTCCTCGCGCTCGGCTACACCACCACCGAGGCCCGGCTGGCCGGCGTCTCCCCGTCGCTCACCTCGGCCGCGCTGTCGCTGGGCGCCGCCCCGCGCCGGGTGCTGTCCGGGGTGCACCTGCCGCTGGCCCGGTCCGGCCTCGCGGTCGCCGCAGTGCTCGTCGCGGTCGACGCGCTCAAGGAGCTGCCGATCGTTCTGCTGCTGCGCCCGTTCGGCTTCGACACCTTGGCGGTCCGCGTCTGGCAGCTTGCCGCCGACTCGCGGTATGAGATGGCGGGGCTGCCCGCGCTGGCCATTGTGGCGGTGGCGATGATCCCCGTCGTGCTGCTGTTCCGGGGTGACGACGACGCGCTCGTCGGCGACGCCGTCGACGCGCTGCCCGCGCTCGAGGATGCCGACAACGACGTCACCCTGGTCGGAGTGGCCCGGTGACCGCCGCCGTCCGCCTCCAGGGCGTCTCCAAGAGCTTCGGCAAGGTGCCGGCCGTCGCCGACGTCAGCCTCGAGGTCGCGCCCGGCGAGCTGGTCGCACTCGTGGGACCCAGCGGCTGCGGGAAGTCCACCCTGCTGCTCCTGATGGCCGGCCTGCTCGAGCCCGATGCCGGCACGGTCGAGGTCGGCGGCCGGCTGGTGGCCGGACCGCACGCGTGGGTCCCGCCCGAGGAGCGCCGGGTCGGCGTCGTCTTCCAGGACGCCGCGCTGTTCCCCCACCTGCGGGTGGCCGACAACGTCGCCTTCGGCGTGCCGCGCGGCCGCGACCGGGCTGCCCGGGTCGCCGAGCTGCTCGAGCTGGTCGATCTGCCCGACCTGGGCCGGCGCTACCCGCACGAGCTGTCCGGCGGCCAGCAGCAGCGCGTCGCGCTCGCCCGCGCGCTGGCCCCCTCCCCCAGCGTCGTGCTCTTCGACGAGGCGTTCGGCAACCTCGACAGCGGGCTGCGCACCAGCGTCCGGGAGGCCACCGTCGCCGCGCTGCACGAGACCGGCGCCGCAGGTGTCTTCGTCACCCACGACCAGGTCGAGGCGCTCGCCGTGGGCGACCGGGTCGCCGTCATGCGGCGCGGCCGCTTCGAGCACGTCGCCGAGCCGGCCACCGCCTTCCACGAGCCGGCGACCCGCTTCTCGGCCACCCTGCTCGGGGAGGCCGACTTCGTCCCGGGCACTGCCGACGGCGCGGCCGTCGACACCGAGCTCGGCCGGTTGGTGGCCACACCGGCGTCCGCCGGCCCGGTGGAGGTCATGCTCCGCCCGCACGAGGTCACCTTCACCGCAGGCGGCTCGGCCGTGGTCGACCGGCGGGAGTTCCGCGGTGCGAACTACGTCTACACCCTGCGCCTGCCCTCCGGGTCGCTGGTCCGCTCGATCCAGCCGCACACCGTCGACGTGCCGGTCGGCGCGCTCGTCACCGCCGCCGTCGAGGCCGGCCACCCGGTGCGGGCCTTCCCGCCCCGCTAGGCGTCGTACGTCCTAGGCCAGGGCCACCAGGTCGGCGAAGTCGTCGCTCCACTGGTCCTCGGTGCCGTCCGGGAGAAGCAGCACCTTGTCGGGCTGCAGGGCCACGACCGCGCCCTCGTCGTGGGTGACCAGCACCACCGCCCCCTTGTAGGTGGCGAGCGCACCGAGCACCTCCTCGCGGCTGGCCGGGTCGAGGTTGTTGGTCGGCTCGTCGAGCAGCAGGACGTTGGCGCCGCTCACGACCAGCGTCGCGAGCGCGAGGCGGGTCTTCTCACCGCCGGACAGGGTGCCGGCCTTCTGGTGCACGACGTCGCCGCTGAACAGGAACGAGCCGAGGACCTTCCGAGCCTCGGGCTCGGCCAGATCGGGGCTGCTGGAGCGCATGTTCTCCAGCACGGTCCGGTCGGTGTCGAGCGTGTCGTGCTCCTGGGCGTAGTAGCCCAGCCGCAGCCCGTGGCCCGGGACGACCTCGCCGGTGTCGGGGCTCTCGGTGCCCGACAGCACCCGCAGCAGGGTCGTCTTGCCGGCGCCGTTCAGGCCCAGGACGACGACCCGCGCACCGCGGTCGATCGCCAGGTCGACGTCCATGAAGATCTCGAGCGAGCCGTACGACTTGGACAGGCCGTTCGCGGTGAGCGGCGTCTTGCCGCACGGCGCGGGCTCGGGGAAGCGCAGCTTGGCGACCCGGTCCTGGGCGCGCTCGCCCTCGACGCCGGCGAGCAGCTTCTCAGCCCGCTTGAACATGCCTTGCGCGGCCTTGGCCTTGGTGGCCTTGGCCCGCATCTTCTCGGCCTGGGCGTTGAGGACGCCGGCCTGCTTCTCGGCGTTGGCGCGCTCGCGCTTGCGCCGTCTCTCATCGGTCTCGCGCTGGAGCAGGTAGGTCTTCCAGCCCACGTTGTACTGGTCCAGCTCGGCCCGGTTGGCGTCGAGGTGGAAGACCTTGTTGACCACGGCCTCGAGCAGCTCGACGTCGTGGCTGATGACGATGAGCCCGCCCTGGTGCTTCTGCAGGTAGCCGCGCAGCCACACGATCGAGTCGGCGTCGAGGTGGTTGGTCGGCTCGTCGAGCAGCAGGGTGGTCGCGTCGGAGAACAGGATCCGGGCCAGCTCGATGCGTCGGCGCTGACCGCCCGACAGGGTGCCGAGCGGCTGGCCGAGAGCGCGTTCGGGAAGCCCGAGGTTCGAGCAGATGCGGGCTGCCTCGGCCTCGGCGGCGTAGCCGCCCAGTGCGGTGAACCGCTCCTCGAGCCGCCCGTAGCGCTCCAGCACGTCGGCGTCCTCCGGCTGCTCCGACAGCTGCAGCTGGACCTTCTCCAGGTTGCGCATGATCTCGTCGAGGCCGCGGGCCGACAGCACCCGATCGCGGGCCAGCACGTCGAGGTCGCCGGTCCGCGGGTCCTGTGGCAGGTAGCCCACGGGAGCGCTGTGCGTGATGCTCCCCCCAGCCGGCAGCGTCTGCTTGGCGAGGGTCTTGGTGAGCGTGGTCTTGCCGGCGCCGTTGCGGCCGACCAGGCCGATGCGGTCGCCCGGCTGCACCCGGAAGGTCACGCGGTCGAGCAGCAGGCGGGCGCCCGCGCGCAGCTCGACGTCCTGAACGGTGATCATGCGGTGCTCCTCTGAGGGCGGGACGTGCGCGGGCGGGCAGACGGCCGCACGGCTCAGTCCAGCGTCAGGTGCACCCGCATAGGGTACGCGGTCGGCTCGAGGTGGAAGGACCCCCCGCATGGACTTCCGCGACAGCGCCCGCCTCGACACCTCGCAGGTCTCCGACGCACGAGGACGACGCGGTGGCGGCGGCCGGGGGATGGCGATCGGCGGCGGCGGCCTGGGTGTCGTCGGTCTGCTCATCGCCCTGCTCCTGGGCGTCAACCCGGCCGACCTGGGCGGGGGCAGCGACTCGCTCGGCAGTGGCAGCGCGACGGGGTCCACGAGCACGTCCGACCTCGACGAGCGCTGCCGGACGGGCGCGGACGCCGACCGGGACGAGGACTGCCGCGTGGTCGGCATCGTCAACAGCGTCCAGGCCTACTGGGCGGAGACCGTCGAGGGCTACCAGCCCGCGCAGACCGAGCTGTTCAGCGGCTCGACGACCACCGCCTGCGGCTCGGCGACCGCCGCGGTAGGCCCGTTCTACTGCCCGCCTGACATGGGGATCTACCTGGACCTGTCCTTCTTCGAGGTGTTGCGCACGCAGTACGGCGCGAGCGGCGGCGACTTCGCCCAGGCGTACGTCATCGCGCACGAGTACGGCCACCACGTCCAGAACCTCACGGGGCAGAGCGAGCGGTCGAGGCAGCTGCCCGAGCAGACCGGCCCGCAGGGGGCCTCCACCCGGCTGGAGCTGCAGGCCGACTGCTACGCCGGTATCTGGACCGCCAACGCGGTCGACACCGGCTACCTGACCATCGACGACACCGACATCGACGAGGGCCTGTCGGCGGCCGCAGCGGTTGGTGACGACCGCATCCAGGAGAAGGCCCAGGGCCGGGTCGACCCCGAGTCCTGGACCCA
>JBBSLB010000043.1:0-14626 GCA_038255675.1 Mycobacteriales bacterium
CGTGGCCGAGCCCAGCGGCGCGGTCGTGCTGGACGGCGAGCTGGTCGTCGTGGCCAGCGCCGCGCACCGGCTCGAGCGCCCGGTCGCCCCCGGCGCGATGGCGGTCGTGCTCGGTGCGGTGCAGTCCACCCAGCGGCCGGTCAGCGACCTCGCGCCCGGGTCGGTGGCGCTGGAGGTCGTCTTCGAGCCGCCGCCCGGCCAGCACCTCGACGAGCGCGACGGCCCGGCCACCCGGCTGGAGGTGAGCGCCTCGCCGCCGGAGCTGCTGGTCTCCGGTGGGGGCGCCTCGACCGGGCTGTCGCGCGAGCTGGTGCTGGCAGCCGACGGCATCGCCGAGGGCGTGCTGCACGTGGCGGCCACCGCCGCGTCATGCGACGAGGGCGTCGAACACCCTGCTTGCCACCTCACCCAGCAGGACTGGGGCATCCCGGTGCGGCTGGCGCCGGGTGGCCCGGAACGGCTCGGCCTGGTGCTGCGCGGTCCTGCCCCTGTGTAACGGCACGGCCGCTGTGGGCAAAGGACGTCGCGTTTAGGTGACAGACTTATCACGATCGGCGAGGTTGCTCCTTTATGTTCCTGGCCCGAACGGGTGATGAGTGATGGCCCGAGCTACCCACCCTTGACTGGGCCGAACGAGCCATGGTCCCCTCCGCCCGCCGGCGAATCCCGTCGGACAGAGCACGGCCGGACACCCCGGCCGTCAACAGGAGGTCCCGTGCTCAACAGGTTGACGAAGGCGGTCGGTGTCACCGGCGCCGCGGCGCTGATGGCGGTGGCCGCCATGAGCGGTGCCTCGGCGCACGTAGTGCTCGAAGACGACGGAGTGATCGACAGCGGCAAGGAGACGCACGCCCACGACGAGCAGCAGCACGGTGACACGAAGGGCCATCTCGACCCACGCTCCAGCGGCCCGTTGTCCGTGATCGGCCAGACGGCGCTGTCGAACGTCGTTGAGGGCAAGATCGCCGATGTGGGCGTCCTGAAGACGACGGCCTACCTCGCCGCCTGGGGCGGGCAGACCTGCGACAAGAACGGCGTGCACGTCGTCGACATCGCCAACGTCACCGACCCCACGGAGATCGGCTTCATCCCGTCGAAGATCGGCAGCTACCCGGGCGAGGGCATCCAGGCGCTGAGCGTCGGCACGACCGGCTTCACCGGCGACCTGTTGGTCACGAACAACGAGACGTGCAACGCCAAGACGGGCGTCGGCGGCATGAACATCTACGACGTCACGAACCCGGCTGTTCCGGTCACCCTCATCGAGGGCTACGGCGACGACTCCGGCTCCGCGGGCGCGACGAACAAGAAGGCGCACGAGATCCACAGCGTCTTCGCGTGGGACGCCGGCGACCGCGCCTACGCCGTCATCGTCGACAACGCCGAGGCTGCGGACGTCGACATCGTGGACATCACCGACCCGCGCAAGCCGGTCCTGGTCGCGGAGTACGACCTGGCCAAGGAGTTCCCGCAGATCCTGCAGCCGGGCATGGACCTCGACGAGGTCTTCCTGCACGACATGGTGGTCAAGGAGATCGGTGGCAAGTTCGTGATGCTCGCTTCCTACTGGGACGCCGGCTACGTGCAGCTCGACATCACCAACGTCAGGTTGCCGAAGTACCTCAGCAGCAGCGACTTCGCTGCGCTGGACCCTGAGGCTGCGGAGAGCGGGCTGCAGGTCGCCCCCGAGGGCAACGCCCACCAGGCCGAGTACACCTCTGACAACCGCTACGTCCTGGCCGCGGACGAGGACTTCTCCCCCTACGCGCTCACCGGGCGCAACACGACAGAGGGCACAGCGTTCGTCTCCTCTCAGGGCAGTGGCACGACCAAGCTGCCCGAGGGGCAGACGCTGACCGGCCAGTCGCGCTTCGGAGGCCGGGCATGCATCGGCGACGCGGCCGTTCCCCGGGGCGACGGCACGCAGATCGCCGTCGTCGAGCGGGGCGTCTGCGACTTCAGCGAGAAGGTGGCGAACATCGTCAAGGCCGGTGGCTACGAGGCTGCTGTCATCTTCAACCGGGAGGGCTCCGACGGCTGCGACAACGCCTTGAGCATGAGCGTCGAGGGCGACCTGCCGACCTTCGGCGTTGCACCCCGCAGTCAGGGCTTCGCCCTGTTCGGCAAGTCCTTCAACCTTGCCACCTGCGTGGCGGGCGACGGCACCGCGCTGTCCGGCATCTCCGTCGGGACCACGGGCGACGCGCTGAGCTTCTCGTCCTACTTCGACGGCTGGGGCTACGTGCACCTGTTCGACGCGGCCTCCATGAAGGAGCTCGACACCTACGCCATCGACGAGGCGCACGACCCGGCGAAGGCGAGCGGCTTCGGCGACCTGTCCGTGCACGAGGTGGCCACGTCGGCCAAGGACCCCTCGCTCGCCTACGTCTCCTACTACGCCGGTGGCCTGCGGGTCATCGACGTGGAGACCACGAAGGTCCGCGGCAAGACCGTCCCGAGCATCGTCGAGAAGGCGGCCCGCATCGAGGCCGACGGCAACAACTTCTGGGGCGTCGAGACGTTCGAGAGCGGCGGGAAGGAGTACGTCGCCGCTTCGGACCGCGACTACGGCCTCTACATCTACGAGTACACGCCGGTGAACGCGAACAAGCCGTAGCGAACTGAGCACGACGAAGGCCCGCCCCCCGAGGGGGGCGGGCCTTCGTTGTGAGGGGCTGGTCCTAGTAGACGTCGCGCTCACGCGTGACGACGGTGTCGCCGCCACGCGAGTCGCGGCGGCCGAACACCAGCATGGTGAGTAGCAGGCCGACGGCGCCGCAGATCATCAGGATGATGCCGACCACGGCGATGTCGAGGCCGCTGACCGATGCTTCGACAGCGAAGGTGAGGATCGCGCCGACTGCGAGCAGGAAGATGCTGACGCCGATGCCCATGGGTTCCCTCCCGGGGAGTGGAGCGGCAACGGGGTGCGCCGCGCTGGGGCATGATCTACCCGCCGTCGCGCACAGGACACGCCGCCACACGGGTGATCGGTCACCGACGTCGCGATTGTTACCCCGGCGTCCGGTTCGGGACCGCCACAGACGCGCTTCGGCGGCTAGAAGGCGGCCTCGTCGAGCTCCATCAGCGACAGGTCGGTCGCCTCGGTGATCGCGCGCTTGGCGGTGAGCTCGGGCAGGACGGCGGCGGCAAACCAGCGGGCCGCGGCGACCTTGCCCTCGTAGAACGCCTTGTCGCGGGCCGATGCGGTCGGCAGCTTCTCCAGCGCGACGGCGGCCTGGCGCAGCAGCAGCCAGGAGATGACCAGGTCACCGCAGGACATCAGCAGGCGGGTGCTGTTCAGCCCCACCTTGTAGATGTTCTGGACGTCCTCGGCGGAGGCCATCAGGTCGTTGACCATGTGGCCGTTCATCGCCTGCACGTCCTCGAGGCCACGGGCCAGCAGCTCGCGCTCGCGGGTGAGCGAGCCGCCGCTATCGGCCTTGGTGAACTCCTGGATGTCACCGAACAGCTTGGTCAGGGCGGCGCCCTTGTCCCGCACGATCTTGCGGAAGAAGAAGTCCATGCCCTGGATCGACGTCGTCCCCTCGTACAGAGTGTCGATCTTGCTGTCGCGGATGTACTGCTCGATCGGGTAGTCCTGGGTGAAGCCGGAACCGCCGAAGACCTGCAGCGACGTGGCGAGCAGCTCGTAGGCCTTCTCCGAGCCGTAGCCCTTCACGATCGGCAGCAGCAGGTCGTTGAGGCGCACGGCCATGTCGTCGACCTCGCCCTGGTGGGTGGTCAGCTCGACGCGGTCCTGCTGGCTGGCGGTGTAGAACACCAGCGCGCGCAGCCCCTCGGCCCACGCCTTCTGACGCATGAGCATGAGGCGGACGTCGGGGTGGTGGGTGATGGTGACGCGTGGCGCGGTCTTGTCCGTCATCCGGGTCAGATCAGCGCCCTGGACGCGCTGCTTGGCGTACTCCAGCGCGTTGAGGTAGCCGGTCGACAGGGTCGAGATGGCCTTGGCGCCGACGAACATGCGGGCGTTCTCGATGACCTGGAACATCTGGGCGATGCCGTTGTGGACGTCGCCGACCAGGGTGCCGACGGCGGGGGTCTTCTCGCCGAAGGTCACCTCGCAGGTCGTGGAGACCTTCAGCCCCATCTTCTTCTCGACACCGGTGACGACGACGCCGTTGCGGCCGCCGAGCTCCCCGGTCTCGACGTCCACGTGGTACTTGCTGACGAGGAACAGCGACAGGCCCTTTGTGCCCGGGCCGCCGACGCCCTCGACGCCCACGGGGCGGGCCAGCACGAGGTGGAAGATGTTCTCCGGCCAGTCCCACTCGGCCGAGGTGATGAAGCGCTTGACGCCCTCGATGTGCCAGGTGCCGTCCTCCTGCAGGCGGGCGGTGGCGCGGGCGGCACCGACGTCGGAGCCGGCGTCGGGCTCCGTCAGCACCATCGTTGCGCCCCACTGGCGCTCGATCGCGAGCTCAGCAAACTTCTTCTGCTCGGCATTGCCGTTGCGATGCAGGATCCCGGCGAAGCCCGCGCCCGAGCCGAACATGTAGATCGCCGGGTTCGCGCCCAGGATCATCTCGTTGGCCGCCCAGGACAACGATGGGGACGCCCCGATGCCGCCGAGCTCGAGGGGCAGGTCCAGCTTGTCCCAGCCGCCGTCGGCATAGGCCTGGTAGCTCTTCAGGAAGCTCTTGGGCAGCGCGACCGTGCCGGCCTCCTTGTCGAAGACGGGCGGGTTGCGGTCGGAGTCGGTGAAGCTCGCGGCGAGGTCCTCGCTCGCGAGGCGCTCGACCTCCTTCAGCACGTCTCGGGCGCTGTCCTTGTCCAGCTCGCTGAACGGGCCCTGCCCGAGCGATGCATCAGCGCCGAACACCTCGAAGAGGTTGAACTCGATGTCGCGCAGGTTGCTCTTGTAGTGACCCATGTCCTGGGGCTCCCTGGGGATCGGCCGCGGTTACCCGCGAGTAGTGACACCCCAGGATGCTACTGACCGGTAACTCTTGGCAAGCCCCCGATCGGCGCAGCCGCCTCGGCGCGCCTGCTCCTGTGACGGTCTGGTGAAAGTCGGCGCCGTCGACGGACGCTTTGTGCTGGTGGGGGTAGCCCGTGCTGGTGAGCAACGCAGGCGACAGGGCACGGCAGGCTGGGAGCTCGACCACCGCGCGCAGGATCGTCCTCGTGGGGTGGGCTGCGCAGGGCGTGGTGTACCTGGCGCTGGCGTATCTGGTCCTGCAGATGGCGTTCGGCTCGTCCGAGCAGGAGGCCAGCACCTCAGGGGCCCTCCAGAAGATCGCGCAGTCCGCCCCCGGGGTGATCACCCTGCTCGTGCTCGGCGTGGGTCTGCTCGCCTTCGCGGTGGGCCGCGTGCTGGAGGTCACGACGCTGGCCGGACCAGACATCCAGGCCAAGGACAAGGCCCTCGCGGGTGGCCTGGCCCTGGTCTACGTGTCGCTGGCGCTCACCGCCTTCAGCATCGTCGGACTCGCGGGCGGGGCCGCGGGCTCAGGCGGCAGCAGCGCGGAGCAGAAGAGCTCGACCTTGCTGTTCAGCCTCCCGGCGGGCCGGTACCTGGTGGGTCTCCTGGGTCTTGTGGTGATGGCGGTCGGCGGTCGCCTGGCGTACAAGGGCGTCAAGCAGGCGTTCCTGCCGACGCTGCGCAGACAGGACATGCCTGCTGGGCTGCGCGCGGCCGTCGGCAAGCTCGGCACGGTCGCGTACGTCACCAAGGGAGTGATCCTCGCTCTGGTCGGCTTCTTCTTCGTCCGCGCCGCCGTCACCTACGACCCGGACAAGGCGCGTGGCCTGGATGCGGCGCTCCGGGAGGTGGCGCAGCAGCCGCTGGGACAGCTCGCCCTTGCCGCCATCGCCGTCGGCCTGCTTGCCTACGCGCTGTTCTCCTTCGTGGAGGCGCGCTACCGCGACGTCGGATCCAGTGCGTCCGGCACCGTCTGACCTGGCACTGACGAAGGTGTGACGGGAGCTCAGGGAGGTCTGCCTACCAGGATCGGCTGCATGGACCTCCGGCGGGCGGCCGACCGGGCCGTGACCCGGTCCGGCGGGATCGTGCTGCACCACGCGCTGTCCTCCGGACACCACTACGACCCGGCTAACACGTCGTACGGACCGCTCGTGGCACACGACGAGATCGTGCTCGATCCCGGGGCCGGCTTCCCGGCCCACCGGCACCGCGACCTCGAGGTCGTCACCTGGGTGCTGGCAGGCGCGCTGGAGCACCAGGACGATCTGGGCCCGCCCGCCGTGCTCGGCCCCGGGACCGTCCAGGTGCTCAGCACCGGCCGCGGCGTCGAGCATGCCGAGACCGCTGGTGCGCAGGGCGCGCGCTTCGTGCAGGCGTGGTTGCTGCCGGACGTCCTGGGCACCGAGCCCTCCTGCCACCGCGCCGAGCCGGCCCTCGACCCCGGCCCTACGCCGGCTGCGGGCGCCGGGACCGGTCTGGCATTGCGCAGCAACGCGGTCCTGCTGGTGAGCCGTCCGCCCGCCGGCCGGACCCTGGTCCTCCCGACCGGCCGGCACCTGCACCTGCACGTCGGGAGCGGCGAGGTGGTCGTCGACGGGGTCGTCCTGGGGCCCGGCGATGCCCTCCGGCGGGACGGCGGAGGGGGCCGGTTGACGGTCCGCCACCACGCCGAGCTGTTGCTCTGGGTGGCCGGTCCCACCCCCGCCGGCGGCGTGTCGTGAGTGATCTGGGCCCCGCCTGGCACGCGGTCGCCGCCCGTCGCGACGTGCTCGCCGTCATTGCTCTCGGTGGGGCCGTCGGTGCCGGCCTGCGGTACGGCGTCTCCGAGGCCCTGCCCCGCGCGAGCGGCGAGTTCCCCTGGGCGACGCTGCTGGTCAACCTCAGCGGCTGCCTGGCCCTCGGCGCGCTCATCGTCGTGCTGCTGGCGACCCGGCCGGCCTCGCGCTACCTCCGGCCGCTGCTCGGCGTCGGTGTGCTCGGCGGCTACACGACCTTCTCCGCGTACGCCCTGGAGGCGCGGGACCTGCTCGCCGGCGGCCACGCCGGGACGGCGGCGGTGTACCTGCTCGGCAGCGTCGCCGGGGGCCTGGTCGCGGTGCAGCTCGGGCTGCTCGCCGGCGGGCTGGCACTGTCCGTGGCGCGAAGGGACCGGGCATGACGCTGCTGCTGGTGCTGCTCGGTGCGGCGGTGGGAGCGCCGTTGCGCTACCTGATCGACCTGCTCGTGCAGTCCCGGCACGACACCGCCTTTCCCTGGGGGACCCTGACGGTCAACGCCGTCGGCTCGGTGCTGCTCGGCGCGACCGCCGGTGCTCTCGCGGCCGAGCCCGGTCCCGGCTGGGTGCTGCCGCTGCTCGGGGTCGGGCTGTGCGGCGCGCTGACGACCTTCTCGACCTTCGGCTTCGAGACCGTACGACTGGCGCAGCAGGGGTCACTGCGCGCGGCGACGGCGAACACTGTCGGCAGCGTCGCCGTCTCGCTCGGCGGCTGCGCCGGCGCCTTCGCGGTGGCGCACGCTCTCGCCGGCTGAGCGCTACCGATCGGACGGCGAGGCGGTAGCAGCGCGGCGCCGCCCGGCCTCAGTCCTCCGGAGCAGGGTCGTACGTCGTGCGGAACACGCGCCGCTCGCCGCGGCCGTCGCCGCCGCTGATGGCCCGGGTGACCGAGATGCGGAAGCCGCCGCCGTCGCGGGGCTCGCGCGGGCCGGTCGTCGAGGTGACCTGCCGGCCGCCGTTGCTGCCGTAGAGGGCGACGGTCACCGAGCCAGGCGTGGAGCGGGTGTGCACCGAGATGCCGGTCGCGGTGTCGTTGCGCACCTTCACGTCGATCTGGCCGAAGTAGACCGTCGACTCCCGACCGGCCGGGTAGCGGGAGATGTAGAAGCTGTGCGGCTTGTGCTCCGGGATCGGCAGCCCGGCGAAGAACGCGGCGTTGAACAGCGTGGTCGCGAACTGCGAGACCCCGCCCCCGACCTCGTCGGTCAGCTCGCCGTCGACGATCGCGCCGTCGGCGACGAAGCCGCGCGCCTCGGTGCGCCGGCCGGCGGTGTCGTTGAGCGAGAGCGTGGCACCAGGAGCGATGTAGGCGCCGTCGACGAGCTCGGCGATCCGCCGGATGTTGGTGGCCCGCGGCTGCCCGGCCGTGAACGAAGTCGTGAAGGTGCCGAGCAGGGTGGAGATGCCGGCCGCCGGTGCCTGCTCGGTCGACAGCGCCGGCGGGGTGACCTGCACCGGCAAGGGACGGGGGGCCTGGTCGCCGGCCAGCACCGCCTGGAGCAGCACCTCGGTGGCCGCGGGGACATCGGCGGCCAGGCCGGTCGCGCTCGGCCGGACGCTGAGCTGAGCCGGCTGAGGCGACCAGGTCAGGTCGCCCTGCGTGGTGACGGTCGGCGGCGGCCCGACCGGGACGAGCGCGGCGTCGCGGGGGCGGCGGTCGATGCCCGTCGCCTGCGCCGCCACGACCTGCTCGAGGCCCACCCGGTCGACCTGCAGCGCAAGCCGTCCGTCGACGAGCGCGGACGACAGCAGCGGCGCGAGCCGGGTCGGCGTCAGCCGCAGCGAGCTGTTCTCGTGGACGAGGGAGTACGGCGCGGCGAGCGCGGCGCGGGCCTGCGCGGTCACCCGCTCGACGTCGGCGGCGGTCGCGGCCGGCGCCCGCTCCTCGACGGGCAGGGTGAGTGGCCCCGGCGCACCGTCGCGCAGCGCGGCCGCAACGTCGTCGAGGGCCTCGTCGGCCTCCAGCGTGCGGCCGTCCTGCGGCGGCACGGCCGTGACCGTCGTGCCCTCGAGGGTGAAGCCGCCGTCGGCCGGCGGGCGGTCCACGGCGCCGGCGACCTCTCCGAGCCGGTCCCGAACTCCGGGCTTGTCCACGGCGAGCACCAGGTCGACGGACTGCTCCCCGTCGTCGCTGAGCAGACCGCCGAGCAGCGGACCGAGGACCGTGTCGACCGGTCCGCGCCGACCGGCCGACAGCACCCGGTCGACCGTGGTGGCGACGTCCACCGATGCCAGGCTTCGATCGACCGGGGCCTCGACGTCGGCCGCGCGCACGACGAGCACGCCGGTCGTGCGGTCGTCACGGAGGTCCTGCACGGCCTGCTCGACGGCGCCCCGATCTGCCCCGCCCACGTCGACGCCGGCGACGGTCGTCCCGGGCAGCGCCTCACCCGAGCGGGCGAGCGCGACGGCTCCACCGCCGACGGCCACGGTGGCGAGGGCCGCAGCCGCCACGCCCGCTACGACCCTGCCCTGCACCTGACCGGCCTCCTGCGCTGCTCGACGACGACATCCCTACCGCTGACTGACGGTCGGGCCGCCCGGATCGTTGCCCCGTCGAGGTGTCGGTCTGATGACGGTATGCCGCGACGGGTCAGGGGCTACCAGGGCGCGGCGAGGAAGCCGGCCAGGTCGTCCCGCGGCGCGACGACGGACACCTCGAGCTCCTCGCGCCCGAAGCACCGCCCGACCACGTCGTCCGCGCGCCCTGCCCAGCGCCGGGCGCGGCCGACGGCGCGGGTGCTGGTCGCGGCGCCGACCCGTCGGCCGTCGACCTGGAGCACCACCTCGCCGAGCCCGTCGCCGGTGAGCCGGTGGACCAGGTGGGCGATGACGTCGCGGGCGAGGGCGACCGGCTCCTCGAGCGACAGGCGCACCCGGGCACGGGCGAGCTGGTCGGCGGTCCACGGCTCCGTACGGACGGCTCCGGCGTCCAGGTCGCCCGCCTCCGGGACGCGCACCTGCAGGTCCCGGTGCGACGAGCGCAGCAGCGCAGTGACGGCGCGCACGTCGTGCACCGGCAGGTCGACGAGCACGTCCGGCAGCTCTGCCGGCAGCGGAGCGCCGCGGGTCTGCGGCTCGGGGATGAGCGCGGCCAACCGGGCCGTCTCGGCGTCCTTGGCGGCCCGCTGCTCCGGCCGGCCCGCCCAGTCGGGCCCGTCGTGCCACGCGACGGCGTCGCGCTCGTGCACGAGCACGGCCCCGGCGTTCCAGGCGCGGTAGCCCAGGTCCCAGTCCTCGCCGCCGTAGCCGACGAAGCGCTCGTCGAAGCCGCCGAGGTCGAGGAACAGCTCGCGCCGGAGCGCGAGGACCGCGCTGATGACGTGGCGGAAGCTGCGCCCGTCGGCCTCGAGCAGGTCGCGGCTCGCGGCGTAGCCGTCGACCAGCCAGGCCGGCTCGGGCAGCTCCCGGCCGTCGCCGGACAGGTCGGCGTGCCGGCGACGGCCGACGGCCAGCACGTCCGGGCTGGCGGCGGCGCGGCGGACGAGCGCCTCGATGAAGCCGGGCTCGGGGACGGTGTCGGCGTCGAGGAAGACCAGCACGTCGGAGGTTGCGCCGGCCGCGCCGAGGTTGCGCGCCGCGGCGGCGCGGAAGCCGCGGTCCTCCTGGCGGACCAGCCGGATGCCGGGCGGCACGGCCGGCGGTGAGGCGGAGCCGTCGTCGCTGACGACGACCTGCTCGACCGGACGGGTCTGCCGCGCGAGTGCGGTCAGCGTGCGGGCGAGCTGGACCGGCTGCTCGTAGTGGGTCACGACGACGGTGACGGTGGGCGGCGGCCCGGGCGCCAGCTGGTCCCAGCGGTTGGCCGGGACGAGCTGCCAGGCGCTCATCGCAGCACCGAGCGGTAGACGGCGAGGTACGCCACCGCGACGTCCGGGCCCGCCACGTGCGTGTCGGCCCAGGTGCGGCCCGGATCGGCCAGCGCGGCGCGGACCGCGTCGTGCAGGTCGTGGGTGAGCAGCAGCGCGTCGGGGGCGCCGGCGGCGAGCTCGGCCGCGTAGGGGCTCGGCGTCGTCACCGGTCGTCGGCCGGTGACGATCCAGGTGGCCAGGGACGCCGACGCGCCGGACGTCGCGTAGGCCGCCACGGGGACCGTGACGGCGCGCACCGCGGCGTGCAGGTCGGGCTCGGTGAGCGCACCGGTGACGAGGAGCTCGACGCCGAGGTCGTCGGCCTGCGCCTGCAGCCGGTCGAGCAGGTCGTCGTGGCCCGGGCTGGCCGCACCGAGCGCGACGACGACCGCGCCCGTGCCAGCCGCAGCGGCCAGCACACGGTCATGGCCCTTGCCCGGGTAGACGAAGCCGAGCACGCCGAGCGTGGTGCGGCCGGCCCACGCGGGCGCCGGCCCGGGAGCGGCGAGCGGCTCGACCGGGAGAGGTACGACGACCGGGCGCGGGTCCAGTCGGTCGGCCTCGTGCGTGCTGCAGACGACGACCGCGTCGGCGGCGGCCGACACCCGCTCGTAGCCCGCGCGGCGTCGGGCGTCGCGCGCCGGGTCGGCGTCGAGGCCGGGGACGTCGTGCAGCGTGACAACCACCGGCGCGTCGACCCGCGCCGCCCACTGCTCGAAAGCGGCTGCTGCCGAGCCGATGTCGGGACCGAAGAGCGCGTCGGTGAAGGGGACGTGCACGACGTCGTAGGCCGGGTCGGGACGGCTGAGGCCGCGCTGCACGTCGGCGCCGACAACGCGGGCGACGGACAGCGCGTGCAGGACGACCCCGTGGGTGGACGGGCCGGGCACGACGGCCAGGACCCTCACGTGACCACCCACCGGCCGGTGCGCTCGTCGTGGCGGGCCAGTCCCTGGTGGGCGAAGTCGTCGAGCCAGCCCTGCATCGGCCAGCGGCCGTGCCGGTCGTGGAAGACCCCGGCGTTGCGCACGACGTCGTGCAGATGCTGCGCGGGCGGCCCGCCCGGGCCGTGGTGCTGGTGGAACGCCCACGCCCCGCCGACCCACCACAGGTCGACGCCCGCGGCGACCGCGCTCCAGCCGAAGTCGGTGTCCTCGCCGCCGTAGCCGGTGTAGTCCTCGCAGAAGCCGCCCACCCGGTCCCAGGCGGCCGGTGTCAGGGCGAAGGAGAGCGACCAGAACAGGTCGGGGTCGTCGTTGCGCAGCACGGCGTCGTCGGCCGGTACGGGTCGCGCCGGGTGGGGCGGGGCGAGAGCGCGAAGCCCGTCGAGCGGGTAGCCGCCGGGCGGTCGCGGTGGCAGGTAGCCCACTGGTCCGCACAGCACGCCGTCGTGGGTCACGGCCGCCTCGGCGTAGCGGGCCAGCAACGCGGGCTCGGGCAGGCAGTCGACGTCGAGCAGCACGAGCAGCTCGGCGCCCACCGCGCGCGCCCGGGCGACACCGGCGTTGCGGGCGGCAGCGAGTGGGAGCCGGCCGTCGACGCGCGGGACGTGCACGACGTCGGCTCCCGGCACGACGTGCTCGATCTGCGGGTCGTCCATCGCCACGACCACGTGGGTGTGCGGCGCGGCCGCACTGCGGGCAAGCGCTGCGGACTGCGTGGCGAGGTGGTCGTGCCGGCCGCTGGCGATCGTGACTACCGCGGTCCGCACAGCGCCTCCGCCCGGGCGTCGAGCAGCGCTGCGGCGCGGGCCGCGCCACCGCCGTCGGACCAGCGGGCCCAGCGCGAGACATCCTGCTGCACAGCGGCTTCCAGCAGCGCAAACCACTTCTGGGGTGGGGGCCAGGCATCGCAGACGACCGCGAGACCGCCTGCGGCCAGGGCCCTTCCGGTCGCTCGCTGTTCGTCGTGCGGTCGCTCCTGGGGGATCACGACGGCGGGGCGCAGCGCGGCGGCGACCTCGGCGACGGCGTTCTGGCCGCCGTGCGTCACGACGACGTCAGCGTCCTGCAGCAGCGCCCACGTGTCGGTGGCGGCGCCGCGCATCCCGCTGTCGTCCCAGGTCCAGCCGGGGGTGGCGGCGGCCGCGGCGGCTACGTCGGACAGGTCGACCTCGCTGCCGCCGGTGCCCCAGAGGACGGCGACGCGTCGACCGCCCGGCAGCGGGGTCGGTGCACGTCCGTCGAGGCGCGACAGTCCGCCGACGTGCCAGGTCTTCTCGAGCCAGCGCTGCGGCCAAGGCTCCGGGAGCTCGGCCGGCCACGGCGCCAGCAGCGCATCCGCGAGGTCGTACGCCGTGGTGTGCGCGCGGTCGGTGCGCTCGCCGCGCATCGCTGCGACGACGACCGGTACGCCCATGGTGCGGACGAGCACGGCCACCTCGACCGACACGTCGACGACGACGAGCGCCGGCCGGGCTTCGGCCACCCAGGCGGCGATCGCGGCCGATCGGTCCCGCAGTCCGCTGTGGTGCAGCGGTGCCCAGTGCAGCGTGCCGCCAGCGGTGGGGTCGAGGTCGGTGCCGGTCGGGTGGTCGTCGGGCAGCTGCACCCAGCCGCCGTCCCAGCCGGTCGGGCGGGGCAGCGACGACAGAGCGGTCATGGGGGTGCGCAGCTGCGCTGCCACGCACTGCAGCCGCTGCAGGTGGCCGCGGCCGTGCGCGTGGACGTACCAGCCGATCACGCCGCCCGCTCGGCGACCGGACTGTCGTAGAGGTCCTCGTAGGCGTCGATCATGGCGTCGACCGAGCAGGTCTCCACGGCGTGGGCGCGGGCGTCGTCACGGTCCAGGTGCACCGCCTCGCGCAGCGCCTGCGCGAGCGCCTCGACGTTGCCGGGCTGGACGAGCCGCGCGTGCCGGGAGTCCACGAGCTCGGGCAGGGCGCCGCGGGCGAAGCCGGCGACGGGTGTCCCGCAGGCGAGCGACTCGGCGACCACCAGGCCGTACGGCTCCTCCCAGCAGGGGGTGACCAGGCTCGCGGACGCGGCCCCGACGAGGGTGATCAGCTCGTCGGTGCGCAGGTGCCCGACGTACTGGATGTCGTCGGACAGCCAGGGCGCGACCTCGGCGTCGAACCAGACGCGGTCCATGAGGGGACCGGCCAGGCGCAGCGGCACGCCGGCCAGCGCGGCGGCGCGCACGGCGAGGTGCGCCCCCTTCTCCGGAACGAGCCGGCCGGACCAGACGGCCGGCCCGCCGCCCGGGCCCTGCCGCCAGCGCTCCACGTCGATCCCGTTGTGCACGACGTGCGCCTGGGGCACGACGTGCCGCCAGGCGTCGGCGGTGTGGCGGCTGACGGCGGCAAAGGTGACGGGGCAGCGCTCGGGCGCCTGGATGGCCGACTCGAGCCACGGCGTCGGCGGGGTGTGCAGCGTCGTGACGACGGGGGTGTCGAGCGAGGCCGCCATGGCCACGGGCAGGTAGTGCAGGGAGTTGTTGTGCACGACGTCGAGACCGGCACCGCGCAGCTCGAGCATGAGCGAGAGGTAGGCGTGGTGCTCCTGGAGCCACCACTCCGGGCTCATGCTCACGTCGGCCCGTGCGGTGTCGCTGATGGTCGGCCAGCGGACCTGCAGCTCGCGGGCGCCGAGCGCGGCGTCGGAGCCGGGAGCGGCGAAGACCGTCACGTCGTGGCCGCGGGCCCGCAGGCCACGGGCGAGCGACCAGGTGTGTGCCTCGAGGCCGCCGGCGAACGGCTCGATGATGGGGAAGCGCGCGGAGGCGACCAGGCCGATCCTCATGCGGCCATCGCTCCGGCCAGCACCCCGCGGTAGACGGCGGCGTGGGCGGCGGCGAGCGTCGCCCGCTGGGCGGCCCGGGCGGCCGGGTCGGCCTGCCAGTGCGGGCGGGTGGCGTGCACCTCGTGCAGCGCGGCGGTCAGCGAGCCGGGGACCTCCATGTCGTAGGTGATCAGCGGGTGCTGCTCGGCCAGGTGACCCACGCGCGGCGCGACGACGGTGGTGCCCAGGTCGTGGCAGGCCTCGACGAAGCCCGAGTGCGTAGCGGAGCGGTAGGCCAGCACGAGCACGTCGAGCGAGGCCAGGTGGTCCCACA
>JBBSLB010000044.1:0-14600 GCA_038255675.1 Mycobacteriales bacterium
CTCGAGAAGGCCTCCGGCTACCGCGGTCAGCGCAGCCGGCTCTACCGCAAGGCCAAGGAGCAGCTGCTCCACTCGGCCACCTACGAGTACCGCGACCGCAAGAAGCGCAAGGGCGACTTCCGCAAGCTGTGGATCACCCGCATCAACGCTGCGGCCCGCCTGAACGACATGACCTACAGCCGGATGATGCAGGGCCTCAAGGCCGCCGGTGTCGAGGTCGACCGCAAGGTGCTGGCCGACCTGGCCGTCACCGACGCCGCCGCGTTCGCCGCGCTCGTCGAGGTGGCCCGCGCCGCCCTGCCGACCGACGGCACCGGTGGTCCGGCCGCTGCCGGTCAGACCAGCGCTCAGACCAACGCTGCCTGACCCGGCCCCGCACGCTTCCGGCGTGCCGCTGACCTCGACCCGCTCCCCGCGGGTCCAGGCAGTACGACGCCTCACCCGGCGCTCGGCCCGTGCGGCCGAGCGCCGGTTCGTCGTCGAGGGCCCGCAGGCGGTGCGCGAGGCCCTCCCGACCCTGGTCGAGCTCTACGTCGATCCCGACGGCGAGCAGCGCTTCCCCGAGCTGCTCGCGGCCGCTCCCTGCCCGGTCACCCGGGTCAGCCGGGGCGTGCTGGCCGCGATGGCCGAGACCGTCACGCCGCAGGGCGTGCTGGGTGTGGCGCCACTGCTGGATGTGGACCTCACCACGGCGCTGTCGGGCGCGCCGCGCCTGGTCGCCGTGTGTGAAGCGGTCGGCGACCCTGGCAACGCCGGGACCGTCATCCGTACGGCCGATGCCGCGGGCGCCGGCGCGGTGGTCCTCACCGAGGGCTCGACCGACCCCCATGGCGGCAAGTGCGTGCGCGCCACCGCAGGCAGCCTCTGGCACCTTCCGGTCGTCTCCGGCCCGACGCTGGCCGAGACGGTCCAGGCGCTCCACACGGCCGGGCTCACCGTGCTGGCCACCAGCGGGGCCGGTGACGATGACCTCGACGACCTGCAGGACCGCGGTGAGCTGGTCGGTTCCACTGCCTGGCTGCTGGGCAACGAGGCAGCCGGGCTCAGCGAGCAGGCCCTCGCGCTGGCCGACCGCACCGTCCGCATCCCGCTGCACGGCCGCGCCGAGTCGCTCAACCTCGCCACCGCCGCAGCGATCTGCCTCTACGCCTCGGCGCGCGCCCAGCGCTAGCCGTTGCTCGTGTCCCGCTGCACCGTGGGGTTGATGGTGAGCAGCTCCACGGTCGCCCGCGCCGGCAGCGCCGCCACGAACAGCAGCGTCTGCGCCAGGTCGTCCGGCTGCAGCATGAGCTCGCGCGCCTGCGCCGACGGCGGCACCGGCCGCCGGTCCAGGATGGGCGTCGCGACCTCGCCCGGGCAGACTGCGCACGCCCGGATGCCGTGCACCCGCTCGGTGAGGTTGAGCGACTCGGTGAAGGAGTTCACCCCCGCCTTTGCGGCGCTGTAGGCCGGGCCCGACGGCGGGAAGGCCCGCACGCCCGCGATCGAGGACACGTTCAGGACGGTGCCCGAGCCCTGCGCCCGCATCGTCGGCAGGACCGCCTGGGTCATGGCGAAGGTGCCGGTGAGGTTGACCCCCAGCACGGTCGCCCAGTCCTGCGGGCTGACGTCGGGCAGGTGCCGCCCCGGCACGTTGAGCCCGGCGTTGTTGACCAGCACGTCGACCCGACCCCACGCCTCGAGCACCTGCGCGACGGCCGACTCGACCGCCGCCGGGTCCGCCACGTCGGCCGGCACGGCCAGCGCTGCGTCGCCCAGCTCGGCCGCCAGCTCGGCCAGCGGCTCGGGCCGCCGGCCGACCAGCGCGACCCGGCAGCCCTCCCGGGCGAAGGCCTGCGCCGTCGCCCGGCCGATGCCGCTTCCCGCGCCGGTGACGATCGCGACCTGTCCCTCGAGCTGTCCCATGCCGGCATCCTGCCGCACCAAGGGGCGATATCTGGCCCCACGCGGCGCTCCGTCCCGATAGGGTCCGCCCTCGACACAGAGGAGGCGGGCAGCGTGCCGGAGAAGGCGGCGTACGACGAGCTGCCCGACGGTGTCCTTGTCGCCGGGCCGGACGGTCGCGTCGTCGCGTTCAACCCGGCCGCGGAGCGGCTGCTCGGCACCACCGCCGATGCTGTGCTCGGCCGCGACTTCCGCGAGGTCCTGCGGCTGACAGACAGCCAGGGTCGCGACTGGTGGGCCTGCACCGACCCGTACGGCGGGCTGCGCAGCCGCAGCCGTCAGCCGGAGGCCCAGCTCACCCTCGACTTCGGCGGTGAGCTGCTGGTCACCGCGTCCTACGTCCGCGGGCCGGACCGCGAGCTCGTCCGGCTGGTCGTCGCGCTGCGCGACACGCACGCCCGCGAGCGGATCGAGCGCAGCCGGGCCAACCTCGTGAGCACCGTCGCGCACGAGCTGCGCTCGCCGTTGACCAGCGTCAAGGGCTTCACCGCGACGCTGCTCGCGAAGTGGGAGCGCTTCACCGACGAGCAGAAGAAGGTCATGCTCCAGACGGTCAACGCCGACGCCGACAGGGTTACGCGCCTGATCACCGAGCTGCTCGACGTCAGCCGCATCGATGCGGGCCGGCTCGAGATGCGCAAGCAGGTCGTCGACCTGCCGGCCGCCGTCGAGAAGGCCGTCGCCGGACACGTCGCCGCCGGGGAGAAGCGCAGCCGCTTCCACGTCTCGGCCGAGGGCGAGCTGCCCGAGATGTGGGTCGACCCCGACAAGTTCCAGCAGGTCGTCGGCAACCTGGTCGAGAACGCCCTGCGGCACGGCGAGGGGATCGTCAGCGTCGCGGTCGGTCCCGCTGAGGTCAACGGCGGAGCGGGCGCGGTCGTCACCGTCTCCGACGAGGGAGACGGCATCCCCGAGGCGGTCGCCTCCCGGGTGTTCAACCGGTTCTGGCGCGGCGGCGACCGCCGGGGCGGCACGGGCCTTGGCCTCTACATCGTCAAGGGCCTGGTCGAAGCCCACGGCGGCAGCGTCTCGGTGGGGCCCGGGCCCGCCGGGGGAGCAGAGTTCCGGTTCGTACTGCCCGCCGGCACCCCCGCCTACCTGACCGAGTGATCAGCCTCTAGGCGGCCGGCGGGCGCCCTGCCCCCGCGTCCCCTTCTGGGAGACTGCTCGCCGACCCCGAACGCCCGCCATCCCGATCAAGGGGACCCGTGTCCGACCCGCTCAGCCCCGACGCGCTCGCGTCCGCCCGCGACGCCGCCCTGGCCGCCTTCGCTGCCGCCGACTCGCTGGACGCCCTCGCCGTCGCTCGCAGCGCCCATGTCGGCGACCGCTCGCCGGTCGCGCAGGCGCGCAAGGCCATCGGCGGCCTGCCCGGCCCCGAGAAGGCCGACGCCGGCAAGCGCGTGAACCTCGTCGCGCAGGCCGTGAGCGGCGCCCTCGACGCCCGTCGGATGGAGCTCGAGGCCGAGCGCGACGAGCGGGTGCTCGTCGAGGAGGCCGTCGACGTCACGGTCCTGCCGCCCCGGCCGGTCGGGGCGCGCCACCCGCTCACGACCGTCTCCGAGCGGGTGGCCGACGTCTTCGTCGCCATGGGTTGGGAGCTCGCCGAGGGCCCCGAGGTCGAGCACGAGTGGTTCAACTTCGACGCGCTGAACTTCGGCGGTGACCACCCGGCTCGCGAGATGCAGGACACGCTGTTCGTCGAGCCGGCCGGCAGCGGACTGGTGCTGCGTACCCACACCTCGCCGGTGCAGATCCGCTCGCTGCTGACCCGGGAGCTGCCGGTCTACGTCGTGTGCCCCGGCCGGGTCTACCGCGCCGACGCCCTGGACGCGACGCACTCGCCGGTCTTCGCGCAGGTCGAGGGGCTGTGCGTCGACGAGGGCATCACGATGGCCCACCTGCGCGGGACCCTCGACCACCTGGCCACGGCCATGTTCGGCGAGGGCGTCACAACCCGCATCCGGCCCAACTACTTCCCCTTCACCGAGCCGTCGGCCGAGCTGGACCTGCAGTGCTTCCGCTGTCGCGGCGCCTCGGCCGAGCCGGGCGGCGAGCCGTGTCGCGTCTGCTCGAGCGAGGGCTGGATCGAGTGGGGCGGCTGCGGCATGGTCAACCCCGCTGTCTTGCGCGCGTGCGGCGTCGACCCCGAGCGCTACAGCGGCTTCGCCTTCGGCATGGGGCTGGACCGCACCTTGATGTTCCGCCACGGCATCACCGACATCCGCGACTTCTACGAGGGTGACCAGCGCTTCACGCTCGCCCTCGGACAGGAGGCCTGACGTGCGCGTCCCCGTGTCCTGGCTGCGCGCGCTGGTGCCCGGCCTGACCGCCTCCGCCGACGAGATCGCGGCCGCGCTCGTCCGCGCCGGCCTCGAGGTCGAGCAGGTCCACCGGCACGGCCACGACGTCGCCGGCGTCGTCACCGGCGAGGTGCTCGACGTCGAGGAGCTGGCCGAGTTCAAGAAGCCGATCCGGTACTGCCACGTCGACGTGGGCGCACGTGTCCACGAGGTCGTCTGCGGCGCCACCAACTTCGCCGCGGGCGACAAGATCGCCTTCGCGACTCCCGGCGCGGTGCTGCCGGGGGACTTCCGGATCGCCACCCGCCAGACGTACGGGCACACCTCGGACGGGATGATCTGCTCCGGCGCCGAGCTCGGCGTCTCGGCGGAGTCCGACGGGATCCTCGTGCTCCCCGCCGACACCCCGCTGGGCGTCGATGTGGTCGAGCTGCTGGCCCTGCGCGACGAGGTCCTCGACATCGCCGTCACCCCGGACCGCGGCTACCAGCTGTCGGTGCGTGGGGTGGCCCGAGAGGCGGCCACCGCCTTCGGGCTCGTGCTCGCCGACCCTGGCCTGACCGAGGTCGCGCCGGTCTCGCAGGACGGCTACGCCGTGCGGGTCGACGCGCCGGACGGCTGCGACCGCTACGTCGCGCGCGTCCTCACCGGGCTCGACCCGACGGCAGTCTCGCCCGCCTGGCTGCAGCGTCGGCTGGTGCTGGCAGGCATGCGCTCGGTCTCGCTGGCCGTCGACGTCACCAACGCGGTCATGATCGAGCTCGGCCAGCCGCTGCACGCCTTCGACCTCGACGCGTTGCAGGGCGAGGTCGTGGTGCGCCGCGCGACGGTGGGGGAGCGGCTGACCACCCTCGACGGGCAGGACCGCACACTCGACCGCGAGGACCTGCTCATCACCGACGGCAGCGGCCCGATCGCCCTGGCCGGCGTGATGGGTGGCGGACCGACCGAGGTCACCGCCACGACCACCTCGATCCTGCTCGAGAGCGCGCACTTCGCGCCGCTGTCCATCGCCCGGACCGCCCGCCGCCACCGGCTGCCGTCCGAGGCCAGCCGCCGGTACGAGCGGGGCGTCGACCCGCTGCTCGCGCCCGCCGCAGCCGAGGTCGCTGTGCGGATGCTCGTCGAGCTCGGTGGTGCCACCGCCGGTCCGGTGACCGACGTGCACACCGTCGCGGCGGCCCCCGCGCTGACCCTGCCGCTGGACGCCGCCGGCCGGCTGGCCGGCCGCCACTACGCCCCAGAGGTCGTCCGGCGTCGGCTCGAGGACGTCGGCTGCGTCGTGCGCGCGGCCGACCCCCTCGAGGTCGCCCCGCCGAGCTGGCGGCCCGACCTCACCGGCCGGGCCGAGCTGATCGAGGAGGTGCTGCGGCTCGAGGGCTACGACACGATCCCGGTCGTCCTGCCAGCGGCGCCTGCCGGCCGAGGTCTGACGGCCGGCCAACGGCTGCGTCGTACGGCCTCCCGCGCTCTCGCCTCCGCCGGGCTGGTCGAGGTCGTCACCCCGCCGTTCGTCGGCGAGGCGGCGCTCGACGCCCTCGGCGGCGGGATGGAGTGCCCCCGGGTGCTCAACCCGCTCTCGGCCGAGGAGGCGCTGCTGCGCCCGACGCTCCTGCCGGGCCTGCTGGCCGTCGTCGCCCGCAACACCGGGCGGGGCCTGAGTGACGTCGCCGTCTTCGAGACCGGCCACGTCTTCCTCGGCCGCGGCTCGTCGGCTGCTGCGCCGGGTGTCGAGAGGCGGCCGACCGACGAGCAGCTGGCCGCCCTCGACGCAGCCCTGCCGGCGCAGCCCCGACACGTCGGCCTCGCGCTCGCCGGCGCTGCCGCCTCGTGGGACGCCGCCATCAGCGCGCTGGTCGAGCTCGGGCGCAGCCTCGGCCTGACGCTGCAGCCGCGCGCCGCGGACGCCTACCCCTACCACCCGGGGCGGTGCGCCGAGCTGCTGCTCGACGGGCAACGGGTCGGTCTGGCCGGCGAGCTGCACCCCCGCGCGGTCGGCGAGCTCGGCCTGCCGGCGCGGACCTGCGCGGCCGAGGCCAACCTCGACCTGCTCGTCGACAGGGCTGCCGACCACGGCCTGCTGCCGGCCCCGGTCGTGTCGCACTTCCCGCCCGCGTCGGTCGACGTCGCACTCGTCGTCGACCGCGCGGTGCCCGCCGCCGACGTCGAGGCCGCGCTGCGCGCCGGCGCGGGGGAGCTGCTCGAGGGGCTCCGGCTGTTCGACGTCTTCACCGGCCCCCAGGTCGGCGAGGGCAAGCGATCGCTGGCCTGGGCGCTGCGCTTCCGCGCTCCGGACCGCACCCTCACCGACACCGACGTCCTGGGCGCCCGCGACGCGGCGGTCGCGGAAGCCGGTCGGCGCGTCGGGGCCGTCCTGCGGTCCTGACCGACCGCCCAGCCCCGCCCCGCCCCGGAATGATCCACGTGACATCGCGAGCGTTCCTGGGTCCTGAAGCGCCTGGGACCTTACGTGGATCACCGCCGCGGTCCTGAATGGCTATGCAGGACCGTGTATGGTCGACCCCATGGGACGGACAGCCGCGATCGCGGGCGGCAGCGGCTACGCGGGAGGCGAGCTGCTTCGACTCCTGCTCGCTCACCCGGAGCTCTCGGTCGGCCCCGTCGCGGGCGGCAGCAGCGCCGGCCGGCCCGTCACCGAGCTGCACCCCCAGCTGCCGCAGCTCGAGGGCATGTCCTTCGCGCAGACCACGCCGGCGGTGCTTGCTGAGGCCGACGTCGTCTTCCTCGCGCTGCCGCACGGCCGGTCTGCTGCGCTCGCCGCCGCGCTACCGCCCGACCTGCCCGTCGTCGACCTGGGCGCCGACCACCGGCTGGCCAGCGCCGCCGACTGGGCCCGCTTCTACGACACGCCCTACGCGGGGGAGTGGCCGTACGGCCTGCCCGAGCTGTTCCGCGACCAGCTCGTCGGTGCCCCGCGGATCGCCGGGCCGGGTTGCAACGCCACAGCGATGACGCTCGCGCTCGGCCCGCTGCTGGCGGCCGGGCTGGTCGAGCCGAGCGACCTGGTGACGACCACCGCCAGCGGCACGTCGGGTGCCGGCCGGGGCCTCGCCGCGAGCCTGCTGGCCAGCGAGGTGATGGGCTCGATGAGCGCCTACAAGGTTGCCGCCCACCGGCACACCCCCGAGGTGCGGCAGTCCCTCGGCCGGCTCGCCGGCACCGAGGTCACGCTGACCTACACCCCGACGCTGGTCCCCATGCCGCGCGGCATCCTCGCCACCTGCACCGCCCGCACCACCGCGTCGGAGGACGCGCTGCGCGCAGCCCTGCAGGAGAAGTACGCCGACGAGCCGTTCGTGCACGTGCTGCCCGCGGGCCGCTGGCCGGTCACGGCGGCGACCGTCGGCAGCAACGCCTGCCACCTGCAGGTCGCCGTCGACGCCGACGCCGGACGCGCCGTCGTGGTTGCCGCGCTGGACAACCTCGGCAAGGGCGCCGCCGGCCAGGCGGTGCAGTGCGCCAACCTCGCCCTCGGCCTCGACGAGACCGCGGGCCTCAGCGCGAGCGGAGTGTCACCGTGACAGCACCCCAGCACCTCGCCCGCTGGCGCTCACGACGCGCCGGGGACCCCGCATGACCTGGCTCCCGGCCGGCTTCCGGGCCGCCGCTGCCACCGCGGGACTCAAGGACAGCGGTCTGCCCGACATCGCCCTCGTCGTCAACGACGGCCCGCTCTTCGCAGCCGCCGGCGTCTTCACCGCCAACCGGGTCAAGGCTGCGCCCGTTCTGTGGTCGCAGCAGGTGCTGTCCGCCGGACAGGTCGAGGTCGTCGTCCTCAACTCCGGGGGGGCCAACGCCTGCACCGGGCCGGACGGCTTCGCCGACACCCACCGCACGGCCGAGGCCGTCGCGGACGCGCTCGGCACCGGCGCTGCCCGCGTCGCCGTCTGCTCCACCGGGCTCATCGGGGTGCGCCTGCCGATGGACAAGCTGCTGCCCGGGATCGCCGACGCCGCAGCAGCTCTGCGCGCCGACGGGGGAGCCGACGCCGCGGAGGCCATCCGCACCACCGACACCGTCGCCAAGACCGCCACGGCCTACGGCAACGGCTGGAGCGTCGGCGGCATGGCCAAGGGTGCCGCCATGCTCTCGCCCGCGCTCGCGACGATGCTCGCGGTCGTCGCGACCGACGCGGTCGCCGACCCGGCCCTGCTCGACCAGGTGTTGCGCACCGCCACGGCCGGCTCGTTCGACCGGGTCGACACCGACGGCTGCATGAGCACCAACGACACCGTGCTGCTGCTCGCCAGCGGTGCCAGCGGCGTCACGCCCGACCCCGACGCGCTGCAAGCCGCTGTCAGCGCCGTCTGCGCCGACCTGGCCCGGCAGATGGTCGCCGACGCCGAGGGCGCCAGCAAGGACATCGAGGTCGTCGTCCGCACCGCCGCCACCGTCGGCGAAGCGCTCGAGGCCGCTCGCGCCGTCGGCCGCAGCAACCTGCTCAAGTGCGCGCTGCACGGCAACGACCCCAACTGGGGCCGGGTGCTGGCTGCCGTCGGCACGACGGCTGCCGCCTTCGAGCCCGACGCGCTCGACGTCAGCATCAACGGCGTCCAGGTCTGCCGCGCCGGCGCGCCCGGCGACGACCGGGACCTGGTCGACCTGTCCGGCCGCGATGTCCAGATCGTCGTCGACCTGCACGCCGGCACCGAGACCGCGACGCTCTGGACCAGCGACCTCACCGCCGAGTACGTCCACGAGAACAGCGCGTACTCCACATGACCACCGCAACGGCGAGAGGCCACGTCGCCCTCCCCAAGGCCGCCGCCCTCGTCGAGGCGCTGCCCTGGCTCAAGTCCTTCTCCGGCCGCACCATCGTCGTGAAGTACGGCGGCAACGCCATGACCAGCCCCGAGCTCCAGCGGGCCTTCGCGGAGGACGTCGTCTTCCTGCGCTACGCCGGCGTCCGCGTCGTCGTCGTGCACGGCGGCGGGCCGCAGATCACCGCCCACCTCGACCGGCTCGGCCTGGACAGCGAGTTCCGCGGCGGTTTCCGGGTCACCACGCCGGACACCATGCAGGTCGTCCGGATGGTGCTCGTCGGCCAGGTCAACAGCGACATCGTCAGCCTGGTCAACGCCCACGGGCCGTTCGCCGTCGGTCTGTCGGGCGAGGACGCACAGCTGTTCACTGCCGAGCGGCGCGACGCGACGGTCAACGGCGAGCCGGTCGACATCGGCTACGTCGGTGAGGTCATCGACGTGCAGCCGCAGATCGTGCACGCGCTGCTCGACGAAGCCAAGGTGCCGATCGTTGCCACGGTCGCGCGCGGCCTGGACGGGCAGCTCTACAACGTCAACGCCGACACCGCCGCGGCCGCGCTCGCCGTCGCTCTCGAGGCCGAGAAGCTGGTCGTCCTCACCGACGTCGAGGGGCTGTACGCCGACTGGCCCGCCTCCGACGAGGTGATCAGCGAGATCGCGGCCGACGAGCTGGCCGCGCTCATCCCGGCCCTGGCCAGCGGCATGGTCCCCAAGATGGAGGCCTGCCTGGCGGCCGTTCGCGGGGGAGTGCCGCGCGCCCACGTCCTGGACGGCCGGGTCGCCCACAGCCTGCTGCTCGAGCTGTTCACCGACGCGGGTGTCGGCACCATGGTCGTCCCGTCATCGGGTGGGACGCCGTGAGCGACATGGCCCACCGGTGGGAGGCCGTGATGATGGCCAACTACGGCACCCCAGCGGTTGCCCTCGTACGCGGTTCCGGCGCGGTCGTCTGGGACGACGAGGGCAAGGAGTACCTCGACCTGCTGGGCGGCATCGCCGTCAACGTGCTGGGTCACGCCCACCCCGCGATCGTCGAGGCGGTCAGCCGGCAGGTCGCCACCCTCGGCCACACCAGCAACCTGGCGATGCACGAGCCGGGCCTGCGCCTGGCCGAGCGGCTGACCGCGCTCATGGGCGTGCCGGGCACCAGGGTGCTGTTCACCAACTCCGGCGCCGAGGCCAACGAGGCCGCGCTCAAGCTCTCCCGCCGGCTGCGCCCGGGCGGTGGCTGGGTGGCGGCGGAGGGTGCGTTCCACGGCCGCACCCTCGGTGCGCTCGCCGTCACCGGCCAGCCCGCCAAGCGGGCTCCCTTCGAGCCGTTGCCCGGCCCGGTGACCTTCGTGCCGTACGGCGACGCCGACGCCCTGCGCGCCGCCGTCACCGACCGGACCGCCTCGGTGGTCCTCGAGCCGGTGCTGGGTGAGGCCGGTGTCGTCGTCCCGCCGAGCGGCTTCCTCGAGGCGGCCCGCGAGGCCTGCGACGCCACCGGGGCACTGCTGCACCTGGACGAGGTGCAGGGCGGCGTCGGCCGGGTCGGTGCCTGGCTGGCCAGCAGCGTCGTCGCCCCCGGCGTGCGCGCCGACGTCGTCACCCTCGCCAAGGGCCTTGGTGGCGGCCTGCCACTGGGCGCGGTGCTCGCGTCCGGCCGGGCCGCCGACGCCTTCGTCAAGGGTGACCACGGCACCACCTTCGGCGGCAACCCGGTGGTCTGCGCCGCGGCGCTCGCGGTGCTCGACACCGTCGAGGCCGAGGGGCTGCTCGAGGCCTCCACCGAGCTCGGTGAGCACCTCGCCGGCGCCGTCGAGGCGCTCCATGACCCACTCGTGTCGCACGTGCGTGGCCACGGGCTGTGGCGCGGCATCGTGCTCACCGCGCCGGTCGCCGCGCAGGCCGAGGCGGGCCTGCGCGACGCGGGCTTCCTCATCAACGCCGCAGCCCCCGACGTCCTGCGCCTGGCCCCGCCGCTGGTCGTGACGCGGGCCCAGCTCGACGCCTTCGTCGGGGCCCTGTCCGCCGTCCTGTCCGCTACTAGGGTCGGCGCATGCTGACCGGAGGAGCGCGCTCATGACGGTGACGGTGCTGGTCGTCGAGGACGACCCGAGCGTGCGCGGGCTGCTGCAGACCCTGCTGTCGGCCGAGGGCTACGACGTCGTCACGGCATCCGACGGGCTGGCCGGGCTGGTGAAGGTCGCCTCCGCGCCGCCCGCTCTGGTCCTGCTCGACCTGATGATGCCCGACCTCGGCGGCGTCCGGGTGCTCGAGGAGATGCGCGACGACCCCGAGCTGGTGGACATCCCGGTCATCGTCGTGACCGGCAAGATCGACGCCGTCCCGGGGATGCGCGAGCTGCTCGGCGACGACAACGTCTTCCTCAAGCCCTTCGCCGTGAGCGAGCTGCTCACCCGCGTCGGCGAGGTCACGGGCGGACCTACCTGATGACCCGGCACTTCCTGGCCGACGACGACCTGACCCCTGCTGAGCAGGCGGAGGTCCTCGCGCTGGCCGCCGACTTCAAGGCCAAAGGGCGCTTTGGCGAGAAGCCGCTGGCCGGGCTGTCGGTGGCGGTCGTGTTCGAGAAGCCGAGCACCCGCACCCGTCTGTCGTTCGAGGTCGGCATCGCCCAGCTCGGCGCCCACCCGCTCGTCCTCGACGCCCGCAGCACCCAGCTCGGCCGCGGCGAGACGATCGAGGACACCGCGCGGGTCCTGTCGCGCTACGTCGACGCCGTCGTCATCCGCACCTTCGGGCAGGACCGCATCGAAGCGCTCGCCGCTGCCAGCAGCGTGCCGGTCGTCAACGCGCTGACCGACTCCTTCCACCCGTGCCAGGTGCTGGCCGACCTGCAGACCGTCCGCGAGCGACTCGGTACGACGCAGGGCAAGGTGCTCACCTACCTCGGCGACGGCGCCAACAACATGGCGAACTCCCTGCTCGTCGGCGGCGCGATGGCCGGCATGTCCGTCCGGATCGGCGCCCCGGCCGGCTACCAGCCCGACGAGGCCGTCGTCGAGCGCGCCCGGGCGTACGGCACCGAGGTGCTCGTCACCGATGACCCGCAGCGGGCCGCCGCGGGCGCCGACGTCCTCTACACCGACGTCTGGGTGTCGATGGGACAGGCTGACGAGCAGCAGCGGGTCGCCGACCTCACGCCGTACTCCGTCGACGAAGAAGCCCTGGCTGCAGCCGGTCCCGACGCGGTGGTCCTGCACTGCCTGCCCGCCCACCGCGGCGAGGAGATCGCCGCTGCCGTGATCGACGGGCCGCAGTCGGCGGTGTGGGACGAGGCCGAGAACCGGCTGCACGCCCAGAAGGCGCTGCTCGTCTGGCTGCTGGAGCGCTCGTGATGACGTCGGCCACCGCGCCGCTGACCAAGGCCGGCCGGCAGGCTCGCATCGTCGAGCTGCTCGAAGCCCAGGCGGTCGCCAGCCAGACCGAGCTCGGCCGACTGCTCGCCGGTGCCGGCGTCGCCGTCACCCAGGCCACGCTCAGCCGCGACCTCGAGGACCTCGGTGCGGTCAAGGTCCGCACCACGCGCGGCACCGCCTACGTCGTCCCCGAGGAGAACGCCCCCCGGGGCGGCACCGCCGAGGCCGTCGACGCCCGACTGGCCAGGCTGCTCGAGGAGCTGCTCGTCTCTGCTGAGGCCACCGGCGACACCGTCGTCCTGCGCACGCCCCCCGGCGGCGCCCACCTGCTCGGCTCGGCGCTCGACCGCGCCGGGCTGCCGGACGTCGCCGGCACCGTCGCCGGCGACGACACCGTCCTGCTCGTCACCCGCCGACCGGCCACCCCGGTCAGCACCGCCCTCGCCGAGCGCCTGCTGCGGCTGGCCGAGGGCCGCCCGTTCCTGCCCCACAACCCCAAGGATGCACAGTGAGCAAGGATCGCATCGTCCTGGCGTACTCCGGAGGTCTCGACACCTCCGTCGCCATCGGCTGGATCGCCGAGGAGACCGGCGCCGAGGTGGTCGCCGTCGCGGCCGACGTCGGGCAGGGCGGCGAGGACCTCGAGGTCATCCGCCAGCGCGCGCTGGACTGCGGCGCCGTCGAGGCCGTCGTCGCCGACGTCCGCGACGAGTACGCCGACGAGTACTGCCTGCCGGCCCTGCAGGCCAACGCGCTCTACATGGGCCGCTACCCGCTGGTCTCGGCGCTGTCCCGCCCGCTGATCGTCAAGCACCTGGTCGCCGCCGCGAAGCAGTACGGCGCCTCGACGGTGTCGCACGGCTGCACCGGCAAGGGCAACGACCAGGTCCGCTTCGAGGTCGGCATCGGCGCGCTCGCTCCTGACCTCAAGGTCATCGCTCCGGTCCGCGACTCCGGCATGACCCGCGACAAGGCCATCGCCTTCGCCGAGGAGAAGGGGCTGCCGATCGATGTCAACAAGAAGTCGCCCTACTCCATCGACCAGAACGTCTGGGGCCGCGCGGTCGAGACCGGGTTCCTCGAGGACCCCTGGAACGGCCCGATCGAGGACGTCTACTCCTACACCTCCGACCCGACCGTCGCCCGCGAGCCCGACGAGCTGGTGCTCACCTTCACAGGCGGCGTCCCGGTCGCCATCGACGGCAAGCCGGTCACCGTCCTGCAGGCGATCGAGCAGCTCAACGCCCGCGCCGGGGTGCAGGGCGTCGGCCGGCTCGACATGGTCGAGGACCGCCTGGTCGGCATCAAGAGCCGCGAGGTCTACGAGGTGCCGGGCGCGCAGGTGCTCATCACCGCCCACCAGGAGCTGGAGAGCCTCACCGTTGAGCGCGACCTGGCCCGCTTCAAGCGCGGCGTCGAGCAGCGCTGGGCCGAGCTGGTCTACGACGGCCTGTGGTTCTCGCCGCTCAAGCGCGCCCTCGACGAGTTCGTCCTGTCCTCCCAGCAGCACGTCACCGGCGAGGTCCGGCTGACCCTGCACGCCGGCACCGCCACGGTCACCGGCCGGCGCAGCGACGCCTCGCTCTACGACTTCAACCTGGCGACCTACGACGCGCAGGACACCTTCGACCAGTCGCTGGCCAAGGGCTTCGTCGAGCTGTGGGGCATGCCGAGCAAGATTGCCGCGCAGCGCGACCTCCGGCTGGGCGGCTCGTGACCGACGCCCCCACCGCTGGGCGCACCTCCCTGTGGGGCGGCCGGTTCGAGGGCGGCCCCGCCGAGGCCCTCGCCCGGCTCTCGGTCAGCGTCCACTTCGACTGGCGCCTCGCGCCGTACGACCTGCAGGGCTCCCGGGCCCACGCCCGGGTGCTGCACCGCGCCGGGCTGCTCGACGACGACGAGCTCGGCCGGATGCTTGGCGCCCTGGACGAGCTCGGGGTCGAGGTCGCTGACGGCACGTTCCGGCCGCGCGTCGAGGACGAGGACGTCCACACCGCCCTGGAGCGCGGGCTGCTCGAGAAGCTCGGCACCCTGGGCGGAAAGCTGCGCGCCGGCCGCTCGCGCAACGACCAGGTCGCCACCGACCTGCGGCTCTACCTGCGCGACCACGCCCGGTTGGTCGTCGACCAGCTGGCCGACCTCGAGCAGGCGCTCGTCGACCAGGCGAGCGCCCACCTCGACACCCCGGCGCCGGGCATGACCCA
>JBBSLB010000045.1:0-14588 GCA_038255675.1 Mycobacteriales bacterium
GACCGAGCTGCCGCGCTGGAACACCATCTCGATCTCCGGCTACCACATGGCCGAGGCCGGGGCGACGCCCGTGCAGGAGATCGCCTTCACCCTCGCCGACGGCATCGAGTACGTCCGGGCCGCCGTCGAGGCGGGCCTGGCCGTCGACGACTTCGCCCCCCGGCTGGCGTTCTTCTTCGTGTCCCGCACCACGCTGCTGGAGGAGGTCGCGAAGTTCCGTGCGGCCCGACGCATCTGGGCCAAGGTGATGAAGGAGGAGTTCGGTGCCAAGGACCCCAAGTCCTTGATGCTGCGCTTCCACACCCAGACAGCCGGGGTGCAGCTCACCGCCCAGCAGCCCGAGGTGAACCTCGTTCGGGTCGCCGTCCAGGGCCTGGCCGCGGTGCTCGGTGGGACCCAGTCGCTGCACACCAACTCCTACGACGAGGCGATCGCGCTACCGACCGTCAAGGCCGCGACGCTCGCGCTGCGCACCCAGCAGGTCCTCGCGTACGAGACCGACGTGACCGCCACGGTCGACCCCTTCGCCGGGTCGTACGTCATGGAGGCCATGACCGACGAGGTGGAGAAGGGCGCGCTCGAGCTGATGGCGCGGGTGGAGGAGATGGGCGGCGCCGTCGCCGCCATCGAGAAGGGCTTCCAGAAGAGCGAGATCGAGCGCTCCGCCTACGACGTGGCGCTCGGCATCGACTCGGGCGAGCGGGTGGTCGTCGGCCTGAACCGCTACCGCAGTGACGCCGAGGAGAAGTACGACCCGCTGCGCGTGGACCCCTCCATCGAGGCCGACCAGCGCGAGCGGCTGCGCCTGCTGCGGGACAAGCGCGACCAGGCCGCCGTGGACAAGGCGCTGGCCGAGCTCAAGGAGGCGGCGGCCGGTGATGCGAACGTCCTGCACCCGATGCGGACCGCGCTGAAGGAGCTGGCCACCGTCGGCGAGGTGTGTGGCGCGCTGCGCGAGGTGTGGGGCACGTACGTCCCGCAGGAGTTCTTCTAAGTGAAGATCGACTTCAACCCGTCGCCGCGCTCCAGCCTGGGCGTGGAGTGGGAGCTGATGCTCGTCGACCGCGAGACGCGGGAGCTCACCAGCGGGGCGAGCGAGATCCTGGCCAAGCTCAGTCCCGACGGCGAGCACCCGACGGCGAAGCGGGAGCTGCTGCAGTCGACCATCGAGGTCATCACCGGTGTCTGCAGCACCGTCGCCGAGGCGACCGCCGACCTCGGCCGCACGCTCGAGCAGGTGGTGCCGCTGGCCGAGGCGCGCGGGCTGGGCCTGATGTGCGCAGGCACGCACCCGATCACGAACTGGCGCAGCCAGCAGATCAGCGAGGACCCGCGCTACGTCAAGCTGATCGAGGACATGCAGTGGCTGGCTCGTCGCATGCAGATCTTCGGCGTGCACGTGCATGTCGGCGTGCGCTCGCCGGACAAGGTCATCGCGATGGTCAACGCCTTGCAGGCCTACATCCCGCACTTCCTCGCGCTGTCGGCGTCCTCGCCGTACTGGGCGGGGACCGAGACCGGTCTGGCGTCGGCCCGCTCGAAGGTCTTCGAGGGGCTGCCGACGGCCGGACTGCCGCAGCAGGTCGAGGGCTGGGCCGGCTTCGAGCGCTACATGGAGACCCTCATCAAGACCGACACGATCGCCTCCATCAAGGAGGTCTGGTGGGACATCCGGCCGCACCCGACCTACGGCACCGTCGAGCTCCGGATCTGTGACGGGCTGCCGACGATCGCCGAGGTGGGCATGGTCGCGGCGCTGTCGCAGTGCCTGGTCGAGATGATGGACCGCGAGATCGACAAGGGCTACACCCTGCCGACCCCGCGCCGCTGGGTCGTGCAGGAGAACAAGTGGCGGGCCGCCCGCTACGGGCTGGACGCCAGCATCATCACCGGTGAGGACAGCACACAGCCGATCCGCGACGCGCTGGTCGAGCTGGTGCAGGACCTGCGGCCGACCGCCGAGCGGCTCGGCTGCGACGGTGAGCTGGCGATGGTGCAGTCGGTGCTCGACAGCGGCGCGTCCTACCAGCGGCAGCGCGCCGTCGCGGCGGCCAGCGGCGGTGACCTGAGCGCGGTGGTGGACAGCCTGCTGGCGGAGTTCACGACCGGCCGGCCGATCGTGCTCGAGTCGCGTCCCACCTCTCCCGTTCCTGGTGATCCGGGCGCCGCCGGGGCGGCCGTATGAGCCCTTCTCACACCGTCGCCGAGGACTGGCTGTCGCTGCACGGCCGTGAGCTGGTCGGCGTGCGACGGGACCTGCACGCCCACCCCGAGCTCGGTCACGAGGAGCACCGCACCACAGCGCTTCTCGCCGAGCGGCTGAGCGCCGCCGGGCTGTCGCCCAAGGTGCTCACGCGCGGCACCGGCGTCGTCTGCGACGTCGGCACGGGCAGCGGTCCCGTCGTCGTGCTGCGCGCCGACATCGACGCGCTGCCGCTGCAGGACGAGAAGCTCGTGCCCTACCGCTCGACGGTCGCGGGTGTCTGCCACGCGTGCGGCCACGACGTGCACACCAGCGCGCTGCTCGGCGCCGGGCTGGCGCTCGCAGAGGTCGCGGAGCAGCTCGAGGGGACCGTGCGTCTGGTCTTCCAGCCGGCTGAGGAGCAGATGCCGGGCGGGGCGCTCGACGTCATCGCCGAGGGCTGGCTGGAAGGCGTGTCCGCAGCCTTCGGGCTGCACTGCGACCCGGCGCTCGAGGTCGGCCGGGTCGGGCTGAAGTCCGGCGCGATCACCGCCGCCGCCGACTCCCTCGAGGTGGTGCTGACCGGGCCCGGCGGGCACACCTCGCGACCCCACAACACCGTCGACCTCGTGCAGGTGCTGGCTACCGTCGCCACCGGTCTGCCCGAGGTGCTCAACCGGTTGGTCGACCCCCGTGCCGGGCTCTGCCTGGTCTGGGGCCACATCAACGCCGGCGTCGCCGCCAACGCGATCCCGCACCGCGGGGTGCTGAAGGGCACGCTGCGCGTGCTCGACAAGGAGGCCTGGCACGACGCGCCGCAGATGGTCCAGCGGGTCGTCGACGGCCTGGTGGCGCCCTACGGCGCGCATGTCGACGTCCGCTACAGCCGCGGCGTCCCGCCCGTGATCAACGACCAGTCCGCGACCACGCTGTTCGCCGCGGCCGTGCGGCGCTCGCTCGGCACGTCCGCCGCCGTCCCGACGCTGCAGTCGCTCGGCGGCGAGGACTTCGCGTGGTACCTGGACCGGGTGCCCGGTGCGATGGCCCGCCTGGGCGTCAAGGCACCCGGGCGCGAGTCGCCGTACGACCTGCACCAGGGCGCCTTCGACGTGGACGAGGCGGCTCTGCCCGTGGCGGTGCGGGCGCTCGTCGCCGTCGCGCTGGCAGCCATCAGCGCCTACTAGCCAGCCGGGCAGCCTCGGCGAGGAGCCCTGCGCGAGATCTTGGGCCGGCGGCCCGTCAGGGCCCGGTGGACCGGCAGGGCCGGGTGCGCAGCTCACGCACGTAGTCGGCCGGGGCGCCGGCGACCTCGGCCGCATCGGCGAGCACGCCCAGGTAGCGCGCTGACGGCAGCCCGCCCTCGTAGCCGTCCAGGACGTAGACCCAGCAGAGCTTGTCGCCCTCGAGCGTGTGCACCCTCACCCGCAGCTTGCGATAGAGGCCGTTGTCGGCCCCCTCCCACGCGTCGAGCTGCTCGGCGTCGGCGTCGGTCATGTCGTAGAGCCCGACGAAGACGTGCTCGCGCGGCGCCGGCACGAGCGTGGCGAGCGAGCCCTCCCAGCCGAGGTCCTCGCCGCCGAAGGTGAGGCGCCAGCCCTCCAGCCATCCGGTGCCCGCGACGGGGGAGTGGGGACAGCGACGGTGCATCTGCTCGGGGTCGAGGTTGCTGCCGTACGCCGCGTAGAGCGCCATGCCCGGAAGAGTAGCCAGCGCGCTGTGCGGGAGGATGGAGACATGCAGCGCATCGCCGTCGTCGGAGGAGGACCCGCGGGCTACGAGGCGGCCCTGGTCGCCGTGGAGCTCGGGGCGTCGGTCACGCTCGTCGACCGGGACGGCGTCGGGGGGCAGTGCGTGCTCTCGGACTGCGTGCCGTCCAAGACGTTCATCGCCACCAGCGAGGCGATGACGGCCTTCTCGCACGCCGACCGCGTCGGCATCCGCGCGGTGGGCGAGGTGGTCACCGCCATCGACGAGGTGAATGCGCGCATCAAGGCGCTGGCGCTGGCGCAGTCCGCCGACATCACCGCCCGGCTGGTGCGCCAGGGCGTGACGATCCTGCACGGCTCGGCCCGGCTCCACAGCGCGTCGATGGTTCAGGTGACCGCCGATGACGGACACGTCCACGACGTCGAGGCCGACGTGGTCCTGCTCGCGACGGGCGCCCACCCGCGCGTCGTCGCCGGCGCTGAGCCCGACGGCGAGCGGGTCCTCGACTGGCGCCAGCTCTACGACCTGCCCGAGCTGCCCGAGCACCTGGTCGTCGTCGGCTCCGGCGTCACGGGCGCCGAGTTCGCCAACGCCTACCTCGCGGTGGGCTCGCAGGTCACGCTGGTGTCCTCCCGCGCCCGGGTCCTGCCCGGGGAGGACGCCGACGCCGCCGAGCTGCTCGAGGAGGTCTTCGCCCGCCGCGGGATGAACGTCCGCCGCGGCCGCGCTGACCGGGTCGAGCGGACCGAGAAGGGCGTGGTCGTGCACCTCACCGACGGGACGACCGTGGAGGCCTCGCACGCACTGATGACCGTCGGCTCGGTCCCGAACACAGGGGGCATGGGGCTCGAGGAGGTCGGCGTCACGTTGACCGAGCAGGGCTTCGTCCAGGTCGACCGCGTCTCCCGCACCACCGTCCCGGGCATCTACGCGGCCGGCGACTGCACCGGCGTCCTCATGCTCGCGTCGGTCGCCGCGATGCAGGGGCGCATCGCGATGTGGCACGCGCTCGGCGAGGCGGTCGCGCCGTTGCGGCTGTCGACGGTGGCCGCGAACGTCTTCACCGACCCGCAGGTCGCCTCCGTCGGCGTGACGCAGGGTCAGGTCGAGTCCGGCACGATCCCCGTGCAGACGGTCATGCTCCCGCTGGCCACGAACGCCCGCGCCAAGATGCTGGGCATCACCGACGGCTTCGTGAAGTTCTTCTGCCGCCCCGGCTCCGGCACCGTGCTCGGAGGCGTCGTCGTCGCGCCGAACGCCAGTGAGCTCATCATGCCGATCTCGCTGGCCGTCCAGAACGGCCTGACGGCCGATCAGATCGCGCACACCTTCGCGATCTACCCGTCGCTGTCGGGCTCGGTGACCGAGGCGGCCCGCCAGCTCATGCTGCACGACGAGATCTAGTGCGGGCCCTGGTCTTCGAGCAGTACGCCGGGCCGCTGACGGTGCAGGACGTGGCTGCGCCGTCGCCCTCCCCGACGGGGGTCGTCGTACGGGTCGGCGCCACCGGCGTGTGCCGCAGCGACTGGCACGGCTGGCAGGGCCACGACCCCGATGTGCGCCTGCCGCACGTGCCGGGCCACGAGCTGGCCGGCACCGTCGAGGCAGTCGGCGCGCGGGTGCGGCGCTGGCGGGTCGGCGACCGGGTGACCGTGCCGTTCGTCTGCGCCTGCGGCAGCTGCCCGTCCTGCTTGCGAGGCGACCACCAGGTCTGCGCGCAGCAGACCCAGCCGGGCTTCACGCACTGGGGCTCGTTCGCCGAGCTGGTCGGGCTCGAGGCTGCCGACGTCAACCTGGTCGCCCTGCCGGACGAGATGTCCTTTGCCACCGCGGCATCGCTCGGCTGCCGCTATGCCACCGCCTTCCGGGCCGTGGTGCAGCAGGGCCGCGTGGCCGCGGGTGAGTGGGTGGTCGTGCACGGCTGCGGCGGGGTCGGTCTGTCCGCCGTTCAGGTCGCCGTGACCGCGGGCGCACAGGTGGTCGCGGTGGACATCGCCCCGGGCGCTCTCGAGCTCGCCTCGTCCTTCGGCGCCGCGGCCGTCGTCGACGCCCGTGCGCACGACGTGGTGGAGGCGGTGCTCGAGCTCACCGGCGGCGGTGCCGCCCTTTCGCTGGACACTCTCGGCAGTGCGACGACCTGCGTCGACAGCGTCCGCTCGCTGCGGGCCCGCGGCCGGCACGTCCAGGTCGGGCTCCTACCGCCCTCACAGGAGCGCCCGGTCGTGCCGATGGAGCGGGTCATCGGCCTGGAGCTCGAGCTGATCGGCAGCCACGGCATGGCCGCGCACGCCTACCCGGAGCTGTTGGCCCTGGTCGCCGCCGGGCGGCTGCGCCCCGACCTGCTCGTCACCCGCGAGGTGGGGCTCGACGCCGCCGCCACGGCGCTGGAGCAGGTGGGACGCACGCCCGGTGTCACGGTGCTCACGAGCTTCTGAGCCGGCGGCTCAGCGCAGCGGGCCGTCCCACGGTCGAGGCGCCTCACCGGCCGCCTGGCGAGCGAACTCCTGGAGGTACCAGTTGCGGTAGATCACCAGGTCGGGAGGGGTCGCCAGCACGAGCATCTTGCCCTGGCGGCACCACTCGTCTGCCTCGTCGAGAACCGCGCTGAGCTGCTCGACCGCCTCGCGCACGTCGGCCGGCACGCGGAAGACCAGCTCGTCGAGCCGCTCGCCTCCCGACGCGATGCCCTCCTCGATCTGGCGTTCCTGCTCCTCGGTGAAGCCGCTGTAGCGGCCGGACAGCGCGTTGGAGACATCGAGCAGGCGAGACGGAACGCTGCCCGGGTGGACGGCCTCCTGCCCGAGGATCAGCTGGAACTCGCGGCGCATCTCGGCGGACTGCTGCTGGGCCCGGGCGTGCACCTGCAGCGGGAAGCTCAGCACGCGCACGGTGACCAGCTCGACGTCGCTCATGCGGCGGTCCGCAGGTCGCAGCGGTGCTGCTCGGTCGGGGCGTCGCTGTCGTCCGGACCGAGGAAGGCGTCCAGAGCGGGCGCCGCGTCGTCGCCTGCGTCGTCGTCGTCCGTGACCAGGTGCAGCCGGCGCGGCTCGGGCACGACCTCGCACCACACGATCTTGCCCTCCCTTGCGCCGGCGCTGCGCGGCTCGACGCCCCAGCCGCGCGCCAGCTCGTCGACGAGGGCGACCCCGCGCCCGGTGGTCGCCGCGGTGCCGTAGTCGCGCAGCCGCGGCGGGCGCGGGCTGTCGTCGGCCACGGTCAGCCGGACAGCGCCCTCGGGGAGCAGCTCGACGCCGACGGTGAAGCCGTCCCCGCCGGCGTGCAGGACCGCGTTGGTCGTGAGCTCGCTCAACAGCAGCTGCACGGTCCACACCACAGGCTGCTGGTCCCACTGCTCAAGGCAGTCGGTGACGAAGCGACGGGCGGCGGCGACGCTGGACGCGGTGGGCGCGAAGGCCTGCTCCGCGATCCTCGGGGGAGGGAGGTGCACTCGCGGAGCGTAGGGCTCGCTGATCCCGCGTGCACACGGGGTCTTGTCGCCGATCAGTCCTTGATCTCGCACAGCACGGCGCCGCTGGTGACGACCTCGCCGACGGCCGCTGACAGACCGGACACGGTGCCCGTCCGATGAGCGTTGATGGGCTGCTCCATCTTCATCGCCTCGAGCACGACGACCAGGTCGCCGGCCTCGACGGTCGCGCCGTCCTGGATGGCGACCTTGACGATCGTGCCCTGCATCGGCGAGGTGAGGGAGTCGCCCGAGGCCGCCGCACCGCCGGCCTTCTTCGCCGACCGCTTGGGCGCGGCCTTCTTGGCGGCTGCGCCGGTGGCGGCGCCCAGGCCCGCAGGCAGCGACACCTCGAGCCGGCGTCCGCCCACCTCGACGACGACCTTCTCGCGCGGCTCGTCCTCGGCCGCCTCGGCCCCGCCGACGTACGGCTCGAGGTCGTTCTCGAACTCGGTCTCGATCCAGCGGTTGTGCACGGTGAAGGGCTCGGAGGTGAACGCCTGGTCCCGGACCACCTTGCGGTGGAACGGGATGAGGGTGGCCATTCCCTCTACCTGCAGCTCGTCGAGCGCGCGGCGGCTGCGCTCAAGCGCCTCCTGGCGGGTCGCGCCGGTGACGATGAGCTTGGCCAGCAGCGAGTCGAAGGCGCCGCCGACGACCGAGCCGGCCTCGACGCCGGAGTCCATCCGGACTCCCGGGCCGCTCGGCGCGACGAAGGTCGTCACCGCGCCGGGGGCCGGCAGGAAGCCGCGGCCGGGGTCCTCGCCGTTGATGCGGAACTCGAAGCAGTGGCCTCGTGGCTCGGGGTCGGTGAAGGTCAGCGCCTCGCCGTCAGCGATGCGGAACTGCTCGCGGACCAGGTCCACCCCGGTGACCTCCTCGGTCACCGGGTGCTCGACCTGCAGCCGCGTGTTGACCTCGAGGAAGCTGATGAGACCGTCTGCGGAGACGAGGAACTCGCATGTTCCGGCGCCGACGTAGCCGGCCTCGCGGATGATGTCCTTGGAGGCCTTGTACAGCTGGTCGAGCTGCTCCTGCGACAGGAACGGCGCGGGCGCCTCCTCCACCACCTTCTGGTAGCGGCGCTGCAACGAGCAGTCTCGGGTGGACACGACGACGACGTTGCCGTGGGTGTCGGCGAGGACCTGCGTCTCGACGTGCCGCGGCTTGTCGAGATAGCGCTCGACGAAGCACTCGCCCCGGCCGAAGGCAGCGACCGCCTCGCGCACGGCCGACTCGTACAGCTCGGGGACCTCCTCCTTGGTGCGGGCGATCTTCAGGCCTCGCCCGCCGCCGCCGAAGGCCGCCTTGATGGCGACCGGCAGGCCGTACTCCTCGACGAAGGCGAGGACCTCGTCGGCTCCCTTGACGGGGTCGGGGGTGCCGGGCACCAGCGGGGCGCCGATCTTGAGCGCGATGTGCCGGGCGGTCGTCTTGTCGCCCAGGGCCGCGATCGCCTCGGGGGACGGGCCGATCCAGGTCGCGCCGGCGTCGATGACCGCCTGCGCGAACTCGGCGTTCTCGGACAGGAACCCGTAGCCGGGGTGCACGGCGTCGGCACCGGAGTCGGCCAGCGCCTGCAACACCTTGTCGATCCGGAGGTACGAGTCGCCCGGGGTCGTCCCGCCGAGCGCGAAGGCCTCGTCGGCCACTCGGACGTGCAGTGCGTCGAGGTCGGGCTCGGCGTAGACGGCGACCGACCGGAGCCCGGCGTCCTTGCAGGCGCGAGCGACGCGGACGGCGATCTCGCCACGGTTGGCGATGAGGACCTTGCGCACGGGTGGGGCTCCTAGCGGTGGAGGGCGGAGGCGCGCCAGGCGCCGGGGGCGGGGGACAGGGGGGTGCGCAGCACGGGCCGGGCCCACAGCGAGGGCTCCGCCGGCGCGGCGTCCTCGGCGGCGGCTACAGCGCGACTGCTCACGACCGCGATGAGCGCGGCCAGCTGCTCGGGCGTCGGTGCGCCGCGCAGGACGGTGAGCAGCGGCCGGACAACCGGAGTCTGGTCCTTGCTCACAGGGGGATGTTCCCGTGCTTCTTCGGCGGCAGCGTCTGCCGCTTGGTCTGCAGCAGCCGCAGCGCCTTGGCCACCTCGCGACGCGTCTGCGACGGCTCGATGACCGCGTCGACGAAGCCCCGCTCGGCGGCGATGTACGGCGTCGCGAAGGTGTCTTCGTACTGCGTGATGAACTCGGCGCGGGTCTTCTCGGGGTCGTCCGAGGCCGCGATCTCCTTGCGCTTGATGATGTTGACCGCGCCCTGCGCGCCGACGACGGCGATCTGCGCGGTCGGCCAGGCGAGGTTGACGTCGGCGCCGAGGTGCTTGGACCCCATGACGACGTACGCGCCGCCGTAGGCCTTGCGGGTGATGACGGTGACCAGCGGGACGGTCGCCTCGGAGTAGGCGTAGAGCAGCTTGGCTCCCCGCCGGATGATGCCGGCGTGCTCCTGGCCGACGCCCGGCAGGAAGCCCGGCACGTCGCAGAAGGTCAGCACCGGCACGTTGAAGGCGTCGCAGGTGCGCACGAAGCGGGCCGCCTTCTCGGAGGCGTCGATGTCGAGGGTGCCGGCGAAGTGCATCGGGTTGTTCGCGACGACGCCGACCGAGCGGCCCTCGACGCGGCCGAAGCCGCACACCATCGACTGCGCCCACAGCGCGTGCACCTCGAGGAACTCGCTGTCGTCCAGCACGGCCTCGATCACGGTGTGCATGTCGTACGGCGCGTTGTTGCTGTCGGGGATGAAGGTGTCCAGCTCGAGCAGTGGCTCCTCGGCCAACACGTCCGGGGCCTCGTGCACCGGGGCGGTCTCGTGGTTGTTGCTCGGCAGGTAGGACAGCAGCGCCTTGGCCAGCTCGAGTGCCTCGTCCTCGTCGGCGCTCATGAAGTGCGCAACCCCGGACGTGGAGTTGTGGGCGCGGGCGCCGCCGAGGTCCTCGATGGAGATGTCCTCGCCGGTCACCGTCTTGATGACGTCCGGACCGGTGATCATCATCGCGCTGGCCTTGTCGACCATGAGGGTGAAGTCGGTGAGCGCCGGGCTGTAGACGTGACCCCCGGCGCAGCTCCCGAGGATGAGGCTGATCTGCGGGATCACGCCGCTGGCCATGGTGTTCCGGTAGAAGATGTCGCCGTACAGCGCCAGGCCCATGATCCCCTCCTGGATCCGGGCGCCCGAGCCCTCGTTGAGGCCGACCATCGGGACCCCGGTCTTGAGCGCCAGGTCCATGACCTTGACGATCTTCTCGCCGTAGACCTCGCCCAGTGCGCCGCCGAAGACGGTGGCGTCCTGGCTGAAGACGCAGACCGGGCGGCCGTCGACCGTGCCGTAGCCGGTGATGACGCCGTCGCCCATCGGGCGGTTGTGCTCCAGGCCGAAGTCGCGGGCGCGGTGCCGGGTCAGCGCGTCGGTCTCGACAAAGGAGCCGTCGTCGAGGAAGGACGCGATGCGCTCGCGCGCCGTGCGCTTGCCGGCCGCCCGCCGCTTCTCCAGCGCCTTGTCCGACCCGGCGTGCAGCGCCTGCTCGTTCCGGCGGCGCAGCTCGGCGAGCTTGCCCGCCGTCGTGTGTACGTCGGCGTCGGGCGGCAGGTCGTTCTCGATCGGCTCGGCAGTCACCCGCGGAGGGTATCGGGGCTCGCTCGCGCTCTGGCAGGGTGGAGCGGGTGAGCAGTCCGTACGACGACCTCGACCGGCCGCCGCTGCATCTGGCTGCGCTGCGCAGGGCACTGGGGCCGGACGGCTGGCGGGTCGAGGTGCTGACCGAGACGCCCTCCACCAACGCCGTCGTCGCCGGGCGGGCGCGTGCGGGCGAGGCGGCCGGGCTGGTCGTGGCGGCCGAGCTGCAGAGCGCCGGGCGCGGCCGGCTGGACCGCACCTGGACGTCCCCGCCGCGCGCCGGGCTGACGTTCAGCGTGCTCGTGCGGCCCGACCTGCCTGCGGCGCAGTGGTCCTGGCTGCCGCTGTGGACCGGGCTGGCCGTGGCGACGGCGCTGAGCTCGCGGGCCGAGGTGGCGGCCGAGCTCAAGTGGCCCAACGACGTGCTTGTCGGTGGCCGCAAGGTGTGCGGGATCCTCGCCGAGGTGCCCCTGCCGGGTGCGGCGGTGCTCGGCATCGGGCTCAACGTCTCGACCCGCGCCGACGAGCTGCCGCACGCAGGGGCCACCTCGCTGGCCCTGGCCGGGGCGCGGACGGTCGACCGCGACACGCTGCTGCGCGCGGTCCTGCGCGCGCTGACCGACGTGCTCTCCGACCCCGCCGCCGCGCGCGCCGCCTACCGCGAGCGCTGCGGCACGCTCGGCCGCCGGGTCCGCGTCGAGCTGCCCGGCGACCGGACGGTCGAGGGGACCGCCGAGGGCGTCGACGACGCCGGCCGGCTGGTCGTCGACGGGACGGCGTACGGCGCCGGCGACGTCGTCCACCTGCGCCCGGTCAGCTGATCGTGACGGCCTTGGTGTCCAGCCAGGTGATCGAGCCGTCACGGGCCGAGCTCTCGTAGGCCCACAGCTCGTAGTCGCCGGCGGGGGCGTCGGTGCTGCCCGACCACTCGCCGCGCCCGGGCGCGCCGATCGTCGCCGTGGCGAAGCCCTCGTCCACGACCGAGCCGTCCTGCTTGAGCTCCCAGTTCACGGTGGCCTCGAAGACCGTGGCGGTGCCGCCGAAGCTGCGCCCGGCGAGCATCGAGCCCTCCTGCACGTCGAGCCAGACCGGGCCCAGTGTCTCGGCCGCGGGCGCCCGGGTCAGCACCTGCTCGGTGCCGACCGAGCCCCACAGCGTCTCTATCGGCTGGCCCTCGACCAGCAGCCGGACACCGGTGAGCGACGGGTCGGCCGCGGTGACGGTGTGCACGAGCTGCTGGAGCGTCATCGCCTCGAAGGCCGAGCCGCCGCCGTTGGTCGTCGCCTCCTGGGACAGGTCGACGACGGCCGTGGTCCCGTCGCGCTCGACACTGCGCAGGGCGGTCCCGTCGGCCCACAGGGAGGTGTAGTCCGGGTCGTTGGGTTCGCCGCCGAGCATGACGTCGACCGCGTCCTGCACCGCTTGCGCCGGGTCGCCGACCGGCCGCTGCTCGAACTCGCGGTAGAGCCGTGGTCCGCGCGGCTCCTGCGCCGCTCCCAGCCAGTAGACGGCGCGGGCCTCGGTCTGGGTTGCGGGCTCGCTACTGCTCGGGCCGGCCGTCGGCGCCGGTTCGGCCGTCGGACTGACGGCAGGAGCGGTCAGGTCGGCGGGGGCCGCGACCGAGCGGGCGCCGTCCTCGGAGCCGCAGCCCGTGAGCAGCAGCACGGCCAGCAGGGCGGGGGCGCAGAGCCGAGACTGCTTGCGGCCAACGGACATGGCGACCTCCTGGTGAGCGGGTCGTGGGGGAGACCTGTACCCGGTCAGACGCAGGCTAGGGCCGCGGGGTTGCCTCCGGTCCGCCCTCGTCGGAGTCGTACGGCGGCCACTGCCCCTGCGGCGCGCGCAGCGCGTCGAAGTAGCGGTCCTGGGGCCGGGCGCCGGCCTGCTCGCCGGGCCCGCCGGCGTTGGTGCCGAGAGAGGTCCCTACTGCCACCAGGCCCGCGACGAGGATGACGAGCGCGGCGGGGATCCCCCGCGGGAGCACCGTCGCGGCGAGCACGAACGCCAGCCCTGCGACCGCGCGCAGGACGAAGTAGGTGGTGTGCCGACGGCTCATGTCCGGACGCTACGTCCGTTCCGGCAGGTCGGCGAGCGTAAGTTGCGCGCGTGGACCCGGACGACCTCGAGGCGACCCTGCTGGGTGCGCCGTGCGAGCTGACGCGGGACGACGTGGCCGACGCCGTCGGCATCCCCGAGCCGCAGGCTCGCAGCCTGTGGAACGCCATGGGCTTCCCCGACGTCGGCCCCGCCGAGCGGGCGTTCACGAGCAAGGACGTCGAGGCGCTGCGGACCGCCCTCGAGCTCTCCAGGACCGGCATCGTCGACGCCGACACGGTCATGGTGCTGGCCCGGTCGATGGGCCAGGAGCTGGCCCGCACGGCCGAGGCGCAAGTCGACCTCTTCCGTGTGGCCGGCGAGGAGCTGACGCCCGAGGAGGCGCTGGACGCCGCCGCGCACCTTGCGCCGGGGCTGATGCCGATGCTCGAGCAGCTCGTCGTGCACGTCTGGCGCCGGCAGTTCGCGGCAGCGACCGCGCGCGCCTTCGCGGCCACCGACGGTGACGAGAAGCCCTCGACCGCAGTGGGCTTCGTCGACCTGGTCGACTTCACCCGCTCGACCCAGCAGTGGGACGCGAGCACACTGGAGCGCACCCTCGAGCGCTTCGAGCGCGAGACAGCGCTGCGGGTGACGGCGGTCGGCGGCCGGGTCGTGAAGACCCTGGGTGATGCAGTGCTCTACGTGACCGACGAGCCGGGCAGCGCGGTCGAGGTCGCGCTGCAGACCGTCGACGCCCATGCCGAGGACGACGAGCTTCCGGACGTGCGCGCCGGGGTTGCCCTCGGGCCGCTGCTGGTGCGGCTCGGCGACGTCTACGGCGCACCGGTCAACCTCGCCAGCCGGCTCACCGATGAGGCCAGGCCGCGCTCCGTGCTCGTCGACCAGGCCACCGCCGACGCGCTGGCCGACGACGGCTCGTACGAGCTCACGAGGCTGCGCCGCCGGTCGGTGCGCGGCTACCGGTCGCTGACCCCGCACCTGCTGCGGCGTACTAGCGTCGACGCGTGAGCGACCTCCCCCAGCGGATCAGCCTGCGCGAGGTGGGACCGCGCGACGGCCTGCAGAACGAAGCGCCCGTGCCCACCAAGAGCAAGGTGGCGCTCATCGACGCACTGTCGCGCACCGGCGTGGGGCGGATCGAGGCGGTGTCCTTCGTCCATCCGAAGGCGATCCCGTCGATGGCCGATGCCGCGCAGGTCTGGGCGGCCGTGGCCAAGTCCGTCGACGTCCGGTACTCCGCGCTCGTGCCGAACCTGCGTGGCGCCCAGCGCGCGCTCGACGCCGGCTTCCGCGAGATCGAGGTCGTCGTCAGCGCCAGCAACACGCACAACCTCAAGAACGTCAACCGCAGCACCGACCAGTCGCTCGACGACATCGCCGAGCTGCTGCAGGCCGCCCACGCCGCCGGCGCCACCTGCCAGGTCATCGTCTCCACCGCCTTCGGCTGCCCCTACGAGGGCGAGGTGCCGGTCGAGCGGGTGCTGGCCGTCGCGGGCCGCGCGCTCGCAGACGGCGCGGACGGGCTGTCCTACGGCGACACCACCGGCATGGCGACGCCGAGCC